>DASRKB010000156.1:0-4769 GCA_035649175.1 Burkholderiales bacterium | reverse complement strand
ACCGGCTCCACGGGCTTCGCGAGCTGCGCGTCGTACCCCGCGGCCATGGCTCGGCGAGCCTCGCGCGGCTCCGCCGCGCCGGTGAGCGCCGCGGCCCGAGTGCAGCCGCCGCGCTCGGCCGGCAGCGCGCGCAGCGCACGGATCAGCGCAAAGCCCCCGCCGCCGCGCAGAGCGGTATCGCCGAGCACCACGTCGGCGTGCCAGGCCTCGAGCGCCTCGAGCGCCTCGGCACTCGAGGCCGCGGCGCGCGTCTCCGCGCCGGCCGCCTGCAGTACTTTGACGATCGAGTCGCGCGCCTGCTGATCGTCCTCCACCACCAGTACGCGCACGCCGGCGAGCAGCGGCTCGCTCCGGTCGGAAAGCGCAAGCAGGTTGCCGAGCACGCGCTGCTGGACGCGCGCGCTCGTCTCGATCGCCGCCAGCGAGCTCGCCGCTTCGCTCTCGGGCTTGGCCTGGGCGCGCAGGTGCGCCGTCCAGGCGACGATCGCTTGCACCGGCGCGCGCAGCTCCTGCAGCACCGAGGCGAGGTAGCCGTTCTTCGCGCGGCTCGCCTCCTCCACCGCGAGGCGCAGGCGCCGCTCTCGCTCGAGGGATCTCGCGAGCTCCTGCTCCGCTCGTCGGCGCGCGTCGATGTCGATGCAGGCGCCGGCGTAGCCGAGGAACTGCCCGTCGCGCGAGATGCGCGGGCGCCCCCGGTCGAGCACCCAGCGGTACTCGCCGTCGCGCCGACGCATGCGGTACTCGATCTCGAAGCTCGCGCGCGTGTCGAAGGCGCGTACGCACGTGTCGAGCCAGCGCGCGAGATCCTCGGGGTGCAGCGTGCGCGACCAGCCCTCGCCCAGCGCCTGCTCGCGCGTATAGCCGGTGAACTCGAGCCACGCGCGATTGACCGACTCGCAGGACAGGTCCGGACGCGCCGCCCATGTCATCACCGGCGCATCGTCGTCGACGCGCGACTCGGGTGCGTCGTTGTCGGCGCGATGACGGTCCAAGGCATGCATATCGGGCTCCGAGCAGGAGCCGTGCCGGGATTTGCTGTCACCGAATGCCTACGGCCGTCGACGCCGTCCTACGCGCACGAATTACAGCGGCCGGCAACGCTTACAGCGGGCCGGGGGCAGGCACGGGCTTTGCTCGGGCTTCCAGGGCTTTCCAACACACTTACATCGAGGAGTCGGTCATGCTTAGCTGGGCCCTAGCTTTCTTCATCATCGCCATCATCGCTGCGGTTTTCGGCTTTACCGGAATTGCCGCCGGAGCGGCCGAGATCGCCAAGATCCTGTTCGTCGTGTTCGTGGTCCTTTTCCTGGTCTCGCTGGTCGCGGGCCTGCTGAGGAGGCCGTGACATGAAACTCAAGCTCATCACGATGGCGGCCGCCGTCGCGCTCTCCGGCGCCGCCTATGGCCAGAAGGACGATGCCGGGCGCAAGGCGAAGCAGCAGGAAGAGGAGCGCATCGAGCAGCAGGCGAAGGCCGACCGCGAGCGTTGCAACCAGATGAAGGGCAACGCGAAGGACGTCTGCGAGGCCCAGGCGAAGGGCAAGGAGCGGGTCGCCAAGGCCGAGCTCGACGCGAAGTACGACAGCTCGCCGACCAACCAGCGCAAGGTCGCCGAGGCGAAGCTCAACGCCGAGTACGACGTGGCGAAGGAGCGCTGCGAAGACCAGAAGGGCGAGGCCAAGGACCAGTGCCAGAAGGCGGCCAAGGACCAGCGCGACATGGCGCGCAAGCAGGTGCGAGACAAGTACGCGCAGCGGCCCGCGTCGACGGGCGCCGCCGGCCGTACGCAGCCCGCGACGAAGTAGCACCCGGATCGCGCCATGCCGCGCAGCCTGTGGAAGGGCGCGATCAGCTTCGGGCTCGTCAACGTCCCGGTCGAGCTGCACTCGGCACACGAGCGCTCCGGCGAGCTCGACCTCACCATGCTCGACCGGCGGGACCTCTCGCCGGTCGGCTTCCGGCGGGTGAACAAGGCGACCGGCGAGGAGGTGCCCTGGGCGGAGGTGGTCAAGGGCTACGAGTACCAGGACGGGAAGTACGTGGTGCTCGGCGAGGAAGACTTCCGCCGGGCCAACCCGGAGGCGAGCCGCACCGTGGACATCCTGGCCTTCGTTTCGCTGCACGGCATCGCGCCCCAGTACTTCGACACGCCCTACTACCTCGCCCCCGGCAAGCGCGGCGAGAAGGCCTATGCCTTGCTGCGCGACACGCTGAAGAAATCGGGCAAGGCCGGAATCGCCACCGTGGTCATCCGCACCAGGCAATACCTCGCCGCGCTGTTCCCGCAGGACGACGTGCTCGTGCTGAACACGCTGCGCTACGCCGACGAGCTGAAGAAGCCCGCGGCGCTCGACGTGCCGGGCGCCAAGGTGAGCGCGAAGGAGCTCGACATGGCGCTGCGCCTGGTCGAGGACATGTCCGACGCCTGGAAGCCCGAGCGCTACCACGACACCTACCGCGAGGACCTGCTCAAGCGCGTCGAGGAGAAGGTCAAGGCGGGGGAGACCGAGGAGATCCCAGAGCCCGAGAAGGGCAAGCGCCCCGGCAAGGGAGAAGTGATCGACCTGATGTCGCTCTTGAAGAAGAGCATCGAGAGGAAACCCGCGGCGCGCCGCAAGCAGCGGCGTGCCGCCTGAAAGGAGAAAGCATGCCCCGCTGCGAAACCTGCGGTAACGACTACGACAAGGCGATGAGCGTGACGCTCGGCGGCGCCTCGCATACCTTCGACAGCTTCGAGTGCGCGATTCAGGCGCTCGCGCCGGTTTGCGCGCACTGCAAGTGCCGCGTCATCGGCCACGGCGTCGAGGCCGGCGGGAACATGTACTGCTGCGCGAGCTGCGCCCGCCACGCCGGAACGCGGGAGCTCAAAGACCGTGCCTAAGCGCCTCATCCGCTATGCCGTCGTCGGGCTCGGACACATCGCCCAGATCGCGGTGCTACCGGCCTTCGGCAACGCCCGTCGCAACTCGCGCCTGGTCGCCATCGTCTCGGGCGACGCCGCCAAGCGCGAGGAGATGCAGAAGAAGTACGGCATCGAGAAGACCTGCAGGTATCAGGATTACGATGCGCTGCTCGCGAGCGGCGAGATCGACGCGGTCTACATCGCGCTGCCCAACCACCTGCACCGTGACTACGCGGAGCGCGCCGCGCGCGCCGGGGTGCACGTGCTTTGCGAGAAGCCCATGGCGGTCGACGAGGCCGAATGCGAGGCGATGGCGCGCGCCGCGCGCGAGGCCGGCGTGAAGCTCATGGTCGCCTACCGGCTGCATTTCGAGCGCGCCAATCTCGAGGCGATCGAGACCGCCCGCTCCGGGCGCATCGGCGAGCCGCGCCTGTTCACGTCGACCTTCACTATGCGCGTCGTGCCCGGCAACATCCGCGTGCGGCGCGAGACCGGCGGCGGCGTGCTCTACGACATCGGCATCTACTGCATCAACGCCGCGCGCGGCCTGTTCCGCGACGAGCCGGTGGAGGTGGGCGCCGCCGCGCTCGGCCATGCCGACGAGGTGGAGGAGCACGTGAGCGCCTGGCTGCGGTTTCCGAACGAGCGCCTCGCGACCTTCACCTGCAGCTTCGGCGCGGCCAAGGTCTCGGAGTACCGTATCGTCGGCACCAAAGGGGACCTGGCGCTCGACCCGGCCTACGAGTACGCCAAGCCGCTCAAGCACCGCCTGACGATCGACGGCGAGCAGCGCGAGCGGCGCTTCGCCAAGCGCGACCAGTTCGCGCCGGAGCTGCTCTACTTCTCCGACTGCATCCTGCAGAACCGCGACCCCGAGCCCTCGGCGGAGGAAGGCCTCGCCGACGTGCGCGTGATCCGCGCGCTGTACCGCTCCATCGAGACCGGCCGGCCGGTGAGCCTCGCGCCCTATCAGCGCGGCGAGCGCCAGAGCCTCGAGCAGGAGATTCGCCGGCCGCCGATCGACAAGCCCTCGGTGGTGCGCGTCCAGGCGCCATCGGGCACGGGAGGCTGAGGCATGATCAAGTGGGCGGTGATCTTCCTCATCATCTCGCTCGTCACCGGCTGGCTCGGCTTCAGCGGCGTCTCGCAGGGGGCGGCAACCATCTCGAAGGTTCTGTTCGGCATCGCGCTCCTCGTTTTCCTGGTCATCCTGGTCTTCGGGGTGATCCTCGGCGTACTGGTCTTCTGACGGAAATGGCGGGCACTCCGACCCCCACGCTTGCCGTCACGCAGACACCCGACGGCGTCTGGAGCGTCAACGAGCGCGGGCCGAGCCGCATCGCGGTGGCATACTTCCCGAGCAAGTGGGGCGCCATGAGGCACGCGGTGCGCGTCGCCCGCGCCAAGCCGCGCTGCCGGGTCGCGGTGCTGGAGAGAAACGGAGTGGTGCGCGTCTCGCGCGACTACCAGCAGGACCCGGAGAACGGGAACGTCGAGACGCCATGAGGACCGCCACCTTTGCACTTCTCGCCGGCGTCGCCTTTATCGGCGCGGGCGTGCTGGGCCTCGTACCGGCGGCGCTCGAGCCGCCGCCGCCGGATGCGCCGCCGACCCGCTTCGATATGCTGTACGGCTATCTGCTGGGAATCTTCCCGGTGAACCTCGCTCATTCCGCGGTGCACCTGGCGGTCGGCGCCTGGGGTGTCGCGGCCTGGTCGGGCGCGACGAGCGCGGCGGGCTATGCCCGCTCGCTCGCCCTGCTCTACGGGCTGCTCGCGTTGATGGGGCTCGTGCCGGGACTGCAGAGCGTGTTCGGCCTGCTTCCGCTGCACGGGCACGACGTGTGGCTGCATGCCGGCACCGCGGC
>DASRKB010000155.1:0-1583 GCA_035649175.1 Burkholderiales bacterium | reverse complement strand
CACCGTCGCAACCGCATCGAACCTGAAGAAGAGCTAGCCGCTTAGATCGCGTGGCAATCGACGTACAGAGCCTGAAGGCAAAGGCGGACATAGTGTCCGTCATCGGGCATTACGTGCCGCTCAAAAAGCGCGGCTCAGAGTACGTCGGGATATGCCAGTTCCACGACGATAAAAGCCCCTCGATGTGGGTGGTGCCGCAGAAGGGCATTTATCACTGCTTCAGCTGCGGCGCTTCCGGGGATGTGCTCGACTTCCTGCAGCATGTCGAGAGCTGCGACTTCAAGGCAGCGGTAGAAAAGCTTGCCGGCCCCCAGGAGTGGAAGCCTCGAGCGCCAGTCAAGGGCAGCGCACCGAAGCCCGAGCGCATCACGTCAAAGCCCCCGCCCGACGCCGGCACGCCAGAAATGACCATGCGGGCGTTAGGGGATCCCGTCAAAGTCTGGGTCTATCGCGATACCGATGGAGGACCGCTCTTCTATGTCGCACGCTACGAAACCGAAGGCAAAAAGGAAATCCGCTGCTGGTCATGGGGCACGCGGGGCGACGAGCCGCCGAGCTGGGGATGTGGGCATTATCAGAAGCCTCGCCCCCTATTTGCGCTTGATCGCATGGCAGCTAATCCGAAGAGCCCCATACTTATTGTCGAGGGCGAGAAAGCAGCCGAGGCAGCGCAGGCGCTCCTCCCCGATTACGTCGTCACAACCTGGCCGGGCGGGGCGCAAGCGTGGCGGCACGCTGACCTAAATCCTCTCAAGGGCCGGCGCGTCGATCTGTGGCCCGATGCCGACGAGCCGGGGCGCGAGGCCATGGCGAAGCTTGCGGGGATCCTCGCAGACAAGCGCGGCCTAGCCTGTACCGGCAAGATGATCGACACGTCCGACCAGCCCGAGGGCTTCGACGCGGCCGACTGGCAGGGTACAGACATCCTCGCGTGGCTCAGGGCGCGAGCCACCCCGTATATGGTGCCGGAAGCCATACCCGAGGATCCGCCTGAGACGCCGCAGGACGAGTCGCCGCCGCTCGAGGCGTACGAGGCAGACCCTCCGCCCCAAGACGCGCCTAGCGCCCCCGTAGCGAAGCCTAAGCGCAAGCCACGGCTTCAGGTCGTCGGCAGCACCGCCCTCGCGCCGGATCCTGACGCCGATCCACTACCCGCCGCCATGTCCGAGGATGCGCTGGCCGATCACTTCGCGGCCGAGCACGGGGCGCGCTGGCGTTACGTCAAGGCCTGGGGCGCCTGGTTCGAGTGGCGCAGCGACGGCTGGTACCGGGACGACACGGCCATGGTGGACCGCCTGGCCGTGCAGATCACGCGCGAGGCGCTTTACTGGGCCGAGGCGCAGCTACTCACCCCGGACGGTAAGCGCAGGGTCAATTCCAAGCGCACCGCCGGCAATCTGCGCGACATCGCTATGAGCGACCGTCGCATCGCTGCAACCGTAGATCAGTGGGACAAGCATCCGATGCTACTGGGCGTGCCCGGCGGCGTCGTGAACCTCGAGACCGGCAAGCTATCGGCGCCGAGGCCCGAGCTGTACATCACCAAGCGCACCCACGTCGCGCCCGAGCCCGGCGAGTGCCCG
>DASRKB010000154.1:0-5209 GCA_035649175.1 Burkholderiales bacterium | reverse complement strand
TTTCCTACGCTTGCGCTAGCGGAAAAGGGTCCTGACCCCTTTTCAGGGTCTTTTCGCCTGCTCCAGCAGCCACTTGCGGAAGGACACGACGGCCGGCCGCTCGGCAATGACCTCGGGGCACACGAGGAAATAGGCCGACTGCGGCTTGACCTCGACCTTGAAAGGGGCGACCAGCCGGTGAGAGCCGATGTCGGCGTCGACGAGCGGGCGCAGCGCGAGCGCCACGCCGAGCTTCTGCGAGGCGGCCTCGAGCGAGAGGATGTTGGAGGAGAAATGCGGGCCCCGGCTGCCGTCGACGACGTTGTCCACGCCCGCGGCCTCGAGCCACTTCTGCCAGGCGTTGCCGTGCGCCACCAGGTCCATGGCATCGTCGTGCAGAAGCACGTGCCGCGCGAGATCCGCCGGCTCACCATCCTGAATGAGCTCGGGACTTGCGACGGCGGTCATCGCCACGCTGAAGAGCCGATCGGCGCGGTAACCGGGGTAGTCGCCGGCGCCCAGATGGATCTCCACGCCCGAGGTATCGCTGCGCAGGTCGAGATTGGAGACGAGCGCCGCGGAGTCGAGCGCGCCTGCATCGACCATCTTGCTCGAGGCGACCACCTTCACGTCGATCGACGGCTCGCGTCGCGAGAACTGAGCCAGTCGAGGCATCAGCCAGCGCGCGGCGAAGACCGGAGGCGCCGTGATCACGAGGTCGGTCTCCTGCGCCCGCTCACGGATCATCTCCACCGCGGCCGCGATCGCGTCGAAGCCGTCGCGCAGCCGCGGCATCGCGGCGCGCGCCGCCTCGGTGAGCTGCACGCCTCGCCCGGCGCGGCGGAAAAGCTCGACGCCGAGGTATTCCTCCAGGGCCTTGATCTGGTGGCTGACGGCGGCCTGCGTGATCGACAGCTCCGCCGCTGCCTCCTTGAACGAGAGGTGCCGGGCCGCGGCCTCGAAGACGCGCAGCGCGTTAAGGGGCGGCAGGCGGTAAATCACGGAACCGGTGAGCTTTTCTTATGAGAGAGGTGAGAATTGATCGTTTGTCCTCTCGCGCTGCAGGCCCTATCTTGCATGCGTGACAGGAGAAAAGACCATGACGAAAGTTCGCTATCCGACCCCTGCGGAATTGTACGCGGTCGAGCAGGAAGCCCGCCGCGCGCGCGCCCAAGCGATCGCCGAGGCGCTCCACGCGGCCGCCGCATCCGCGAAAGCCTTCTTCACGCGCGCCGCTACCCCGAAGGGAGTGCGCCATGCGTAACGAGCTCGTAACGCCTTTCTGGCGCAAAGCCTACCGCTCGCTTCCGGAGCAGGTGCGCCGGCGCTATCAGGGCGAGTTCATCATTGCGGAACGCATGGAACTTGCCATTGCAGGCGTCGTCCAACTCTGGACGCGCGCCAGGGACGCCGTCGCCGGCAAGCTTGCTTTTGCGAAGTAATTCCCGGCCAATTCAAGGCTGCCTCGCCGTCCGAGCAAATCCGAAAGCCTCCTCCTCCTCCTCTGGCCTAGGGCCCGCTCGGGCGGCGGGCATTTCCCCGCCGCAGTAACATCGGCGGCATGCCAGCCGCCTCCCGCGCCGCCGGCGCGGTGGTCTTCCGGCGCACCGACAGGGGCATCCGCCTCCTCGTGCTGCGCGCATTCAGAAACTGGGATTTCCCCAAGGGCGTCATCGAGCCGGGCGAGGATCCGCTCGCCACGGCAAAGCGCGAGGTCGCCGAGGAAACCGGGATCACCGATCTCGAGTTCCCGTTCGGCGATGAGTATCGCGAGACGGTGCCCTACGCCGCCAGCAAAGTCGCGCGCTATTACCTCGCCGAGACCGGCGAGGACGAGATCGAGCTTCCGGTCTCGGCGGAGCTCGGCCGTCCCGAGCACCATGAATACCGCTGGGTGACATACGACGAGGCCGAGGACCTGCTTCCACCGCGGCTCGCCGTCGTTCTCGATTGGGCCCGGCGCACGTTATCGGGAGGTTGAATGGGAAAGGTCATCTTTATCCTCGTCGTGCTCGGCATCGTGTACGCCTGGCACGAAGGCCTGCTCGACCGGTACCTGCGCGATCCCCCCACCGCCCGCTACAAACCCTCGGATCGCTACGGCGATGCCGCAATGCAGACGCCGCAGGAGCGCTGCGCGGCCGCGCGCGCCCAGCTCGAGGAGCAGGAGACCATGGCGCGGGGGCCAAGCGGCGTCATCGACCCGAACGTCGAGAACCCGGCGCTCGACGCGGCCCGGCGCGGCGTGCAGAAGAACTGCCCGAGCTAGGTTTCGAACGATTGGGGTTTCTGTCTTGATCGACTACAGGACCCAGGCCCTGAAGGTGCTTCCGCACCTGTGCGCGCGCTGCGCCCGCGAGTTCACGGGAAAGCGCCTGCGCGAACTTACCGTCCACCACAAGGACGGGAATCACGACAACAACCCGCCGGATGGCTCCAACTGGGAGCTGCTATGCATCTACTGCCACGAGAACGAGCATGCACGCGTCGAGGACGCTCGCGCCGGTGGCTCGAAGGAGGCCGTCGTTGAGCCGGCCCGGCACCGTCCGCTCGCCGGCCTCGACAAGCTCCTCAGGAAAAAATAATTCGGGGTCTGACCCCGAACTCCCGTCGGAAAAGAGAAGCTAGCCGCTGTTGCGCAGGCCGGCGGCGACCCCGTTGATCGTGAGGTGGATCGCGCGCAAGTGGCGCTCCTCGGCGCTCGCGCGGTAGCGGCGCAGGAGCTCGACCTGCACGTGGTTGAGCGGATCGAGGTAGGGAAAGCGGTTGCGGATCGAGCGCGCGAGGGTCGGGTTGTCGGCAAGGAGCTCCTCGCGGCCTGTGATGGCCGCGAGCCAGCGCCGCGTGCGGTGCCACTCCGCGGAGATGCGGCCGAAGATATCCTCTCGCAGCTTCGCGTCGGGCACGAGCTCGGCGTAGCGCGAGGCGATCGCGAGGTCGGTCTTGGCGAGCACCATGTCCATGTTGGAGAGCACCGCCTGCCAGAACGGCCAGGCGCGGTGCATCTGCCGCAGCGCCTCGAGCTTGCCGCCTCGTTTTTCCTCCTCCCCGAGCCATCCCTCCACCGCCGAGCCGAAGCCGTACCAGCCCGGCAGCATGAGCCGGCACTGGCTCCAGCTGAACACCCAGGGGATGGCGCGCAGGTCCTCGATGCGCGCGCCCGCCTTGCGCGAGGCGGGCCGACTGCCGATGTTGAGCTCGGCGATTTCCGCGATCGGCGTGCTGTGGCGAAAATACTCGACGAAGCCCGGCGCCTTCACCAGCGCGCGGTACGCCTCGAGGGCGCGGCGCGAGAGGGACTCCATGATCTCCATGTCGCGGCTGCGGTGCGGGTGCGCCGGCCGCCGCGCGAGGCTAGCCTCGAGGCTCGCCGCGGCGAGTGTCTCGAGGTTGCGCCGGCCGCTTTCCGGGTCGGCGTACTTGCTCGCGATCACCTCCCCCTGCTCGGTGAGCCG
This sequence comes from Burkholderiales bacterium, assembly GCA_035649175.1. Taxonomy (GTDB): domain Bacteria; phylum Pseudomonadota; class Gammaproteobacteria; order Burkholderiales; family SG8-39; genus SCGC-AG-212-J23. The sequence continues at coordinate 1,775 of DASRKB010000154.1, read as the reverse complement.
CAGCGCGCCTTCCACCGTGCCCGCCGGCTGCGCGAGCACCGCCTCGAAGCTCGGGCCGCCGCCGCGACCGATCGTGCCGCCGCGCCCGTGGAAGAGCCGCAGGCGCACGCCGCGCGGCCTGCACACGTCGCGCAGCGCCTCCGCCGCGTTGTAGAGCGACCAGTTCGACGTGAGATAGCCCCCGTCCTTGTTGCTGTCGGAATAGCCGAGCATCACCTCCTGCTCGTTTCCGCGTCCGGAAACCCAGCCTCGATAGAGGGGCAGGTCGAGCGCCGAGGCCATCACCGTGCCGCAGCGTTCCAGGTCGCCGATCGATTCGAAGAGGGGGATGATGTCGAGCGCGAGCGGCGCCGCCGCGCCCGGCCTGAGCAGCCCCGCTTCGCGCAGCAGCACCCCGACCTCCAGCAGGTCCGAGACCGAGTCGCAGTGCGAGATGACGTAGTGCTGCACCGCGCGCTCGCCGTAGCGGCGGCGGCCTTCGGCGGCCGCGGCGAGGATCGCGAGCTCCTTCTCGAGGAGCTCGGAGTAGTCGAGGTGCGGCGAGCGCAGCGGACGGGGTCCCGAGAGCTCGCCAACAAGAAGGGAAATCCTTTCCTCCTCCTTCAGGGAGCGGTAGTCCTCCAGGACCCGGGCTTTCGAAAGCAGCTCCGCCACGGCGGCCTCGTGCACGTCGGAGCTTTGCCGCAGGTCGAGCGGCGCGAGGTGAAAGCCGAAGAGGGCCAGCTTGCGCCGAAGCGAAGCGAGCCGCCCGCTCGCCAGGCGCCCGGCGCCTTGCCCCTCCAGCGAAGCCGCGACCACGTCGAGCTCGGCGAGCAGGTCTTCCGCCCTCTCGTAGGGCTCGCCTTTCGTGGTGGGCGGCGGGCTCGCCGCGTGGCCGCTCAGCGCCTCCGCGGTAGCCGCGAGGCGCGCGTAGATGCCGGTCATGGCGCGCCGGTACGGCTCGTGGCGGCGGTACGGCGAGTCGTCGCCGCGCGCAGCGAGCGCGGCGATCGCGGCGGGCGCGGGACGGATGCGCTCCGAGATGCCGAGCTCCTTGCCCAGGAGATTCGCTTCCTCGAGGTAGTGCGTGAGGACGAGGCGCGCCTGCTGCGCCAGCGCCGAGCGCAGCACCTCTGCGGTCACGTTCGGGTTGCCGTCGCGGTCGCCGCCGATCCAGGTGCCCACCGTGAGGAAGGGCGGCAGCCGCGGGGCGGCCCCCGGCGGCACCTCGGGCGCGAACCGTTCCCGCAGCGCCTGCTCGAACTCGGCGTAGAGCCGCGGCAGCTCGCTGAGGAAGGTGAGGCGGAAGTAGGCGATGCCGTTCGCGACCTCGTCGGCGACCGCGAGGCGCGTGCCGCGCAGCATCGCGGTAAGCCACAGGCGCAGCACCTCGCCGTGGATCGCGTCGTCGCGCTCGGCGCTCTGCGGCTGCGCGATGAGCCGCGCGATCTCGCGCTCGCAGTCGAGGATGCTCTGGCGCTGCACCTCGGTCGGGTGCGCGGTGAGCACCGGGCTCACGCGCGCGCGGCCGAACCACTCGAGCAGGCGCTCGAGGCCCGCGCCCGCCTCGCGCGCCCGGTCCAGGGCGCGCGAGAAGCTCCCCGGGCGCCGCGGCGAGCCCGCCTGCGCATGCGCGCGGCGCCGGCGGTGCTGCTGCTCGTCCTCGGCGATGTTGAGCAGATGCGAGAAAAAGCTGAAGGCGCGCACCACGTGCAGCGTCTCGTCGGGATCGAGCGCGTTGAGCTGCACCTCGAGCGCCGCCCTGCCCTCCGCCTCGCGCCGGAAGCGCACCGCGG
>DASRKB010000153.1:0-7641 GCA_035649175.1 Burkholderiales bacterium | reverse complement strand
GTCGCGCATCCTGCCGTGCCCATGGCCTCGGTCAGGGATCTCCTTGCTGCCGCGCGCGCAAAGCCCGGGCAGATCACCTTTGCCACCGGCGGCGTGGGCACCGCGGGGCATCTCGCAACGGAGCTGCTGATGCTGTCGGCGAAGATCGAGATGGTGCACGTGCCGTACAAGGGCCTCGGGCCGGCGCGCCCAGATGCCGATCGGCGAGATGCGCGTGAGCGAGCCGCTCGACTCGGAGACGGCGTCGCCGCGCCCGAGCAGCCCGCGCTCGATGGTCATGCCCACGTCGACGGGGCGCGAGGTGAGCCAGGCGCGGTACGCGTCGAGCACGCGCTCGGGGTCATGCTTCCTTTCCTTCGCGAGCGTGCGCGCGAGCGCGAGCGCCATCTCGCCGTTGTCGGTCGGCTGGCCGGCCAGGGTCTTGTGCACGCCGCCGTCGGCGAGCTCGCGCACGCCTTGCGGATAGCGCGTGGCGATCTCGTTCGCGGGCTTGAGCTCGACGAGCGACCCCAGGCTGTCGCCGACGACCTGCCCGAGGAGCACGCCCTGCGCGCGCGCGAGCGCGAGCGGCGCGTCCTTGCGCGGAAAGCCGAGCGAGACGCGCGGCTCGCGACGGGGCTCCTGCTCGAGCGCCTTCCAGTCGAAGCGCGAGAGCTGCCGCGCCGCCTCGGCGGCGCCGGCGAAGCAGCCGGTGACGCGGCGGGTCGAGTTGCCCTCGAGCACGACGTCCTTTCCTTCGGCGTCGAGCGTGACGCCACCCGCGGCGCGAATGAGCGCCATGCCGGCGGCGATGTCGTATTCGCACACCGCGTGCAGGGAAATGGTCGCGATGCCCTCGCCCGCGGCGACGCGCGCCATGCGATAGGCGATGCTCGGCATGGCGATGGTGCGCCCCGGGAGCGCCGCGCGCGCGTGCGTCACCGGGCGCGTCATCGACGAGGCGGTGGCCCAGACGTATTCGCCCGCGACGAGCAGGCGCCCGGCGAGGCTCGCCTCGACCGGCCTGCCGTTTCGCAGCATGGGCCCGGCGCCTTCGGCCCAGGCGATGGTGTCCGGACCCACGTCGGGCGCCTCGGGCGCGTGCACCACGCCGAGCACCGGCACGCCCTCGCGCGCGAGCGCGACCGAGATCGCCGAGCCGCGCCGCCCGGCCATGAACTCGAAGGTGCCGTCGTGCGGATCCACGAGCCACACCTCGCCGCCGGCCGTGGCGGCGGAATCGTCGGTCTCCTCGCCGGCGAACTTGCAGGGGACGAGGCGCACGAGCTCGCCGCGCAGCCGCTCCTCGATCTCCTTGTCCGCGGGGCAGCTGCCGCGGCGCCCGCGCGGGCCCTCGGGACGATAGAACTCCTCGCGCAGCCGCCGGCCTTCGGCTTCGACGATCCGGATCACATCTGATAAAAGGGCAGCTCGATTCATCCCAGAGCGAAAGGTGCCATGGCTGCGACGAAAACGGCGAGCGGTCTCATGATCGAGGAACTAGTCCTCGGCGCGGGCGACGAGGCGAAAGCCGGACAGAAGGTGAGCGTGCATTACACCGGCTGGCTCATGGAGGGCGGAGATAAGGGCTCGAAGTTCGACTCGAGCCACGACCGCAAGGAGGCGTTCTCCTTCCCGCTCGGGCGCGGCCAGGTGATCCGCGGCTGGGACGAGGGCGTGCAGGGCATGAAGGTCGGCGGCAAGAGGAAGCTCACCATCCCGCCCGAGCTCGGCTACGGCGCGCACGGCGCGGGCGGCGTGATCCCGCCCAACGCCACGCTCGTCTTCGAGGTGCAGCTCCTCAAGGTCGGCTAGAGATCGGGGTCAGACCCCGATCTCCTGCGGAGGGCCTTGATGCGCCCTCTTTGCTTCTTCTGCTCCACGCGCTTCCTTCGGGACGCGAGAGTCGGGCGCGTCGGCCTGCGCTTCTTCGGCATGTGCGCCGCGGCGGCGACGAGCGACTGGAGCCGCGCGATCGCCTCGGCGCGGTTGCGCTCCAGGCTGCGGTGCGCCTGCGCCTTGATCACCACCACGCCGGTGCGCGAGACGCGCTGGTCGCCCCAGCGCAGCAGGCGCTCCTTCACGTTCTCGGGCAGCGAGGAGCGGCGCACGTCGAAGCGCAGGTGCACCGCGTTCGACACCTTGTTCACGTTCTGCCCGCCCGCGCCCTGGGCGCGCACCGCGGTGACCTCGATCTCGCTCTCGGGGACGATGAGACTCACGCCGGGATGTTACGGGTGTACACTTCGACTGTACAGAGAGAAACGATGGCCAAGGTTAACGTCACGCAGCTTCGGCAAAATCTTCCCGAGTATCTCGCTCGCGTGCGCGCGGGGGAGCCCGTGCAGGTAACCGTGCGCGGGAAGGTCATCGCGAGGATCGTGCCGGAGGAGGATCGCGCGGCTGCCGCGCGAGCTCGCCTCAAGTCCCTGCGGGGCAAGGCGCGAGTCGGAGACGTCATGAGCTCGTCCGGGGAGTCGTGGAACGCCGAGCGTGGTCGTCGTTGACACCCACGTCCTGATCCACGACGCACTGGAGCCGCGCAGACTGTCCGCGAAGGCGCGCCGCGCCCTCGCGGGAGAGCACGGGCCGCTTGCAATCAGCGACGTCAGCCTGTGGGAAATCGCCATGCTCATCGCCAAGGGCCGCGTTGAGCCCGGCGTGGACGCCGCGCAGTTCATCGAGGACATCGTCGATGCCCGCTCCTTGCGCGTGCTTGCGATCACCCCTCGCATCGCAGTGCTTGCGCAATCCGATTCCTTCGCGCAAGGCGACCCCGCCGACCGCATCATCGCGGCTACTGCTCTCGCGCACCGGGCCGTCTTGCTGACGGCGGACAAGGCGCTGCGCAGCGTCCCGGCAATCGAGACGCTCTGGTAGATCGGGGTCTGACCCCGAATTACCGGGAGAGGCGGTTTCGGCCGCCTTTCTTGGCGCGGTAGCAGGCCTCGTCGGCGGCCGTCAGTACCTGCTGCGGCGTGCGCGCCTCGGCGCTCGGGCCGGCGACGCCGATCGACACGGTGACCGAGAGCGCCCGCTCGCCCGCGCCCGCGCCGCGGCGTCTCGCCCCCTCCTCGGTCTTCTTCGGCCGGTCGCCGGCGCGCACCGCCATGCGGTACTGCTCGATCGAGTCGCGGATCGCCTCGAGCCAGGGGGCGGCCTCGTCGGGCTCCACGCCGGGGAAAAGGACGCCGAACTCCTCGCCGCCGTAGCGGTAGGCGGTGCCGCCGCCGCCCACCTGCGCGAGGCGGTTGGCGACGAGCTTGAGCACCTGGTCGCCGATGTCGTGCCCGTGCGTGTCGTTGAATTCCTTGAAGTGGTCGACGTCGACCATGGCGATGGCATAGCGCTCGCCCAGCGAGCGCAGGCGCTCCTCCAGCGCGCGCCGGCCCGGCAGCCCGGTCAGCTGGTCGCGGAAGGCGAGCGCGTGCGACTCCTGCAGGAGCGACACGACGAGGATCGCGCCCGCCGCCGCCGTGAACATGGAGAACCCGCCGCGGTCCGCGCCCCACTCGCCCGCGAGGAAGAATGCGGCGAGCGCGGCGGCATTGCCCACCTGCAGCGGCGTGTGCTCCGGCCAGGCGCGCCATACCGCCGCGGCGAACGCGGCGGCGAACAGGAGCCGCCCGAGGAGCGGCGTCGGCGGCGAGCGCAGCGACCAGTGCTCGAGCGCCGCCTCGCGAGTCATTCCCGCCAGCCAGTAGAGGAGCGCCCCCTCGGCCATGAAGAGCGCGATCCACACGTAGGCCATGCGATAGCGCGCGCCCTTCTCCGCGCGCACCACCGCGAGCAAAGCATTGGCCGGCACGAGCAGCACGATCGCGGTGTAGACGAGCTTCGTCGGGAACTGGCTGTAGGCCGCGAAGCCTAGCAGCAGCGACGCGGCGATCACGAAGCTGCGGCCCCGGTTGAACCAGAACGCGAGCACCGTCGCGGTGACGAGCGCCACGTACGGCCCGAGCGTGCGCAGGCCGGCGAGCGTGTCGGGCAGCGCCGGCCCGAGCCACAGCAGAAGCCCGGCGGCGACCAGGATCCCGCCGGGGATCCAGGCCGGCCGAAGCGCTCCTAGGGGCTCAACCACCTGCTTTTCATCAGGCGCCGAGCCGGTCGGGGCGGAAGCCGACGTCGCACAAGCGCCCGCGCTGCGCGCGCTTGCCCATGTGCTCGGCAAGCTCCTTGGCGTCGAGGGTCTCGACCGCGCGGTTCTTGCGCTTGATGCCGGACACCACGAGCGATTTTCCGTCCGTCGGCGCCACGGCGGCGAGGGCAGTTTTCTCGGGCAGGCCGATCAGCTGCACCCCCACGCCCCCATTGGGCCTCTCGGGAACTTCCTCCACCGGGAAGACGAGCAGCCTGGCATCCGACGAAAGGCAAGCGATGAGCGCAGTGGTGACTGCGCAGGGCACCTGCGCCGCCGCGCCTTCCTCGACCTTGAAGAAGTCCTTGCCCTGGCGCGTCTTGGTGACGAGGTCGCCCAGCTTGCAGAGGAATCCCAGGCCGGCGGAGCTGTTCATCAGGAGCTTCGTGCCCAGGTCGCCCGAGGCCATCCACACGATGTCGTCGGAGCCGGAGTTGACGAGCGTGTTCACCGGCGCGCCGTCGCCGCGCCCGGAGGGAATCGCCGCCGCATCGATGGTGAAGGTCTTGCCCGAGGCCGCGAGCACGATCACCGGATCGGTGGTCTTGCACTCCAGGGCCTGGAGTAACGCATCACCGTCTTTGAAGGTCAAAGAGGTGAGATCGAGGCCGTGTCCGCTCCGCGCGCGTATCCATCCCTTGCGCGAGAGCACGACGCTGATCGGCTCCTCGACCACCTTGCGCTCGATCTGCGCGCGCTCGGCGGGCTTGATGAGCGTGCGCCGCTCGTCGCCATAGGCTTTTGCGTCCGCCTCCAATTCGCGGATCACCAGCTTCTTCAGCGCCTTGTCGTCGCCGAGGATCCCCTTGAGCCCCTTCCTTTCCGCCTCGAGCGCCTTGCGCTCGTCGTTCAGCTTGACGCCGTCGAGCTTCGTGAGCTGGCCGAGGCGGAGGTTCACGATGTCTTCCGCCTGCCTTTCCGAGAGCTTGAACTTCTCCCGCAGCTTCTGCCGCGCCTCGGCCTGGTCCTCGGAGGCGCGGATCAGCTTGATGATCTCGTCGATCCTGGCGTAGGCGATCAGCCGGCCGAGCACGATGTGCAGGCGCTCCTCGCACTTCTCGAGGCGGAACTGCGTGCGACGGCGCACCGTCTGCACGCGCCAGTCGCCCCACTCGCGCAGGATCTCGACGATGCCCTTGGTCTCGGGCAGGCCGTCGAGGCCGAGCCAGGTGAGGTTCACCGCGTAGCGCGCCTCGAGCGAGGTGTGCACGAGCAGCGCCGCCATCATCTCCTCGGGATCCTGGCGCGAGCTCCTCGGCTCGATCACCAGGCGCAGCTTCGACTTGCGGTCGGACTCGTCGCGCACCGACTCGACCTGGTCGAGGATGAACTGCTTGAGGCGCTTCTGCTCCTGGGGGAGCTCCTTCTTCCCGAGCCCGGGCTTCGGGTTGGCGAGCGCCTCGATCTCTTCCATCACCTGCTTGACCGACACGCCGTGGGGCAGTTCCGTGACCACCAAGCGCCACTGCCCGCGCGCCAGAGACTCCTTCTCATACCGGGCCTTGAGCAGGAGGGATCCCCTGCCCGCCTCATAGGCCTGTCGGATCTCCTCCGGCGGCGAGATCACCTGCCCGCCGCCGGGGAAATCCGGGCCGGGCAGGATCTCGAGCACCTCGTCGAGCTTCGCGCGCGGGTGCTTGATGACGTGCGCGGCGGCGGCGGCGACTTCCCTGAGGTTGTGCGAGGGGATGCGCGTGGAGAAGCCGACCGGGATGCCGAAGCTGCCGTTCAGCAATCCGAACGGCAGGCGCGCCGGAAGCAAGACGGGTTCCTGGAACTTTCCGTCATAGTTCTTCTGGAAATCGACGGTGCCCTCGTCGATTTCGCCGAGCAGGAGCTCGGCGAACCGGGACAGGCGCGCTTCGGTGTAGCGGTACGCCGCCGGCGCGTCGCCGTCGCGCGAGCCGAAATTGCCCTGGCCCTCGATGAGGGGGTAGCGCATCGAGAAGCGCTGCGCGAGGTGCACCAGCGCCTCGTAGGTCGAGCTGTCGCCGTGCGGGTGGTACTTGCCCAGCACCTCGCCGACGTAGCGGGCGCACTTCGAGAATGTCGTCGAATCCTGCATGGCGTACAGGATTCGCCGCTGCACCGGCTTCAAGCCGTCGGCGATCTCCGGCAGCGCGCGCGACTTGACGGTGGAAACGGCGTAGCCGAGGTAGGCGTGCGAGGCGTGCTGCTCGATCGGCGCGGCCTCGTCGCCGTTGTCCGGGGTGAAGAGGTCTGGGGTTCGGGTGTCGTCCATGGGTCTATTCCAGTGCCTTTGCGCCGACCACGGCGCAGGTCTGCGACGTGCCGTCGGCGTAATCGAACTTGATGCGGGTGATCTGGCTCGCGAACGGCGGCGTCTTCAGCCCCTGCAGCGTCGCGAGGTCGTAGGAGAGGCTCGCCGGCGCGGCGCGCGCCTTGCAGTCGAGCTCGAGCCGGCAGCCCTCGGCGCCCTTGCGCAGCTCGAGCGCGCTACCGTCGCTCGCCACCTTCGCGGCAACCGCGGCATCGCGGGGATTGAGCTTGCACTCGTGCAGCTGGGCGAGTGCCGTCACGGGAAGCAAAGCAACAAACAGGGACAGACCACGGTTTCTCATTGGAAAAGGTCGAGCTGCTTGTCGGCCATGGCGACCGCGAGCTCCACGGCGCGCTTCGCCTTGCCGAGCGCGTCGGAGGCGCCCGCCTTGCCCGCCGCTTCCCAGGCGTAGCGGCTGGGCTGCATGAGCGTCACCTTGCCGAGCTTCGTCTTTCCGAACCACAGCACGTGGCCCCTGTACGCCCTCTCCCAAAACGGTCTTTCCTTTTTCTTCTTCCTCGTCAGACGTCGGCCTCCACGGTTCTCCAGTGCTCCCGCATCCAGTTGCGGCGGCCTTCGGCCTCCCCCGCCTCCATCAGGAGCTCGAAGATCTGGCGCGCCTTCTTGAGCTGCTTCGCATCGAGGTCCATGCGGATGAGGCGGCGCGTGTCGGGATTCATGGTCGTCTCCCAGAGCTGCTCGGGGCTCATTTCGCCCAGGCCCTTGAAGCGCGAGATTTCCCAGCTGCCGTCCTTGACCTTCTCCTTCTTGAGCTGCTCGAGCACCTCCTCTAGCTCGTCGTCGTCGAGGCAGTAGAGGCGACGCGAAGGCTTGCCCTTCCCCTGGGAAGGAACTTCCACCTTGTAGAGCGGCGGCTGGGCGACGTAGAGGTGGCCGCGCTCGACGAGCCGCGGCGCGTGCATGAAGAAGAAGGTGAGGAGCAGCGCCTGGATGTGCCCGCCGTCGACGTCGGCGTCGGTCATCAGGATGACTTTGCCGTAGCGCAGGCCGCTCAGGTCCGGCTCTTCCTCGGAAGAATGCGGGTCCACCCCGATCGCCGTGGCGATCGCCTGCAGCTCCTTGTTGGAGAGCACCGTGCGGCTGTCCTTCGACATGGTGTTCAGCACCTTGCCGCGCAGCGGCAGCAGGGCCTGCGTGTCCTTGTCGCGCGCTTCCTTCGCCGAGCCTCCCGCGGAGTCGCCTTCCACCAGGAACAACTCGTTGCGTGCGATATCGCCGGAGG
>DASRKB010000152.1:0-3952 GCA_035649175.1 Burkholderiales bacterium | reverse complement strand
GCATTCCGGCTGCCATCTTCACCGAGGCAGCAATCAGCTTCGTTGGCGTCGGTATCCGGCCTCCCCAGGCGAGTTGGGGCCAGATGGCCCTTACGCGCCGGCGCTCGCCGCGGCCGGTGCCGATCTCACCCAGTTCGCGGTGGTCCGCGCCCCCAGCCGGCACGATGCGCTCTGGGCGGCCGAGCAGGCGCTGCGCGCCGGCGTCTGTCATGCGCTCCTCGCCTGGCTGCCGCGCGCGCGCTACGCCGAACTGCGCCGCCTTGCCGTTGCCGCCAGTGCGGGACATGCCTTCGTCGCGCTCTGGCGTTCCGACGAAGCACTCCATGAATCCACGCCCGCCTGCCTGCGCGTTGTACTCGAGCCGACCTCGGGGGCGCTCGCCGTGCGTATCGTCAAGCGCCGTGGCCCGCCTCTCGCCGGGCCGCTCCTCTTGCAGATGAAAAGACCCGCCCATGCTTTGGGTTGCCCTGTACCTGCCCTGCCTGCGGCCGGACAGCCTCGAGCCGATCGCCGCCTGGGCCTGCCAGTTCACGCCTAGGGTTTCGCTCGAGCCGCCGCAAGCGCTGCTCGCCGAGGTCGAAGGAAGCCTCCGGCTCTTCGGCGGACGCGACGCGCTGCTCTCGCGCATACGCGAGGGACTGAGCGCGCTCGACGTCGAAGGCTCAATCGCCGTGGCCCCCACGGCGCTCGCTGCGCTCTGGCTCGCTCGCGCACGCGCCGAAAAGCTCGAGGACGTGCCGCTGCGGGAAGCCGGGTTCGCGGAGGAAAGCGTTGCTTTCCTGCGCTCGGTGGGCGTTGCTACCGTGAAAGACATGCTCGAGCTGCCGCGCGAGGGGCTCGCCGGGCGCTGCGGGCAGGCGCTCATCGACGCCCTGGATCGCGCGCTCGGCGTGCTGCCCGAGGCGCGCGAGTTCTTCGCGCCGCCGGCGTGCTTCGATGCTCGCCTGGAGCTCCCGTCGCCGGTTTCGCACGCCGAAGCGCTGCTCTTCGCGTCCCGACGCCTTCTTGTGCAGCTCGAAGGGCTGCTCACTGCCCGGCATGCGGGCATCCGGCGCTTCTTGCTGAACGGAATCGAAATCGGCCTTTCGTCTCCCTCCCGCGACGCGAAGCGGATGGAGCAGCTCCTGCGCGAGAAGCTCGCCACAGTCACGCTCGCACATCCGACGGAGGAAGTGCGGCTGCAGGCGCGCGATTTCGAGCCGCTCGTCGGTCGCAGCGCCGGCATGTTCGGCGATGCGGCGGCCAACGCCGAGGACTGGGCGCGGCTGCTCGAGCGCCTGCGCCAGCGCTTGGGGCGCGACGGCGTCTTCGGCATCGCCACGAGCCCCGACCATCGCCCGGAGCACGCCTGGCAGCGCGTCGAGCCCGGGGAGTGGGACCCGCGAGAGTTCGTCCAGCCCGGACCGCGTCCGCTCTGGCTGCTGCCGCAGCCCCGGCGTCTCGGCGAGAGCACCTTCGCGCTCCTCGCGGGGCCTGAGCGCATCGAATGCGGCTGGTGGGACGGCGATGATGCGCAGCGCGACTACTTCATCGCCGAGCTTCCCGACGCCTCGCTCGGCTGGATCTACCGCGAAGCCGGCGAATGGTACCTGCATGGCCTCTTCGCCTGACCCTTTACCTCGGTATGCCGAGCTGCATTGCCTATCGAACTTCAGCTTCCTGCGAGGCGCATCGCATCCCGGGGAGCTGGTCGAACGGGCAAGCGCGCTCGGCTACAAGGCGCTGGCGCTGACCGACGAGTGCTCGCTTGCCGGCGCCGTGCGCGCCCATCAGGCCGCCCGGGAATGCGGGATGAAGCTGATTCTGGGCACCGAGGTGCTCGTCGAGAGGGACAAGCTGGTATTGCTCGCGACCGATCGCCGTTCCTATGGCGCCATCTCCTCCCTGATCACCACGGGCCGGCGACGCGGCCGGAAGGGCACGTATTCGCTCGCTCACGCGGACATCGAGGCGCTGGCGGACAAGGGCATGCTGGCGCTTTGGGTCCCCGGGAACGATTTCTCCGCCGCCGCGTGGCTAAGGGATGTCTTCAAGGAGGCATGGATCGCGGCCGAGCTGCACTGCGGGCCGAACGACCGTGCCAGGCTGGAAGCGCTGAAAGCGCTGTCCGCGAAGAGCCGCCTGCCGCTGGTGGCGGCGGGCGACGTGCACATGCATGTCCGCTCCCGTCGCCGGCTGCAGGACGTGCTGACCGCGGTGCGGCTGGGAAAGCCGCTCGCGCAATGCGGGCAGTCCCTTTACCCGAATGCCGAGCGCAGCCTGCGGCCGCGCGTGCGCCTCGCGCGTCTCTATCCCGAGGCGCTGCTCGCCGAGAGCGTGGCGATCGCCGAGCGCTGCCGGTTTTCCCTGGAGGAGTTGCGCTACGAGTATCCCGAGGAGCTCGTGCCCGCGGGCGAGACGCCGAGCACCTGGCTGCGCGCGCTGACGGAGCGGGGATTACATCGTCGCTTTCCTTCGGGGATACCTTCTCATGTGGAAAAGCTGGTGGAGCACGAGCTCAAGCTGATCGCCGAGCTGCGTTACGAGCCGTTCTTCCTCACGGTGCACGACGTGGTGGACTACGCGCGCCGAGAGGGCATCCTCTGCCAGGGACGCGGCTCGGCGGCCAACTCCGTAGTGTGCTATGCGCTCGGGATCACGGAGGTCGACCCGGCGCGCATGAATGTACTCTTCGAGCGCTTCGTCTCGCGCGAGCGCAACGAGCCGCCGGACATCGACGTCGACTTCGAGCACGAGCGGCGCGAGGAGGTGATCCAGTATGTGTACCGGAAGTACGGCCGTGCCCGCGCGGCGCTCGCCGCCACCGTGATCTGCTACCGCACGAAGAGCGCGGTGCGCGACGTGGGAAAGGCGCTCGGGATGCCGGCGGCGGAGGTGGATCGCCTGGCGAAGAGCTTCGCCTTCTGGGATCAGAAGATCGAGCCCGCCAGCCCGGTCCTCGAGCTCGCGCAGATGCTGCGCGGCTTTCCGCGCCACCTCTCGCAGCACGTCGGCGGCTTCGTCATCTCGCGCGGGCCACTCGCCGAGCTCGTGCCCATCGAGAACGCGGCAATGCCCGCGCGCACGGTGATCCAGTGGGACAAGGACGACCTCGAAGCGCTCGGGCTGCTCAAGGTCGACGTACTGGCATTGGGCATGCTTACGGCGATCCGCAAGGCGCTGAAGATGATCGGCAAGGAGATGCACGAGGTACCGCCGGAGGACCCGGCGGTCTACGCCATGATCCAGAAGGCGGATACCGTCGGGGTGTTCCAGATCGAGTCACGCGCGCAGATGAGCATGCTGCCGCGCCTGAAGCCGGCGTGCTTCTATGACCTGGTGATCGAGGTGGCGATCGTGCGTCCGGGCCCGATCCAGGGCGGGATGGTCCATCCTTACCTGCGTCGGCGGAAGAGGCCGCCCGGGGACATCGCGTACCCTAGCCCCGGCGTCCGGCAGGTGCTGGAGCGCACGCTCGGGGTGCCGATCTTCCAGGAGCAGGTAATGCAGCTCGCCATGGTCGCGGCCGGCTTCACGCCCGGCGAGGCCGACCGCCTGCGCCGCTCCATGGCGGCATGGAAAAGGACGGGAGGTTTGGAAATTTATGAAGAAAGAATAAAAAATGGAATGCGGCAGAACGGCTACAGCGCGGCGTTCGCCGACGCCATCTACCGCCAGATCCTGGGCTTCGGGGAATACGGCTTTCCGGAGTCGCACTCGGCGAGCTTCGCCCTGCTGGTATACGTCTCGGCGTGGATCAAGCGCCACCACCCGGCCGCGTTCTGCGCAGCGCTGCTCAATAGCCAGCCGATGGGTTTCTATGCGCCCGCGCAGCTCGTGCAGGACGCGCGGCGCCATGGGGTCGAAGTCCTGCCGCCGGACGTCAACGCGAGCGACTGGGACTGCACGCTGGAGGGCGGGGCGCTGCGACTGGGCTTGCGCCTGGTGAAGGGGCTCCCGGAAGAGCAGGGGA
>DASRKB010000151.1:0-6771 GCA_035649175.1 Burkholderiales bacterium | reverse complement strand
GATCAGAAAGCGCTCGCCGATGCGCACCGGCGGGAATGCGGCGGGGATGGCGCAGCTCGCGAGCACCGCTTCGAGCGCCGGGCCGCTCGAGAGCCGCACCGAGCCACCGGCGATGAAATCGGTCGCGACCACGTGCACCGGGATGGCCGCGCTCTCGAGATCCAGGTATGGCAGGTGTTGCTCGATGACGCCGCGCAGGCCGCAGGGATCGACCACGAAGTTGCGACGTGCGAGCAACCCTAACAGGCTTCGCCAGGTGAAGGGGAACACCTCCCTACGGCGCAGGCTGCGCCAGATCGATTCCAGCTTCGCGACGCCCTGCGCGTCCGGCGCGCCGGCAAAGTAGGCGCCGTTGATCGCCCCTACCGATGAACCGACGACCAGGTCGGGCACGATGCCGTGGGCGACGAGCGCGCGCAGCATCCCGGCCTGCACCGCGCCGAAGCTCCCGCCGCCCGCCAGCACCAATGCCGTCTGCTTATCCAAGATGCTCGCCTAGTAACCGTAGAACTCTTCGCTGCGGATATCGTCGTCGGCGACGCCCGTTCTACGCAACGTCTCCTGCATCGCCGCGACCATCGCCGGCGGCCCTACCACGTAGTAGATAGGCGCCGTAAGCCTGCCAGCGGCGCGCTTTATGAGATCGGCATCGACGAAGCCGGTCTGACCGCCCCACTTACGGGCGGACTTGCTCATTTCGGTCATCGTGGCGACCAGCCGGAAATTGCCGTTCTGCCGCTCGAGCTCCTGGAGCTCGCCGAGAAACGCGGCGTCTTCCGGGCGGCGATTCGAATAGAGCAGCAGCAGGGAGTGGGGCGCATGGTCCCGGGCCGCCTGCCGCAGCATACTCATGAACGGCGTGATCCCGATGCCGCCGGCGATAAACACCGCCGGCCGCGCCGCATCGGCGAGGGTGAACTGGCCGATCGGGCCAGTGAGCTTCAAGCTCGCGCCATCGGGCAGTGCCTTGAGGGCGCGCTTGAAGGCGGTGTCTCGCATCCGGGTCGCGATGGCGAGCGTGCTCTCGAACGGCGCGCTGACCAGCGAGAACGTGCGCCGCTTTTGCCCGTCCTCCGGCGGAGGATCCAGCAGCTCGAGCACGATGGCCTGCCCGGCCTTGAAACGGAAACCTGCCGGTTTCTCGAAGCGAAAGGCGAGCGTGCCTTCAGCGAGCTCTTCGCGGCCCGCGAGCTTCACCTGGTAGCTTGGCATGGGAGCCTAGAAGCTCCGCATATCCGGAAACTCGCCCTTGACCTCGTGGCGCGTGCCGGCTTCGTCGTACCAGTAAAGCTTCCCGGGCGCTTCGCCTTTCGCGAGCTTGTGCGAGCCGTCGCAGTAGGGCTGGTTCATGGAAAGCCCGCATCTGCAGAACCACTGCTCCTTGCCGTCGATGATGAACATCGCGGGCTCGTCGAGGGTGCGTCGAACGATTCTTGCCATGGTTTTATCCTTTCGTGCCCATTGGATGCTCCGGCAGCGAGCTGCGTTTCGCAAAGCTTCTTCTCAGACAACCTTTTTCTCGGCTCGCTGCTCTGCGGGCTTTGCGCCCTCGCACAAGTTCATCGCGCTGTTCACCAGGGCGACATGCGAAAACGCCTGGGGGAAATTGCCCAGTTGCCGCCGGGCGAGCGGATCGTATTCCTCGGCAAGCAAGCCGACGTCGTTGGCGAGGCCGACGAGCCGCTCGAACAGTGCGCGCGCCTCATCGCCGCGTCCCTGCATGCGCAGGTTGTCGACGAGCCAGAAGCTGCACGCGAGAAATACGCCCTCACCGGGCGGCAGGCCGTCGATCGACTCGCAGGTGCGGTATCGCTGCACCAGTCCATCGACCGTGAGCTCGCGCTGGATCGCGTCTACCGTGGCAAGCACACGGGCGTCCTTGGCCGGCAAAAACCCGGTGATCGGAATCAGCAGTAGGGAAGCATCGAGTTCCTCGGAGCCATAGCTCTGCACGAAGCAGCCGCGGTCATCGCTCACTCCCTGGCGGCAGACATCATCATGGATCTGCTGGCGAAGCCGGCGCCAGTGATCCAGAGGTCCGGACAGGCCCATGCCTTCGACCATCTTGACTGCGCGGTCGAAAGCCACCCAGCACATGACCTTGGAGTAGGTGAACTGCCGGAGCGGACCTCGCACCTCCCACATTCCTGAGTCCGGCTGCATCCAGACTTTCTCCAGGTGTCGGAGCAGAGCGCGCTGCAGGTCCCAGGCGACGTCGTAGCGGGAGAGGCCGCCCTTGCATCCCTGGTACAGAGCGTCCATGACTTCACCATAGACATCAAGCTGTCTTTGGCAGGCCGCGGCATTGCCTGTGCGCACTGGTGAGGAACTCTCGTAGCCCGGCAGGTGGCCGAGGCTGCGTTCCCGCAGATGCCGCTCGCCAGCGATTCCATACATGATCTGCATCTGGTCCGGACTGCCGGCCACCGCGCGCACCAGCCATTCGCGCCATGCGCGCGCTTCGTCGTAATGACCCGCGTCCATGAGCCCGAGCAGCGTAAGCGTGGCATCGCGCAGCCAGCAGTAGCGGTAGTCCCAGTTGCGCACGCCACCGATCCTCTCGGGCAGCGAGGTCGTCGGAGCGGCGACGATGCCACCGGTGGGCGCGTATGTGAGCGCTTTCAGCGTAATAAGCGAGCGGCGCACCGGCTCCGTCCAGGCGCCACCCACGTTGGAGCGGCCAGCCCATTCGCGCCAGAAACGCTCGGTTTCCTCAAGCGCATCGGCCGCGCTGATCTTTCTAGGCGTCGCGAGATGCGAAGGCGCATAGGAAAGAACAAAGGGCAACGTCTCGCCCGCGTTGATCTCAAACTTTGCGACGGTCGTCAGGTCCCGTCCCTCGAGCGGGACCGGTGAACGGAGCACCGTGAGACAAGGCCCTGCGATCGCGCGTATTCCTTGGCCATCGGACATTCGGGTGACCCATGGCACGGCATCGCCGTAGTCAAACCGGAGCACCAACTCCATTTCCATCGTTACGCGACCGCGCAACCCGGCAACGATGCGCACGAGATTCGCCTGTCCATTGCGCACAGGCATGAAATCGATGAGCTTCGCCGCGCCGTGCTCGGTCTTGAACTCGGTCTCGAGAATCAGGGTGTCTTGGCGATAGTAACGTCGGGTGCTCGTGATCCGCCCCGCTGGGGCAATCCCCCAGTGCCCATGCTCGTGGCCTCCAAGCAACGCGGCGAAGCAGGCGGCGGAATCGAAGCGCGGCCAGCAGAGCCAGTCGATCGATCCATTGCGGGCGACCAGCGCGGCGCTCTGGCAGTCGCCGATCAGCGCGTAGTCCTCGATCCTCATATCCCGCTTCGATGTCAAAGCTCTGCCGGGAACGATGTCTTCGATCAACTCCACTGCACGGCCTCCTTTTCGGTGTCGCACATTGGATGAAGCCGAGCCCGAGCGCGTTCCGGGAACGGGATCGCCGCTCGCGTCATCCAATGCCCGTCAAGACCATAGACAGAGCGAAATGTCCTTTCCAATGCCTGCGCATCGCATCGCGCACCGCGGCCGCTTCGAGCAGCTCATGCGCGCGCATAACCGAATGCTCTTCCGCGCCGCGCGCGCGATCCTGCGCGACGACGCCGAGGCTGAGGATGCGGTGCAGGAAGCATGGCTGCACGTTTATCGCTCGATCGGAGGTTTCCGCGGCGAGGCGGAGCTCTCGAGCTGGCTGGTACGCATCGTCGTGAACGAAGCGCTGGCGCGCCGCAGGAAGCAATTGCGGCGCGCCGAAGTCGTACCGCTGCGCGGCGGCGGCATCGAGGAACACGAGCTCGAACAGGAGACTTGCATGCGCGAGCACGATGGACCCGAAGACCTGACGCAACGAGCGCAGATGCGCCGGCTGCTAGAAGCCAGGATAGACCAGCTGCCCGAGGCATTCCGCATCGTCTTCGTGCTGCGCGCAATCGAAGAGATGACGGTCGAGGAGACCGCAGCGGCCTTGGGTATTCCCGAGACGACCGTCAGAACACGTTTTTTCCGGGCGCGTAGCCAGTTGCGCGAAGCGCTCTCCCAGGAGATCGACTTGGCCGTCGACGAAGCCTTTGCCTTCGCGGGCGAGCGCTGCGAGCGCATCGTGGCCCGTGTATTCGCCAGGCTGGCCGCGGGCGAGGGCGATCTTCGCTGATCCTGTAACCCATGGAGGTTTTCATGTCATCGTTTTTCAGCATTCCCAATCCAAACGCCGCGCGCCGCCTGTTCTTGGGGCACTCCGGACTCGTGCTGTCCGGCGCCGCGGTGGCGCTGCTTGCCGGCCGCGATGTCCTCGCAGCTAAGAGCGGCGACGCCAAGGCAGGCGACGCGCGCATTCTCAACACCGCGCTCGGCGCCGAGCTCGAGGCGATCGCCGCGTATCAGGTGGGAGCGGAGAGCGGCCTATTGCAGAAGCCGGTGCTCGCGCTCGCGCTGCAGTTCCAGGGACATCACAAGGAGCACGCCGATCTGCTCGCCAAGACCGTGCGCAAGCTCGGCGGGACGCCGGTCGCCGCGAAGAGCAAGTACACCTTTCCGGTCGAGGGGCTGAAGGTGCAGGCCGACGTGCTGCACTTCGCCGCAAGCCTGGAGCAAGGGGCGGTCAGCGCCTATCTCGGCGCCGTGCCTCTGTTCGGCAACCGCGACCTGTCGAAGGCCGCGGCCAGCATCCTCGGCGACGAGGCGATGCATTGGGCGATCCTGCGCAACGCGCTGGGCGAAAATCCCGTGCCCGTTGCTTTCGTTTCCTAGTTGTGGAGCGACTCGCCCTAGCCGTGGCGCTCGCGCTCGCTGCCGAAACGGCGGCGGGCGCGGACGCGGCGCGCGGCGAGCATCTTTATGCCCGCTGCGCCGCGTGCCACGCGCTTGAGTACGACCGGGTCGGGCCGCGGCATTGCGACCTGCTCGGCCGCCGCGCTGGCAGCATCCCAGGCTTCACCTATTCGCCGGCCATGAAGCAGTCAGAGCTGGTATGGAACAAGGAAACTTTGAACCGGTTCCTGGCCGATCCGCTCAAGACCGTGCCCGGGACGACGATGACCTATGCCGGCGTGGACGACCCGAAAGAGCGCGCCGACCTCATCGCCTATCTAGGCACGGCCAGTTGCAGCAACCGCTAAAGCCGCAAGCATTAGAGAACATGCTGGCAGGGCGTGGTTGCAGTCCGGCGTGCGCGTGATGCCGCGGGAGATTGTCCCCTCCCCATGCCCGCGGTATCACGCCGCCGCCGTCCCGTCTTCTACTCCCGAATTGGGTAGCTGACGGCGCGAAATCACTCGAAAATAAGCAGCAGGCGCGGCCCCTGTGGGCAAACAGAGCTTGGATTGATCTTCTCGGTTGGTGGTACCGCGGGAATCGACACTCGCTCCCCAGTGTGGGGTCGTTGGGGTACGGGCGGGGGTATCCGAAAATCTCTTTAGAACCTCACTCCCGAAATGCGCTTTACTTCAGCCGTCTATTGAACGCTGATCGATAGCGCGGCGCTCCACCGAGCCCGAACGCGCGTTGAACCAGGATCTCATCTCCGCCTTTGGCCTGCGTACTAGGCACATCGGCGTCATTCCCAGCTGCTGATCCGGCTGGCTGAACTCGCCTAGACTGCTGACGCTCAATCAGCGGGGCTGCGCGAGGTAATTGCACGCTGGATCAGCGGCCTGGTGCACAGGCTCACAACCCGGGTAGGCACCGCGTAGGCGGGCCGCGCAGCGCCTCTTTGTTGTTCCCACGGGAACAACGCCCAGAGCTCCGGAGGAGCCGTTCCTACGGCACGTCATACTTATGACACGTACAGAAAAGCGGGCTAGGTTATCGCGGGAACAATGTTTGGAGCTGCGCAGGCCCGTTTCTGAAGAGCCTTTGGTCGTACTTCTCCAACTACGTCGAGGGGACGGAGTTCGAAATCGAGGAGGCGAAGGAGATCGCCCTCGAAGGGCGGATCGTCGAGAAGCGACCAAAGGACTCGCACGATATCGTTGGAGTCTTCCAGCTCGGGCTTCCCTGGTGGCCTTCGGATTTCGGTGCTTGCTACCGGGATGCTGTGAGGGCTCTCGCCCGATGGGCTGGCTGTCCGGTCTGTCCCGTCTGCCCTCTGTACGAGAAGGCGGAGGGTGTTTTGCTTGGCCAACTTTTTCTTCTCAGGCTGCGGCCGGATCGTTTCGAGCCTCGCTGCGGCTGCTGGTTTGCCGAATCACTCTGGAATTCGAAAAGTTGGGCCCTAGTACGAGCGAGCCAGCCGCAGGTTGGAACGAGCGCGAAACCCCCCGCCCCCCTATGGTCGATCGCGCCAAAAGCGCGTGCGACTCGCCCATCGGCTCCGAGCTGCGCGCTGTGGGGGTACGCCGACCTCGACAGCAGCGAGCACTGAATCGATCGCTTGGTGCCTCGCGTGCTCGGGCTGAATCTCCCATTTTCCCAGACACCGATAGCATTTTCGTCTTCAGAGGTAGCCAGGGTTCATGCATGTTGCTGGTCAGTTCCTTGTCCCAGTGAAGGGGTAACGCAGGGGGTAATAGCGGAGCTGGTGCCTATGGCGTTGCCGCCGAGGTAAGGGCCCCGCTGAGCGACGTCTCTGCATACGCGTCGGCCGGAGTGCGAAGCGTCAAAACGCGAGACGTGGGGCAGTAGGAAAAGGATGGCGGCGCAGCCTGACGCGCGCCCTATACGTAGTTGGGGCCCGCCGAATATTGAAAATTGTATTCAAGTCGGCTATGGTCGGGCAATGGAACATCGCTCTCCGCAGCCGCACCGCCTTCTCATCCTCAACGGTACGGTCATCGATGGCACCGGAGCCGC
>DASRKB010000150.1:0-2063 GCA_035649175.1 Burkholderiales bacterium | reverse complement strand
AGCTCGAAGCCGGGCGCCTGTTCCCGCCCGCGGCGCGGCTGCGGCCGGTGGCGGCGGCGGTGGCGGCCGAGGTCGCCTCGGTCGCCTACGAGCAGGGACACGCCGCGCGGCCGCGCCCGCACGACCTCTACGCCACCGCGCTCGAGCAGATGTACGAGCCGCGGCCCGCCCCATGAAGCTCTTCCTCTCGGGCGACGTGATGACCGGGCGCGGCGTCGACCAGATCCTGCGCTCCCCCTGCGACCCGGCGATCGACGAGCCCTGGATGAAGAGCGCGCTCGACTACGTGCTGCTCGCGGAACGCTCGAGCGGGACGATCCCCCGCGGCGTCGCGCCGGAGTACATCTGGGGCGATGCCCTCGCCGAGCTCGAGCGCGAGCGTCCCGACGCGCGCATCGTGAACCTGGAGACCGCGGTGACACGGAGCGACGCGCGAGCGGCGAAGGGCATCAACTACCGCATGAGCCCGGAGAACGCCGCGTGCCTCGCCGCCGCGAAGATCGACTGCTGCGTGCTCGCCAACAACCATGTGCTCGACTGGGGCCGTCCCGGCCTCGTGGAGACGCTCGACACGCTGCACGCCCTCGGCATGCGCACCGCGGGCGCCGGCCTGGACGCGGCGAGCGCCGCCGTGCCGGCCCGGTTGGCGGGAAATCTCCTGGTGTTCGCCTACGGCCTCGACAGCGCCGGCGTGCCCGAGGACTGGGCAGCCGGCCCGGCCAGCCCGGGCGTGAGCTGGCTGCCCGACCTCTCGAGGCAGACCGCCGATGCGCTCGTCGATCGCATCCTGCCGCTGAAGCGGCCCGGCGAGATTTCGGTGGTCTCGGTGCACTGGGGGCCGAACTGGGGATACCAGGTCTCGCACCGCCAGCGCAGCTTCGCGCGCCGGCTGATCGACGCCGGCGCGGCCGACCTGGTGCACGGCCACTCGTCGCACCACCCGCTCGCGATCGAGCGCTATCGGGAGCGCCTGATCCTCTACGGCTGCGGCGATCTTCTCAACGACTACGAGGGCATCTCGGGGCATGAGGAATTCCGCCCGCAGCTCGGCCTCATGTACTTCCCCACGCTCGCCGCGGACGGCAAGCTCGCCGCGCTTTCGCTCACGCCCGTGTGCGTGCATTGCTTCCGCCTGGAGCGCGCGAGCGAGGAGGATGCCGCCTGGCTCGCCATGGTGCTCGCACGCGAGAGCGGCCTCCCCATCGAGCGCACCGCCGAGGGGCTGCGCCTCGCATGAGCGATCGCGTCCTCGTTGCGGGCGATGCGCATCCCGGACTCGCGCGCGCGATCGCCAGACAGGCGGGCTTGCCGCTCCTCGGAGCTTCGGTAAGCGCCTTCGCGGACGGCGAAACCCAGGTGCGCCTGGAAGGCGATCTCGACGGGCGCGAGGTGCACGTCGTACAGCCGATGTCCCCCCCGGCCAACGAGCGCCTGATGGCGCTCGCGCTCATCGCGGACGCGGCGCGCGCCGCGGGCGCCGCGCGCATCACGGCGCTCGTGCCGTATTTTGCCTACGCGCGCCAGGACGTGCGCAAGCACCCTGGCGAGCCGCGCTCCGCGCAGCTCGCCGCGCGCATCCTCGCCGCTGCGGGCGTTGACCGCGTGGTGGCGCTCGAGCTCCATTCGCCGGCGCTCGAGAGCGCTTTCCCCATGCGTTTCACGCACCTCCTCGCCGACGCGGTGCTGCTGCCGGCCGCGCGCGCGCGCAGCTACACCATCGTTTCGCCCGATGCGGGCGGCCTGAAGCGCGCGCAGCGTCTCGCCGCCGCGCTCGGCGCGCCGCTCGCGGTGGTTGCGAAATCGCGCCCCTCGGCGGACGTGGCATTGCCGCTCCAGGTGCTGGGCGAAGTGCGCGGCGCGGATTGTCTCGTCGTCGACGACATGGCGAGCACCGGCCGCACCACTGCCGGCGCGGCGCAGGCGCTCGCCGACGCCGGCGCCCGGGAAGTGCACGCGATGCTCGTGCATGCCGTAATGGCGCCGGGCGCGCTCGAGCGCATTCGCGCTGCGGGCGTGCGGCGCGTCGTCACCACCGACAGCGTGCGCGCGGTGGACGAGCCGGG
>DASRKB010000149.1:0-15984 GCA_035649175.1 Burkholderiales bacterium | reverse complement strand
ACATCGGCACGCCCGAGCGCCTGGAGTTCTCGGTGATCGGCGCGGCGGCTAACGAGACGGCGCGGATCGAGTCGCTGTGCAAGCGCACCGGGCGCGACGTCGTTGTGTCCCGGGAGGTGGCCGAGGCGCTGCAAGCATCCTGGCCGAGCCTCGGGCGCTTCGAGCTTCCCGGCGTCGAGCGGCCCATCGAAGTGCTCGCCCTGCCTTGAAGGCGGCGCTCGATCCGCGCTCGGTCGCCGTGATCGGCGCCTCCGACAACCCGCACAAGGTGGGCGGGCGGCCGATCCTGTACATGAAGCGCTACGGCTTCAAGGGGAAGATCTACCCCGTCAATCCAGGCCGCGCCGAAGTGCAGGGACTCCAGGCCTTCCCGTCCATCGAAGAGACTCCGGAAGCGCCCGAGCTCGCCATCGTGGCGGTCGCCGGCGATGAGGCGGTTAGGGCGGTCGAAGCTTGCGCGGCGCGCGGGGTGAAGGTCGCGGTCGTGATGGCTTCCGGCTTCGGGGAGACGGGAGAGCAGGGGAAGCGGCTCCAGACATCGATGCTCGAGTCGGCGCGACGCACCGGCATGCGTTTGATCGGCCCGAACTGTCAGGGACTCGCCAACTTCGCCACCGGCGTGGTGGCGAACTTCTCGACCATCTTCAACGAGGTCGAGGCGCGCGACGGACCGGTGGCGATCGTGAGCCAGAGCGGCGCGAACTCGCAGGCGATCTACAGCCTGCTCTACGAGAAAGGCCTCGGTGTGCGCCACGTGCATGCCACCGGCAACGAGGCGGATGTGACGGTCGCGGATCTGGCCGAAGCGGTGGTCGCTGATGAAGGCGTCCGTCTATTGCTCTTGTACCTGGAATCGGTGAAAAACCCCGAGCGGCTCGCCGCCGCCGCCGCCGCTGCCCGCAAGCGAGGGCTCCCCATCGTCGCGCTCAAGGCCGGCCGCACGGCGAGCGGCCAGAGGGCGGCGAGCTCGCATACGGGGGCGCTCGCCTCCGAGGACCGCGTGGTCGACGCCTTCCTCGAGCGCCATGGTATCTGGCGCGCCGCGGACCCGCATCAGCTCGTCGCTGCGGCCGAGCTCTATCTCGCCGGGCGCAAGCCGCGCAGCAAGCGCCTTGTCGTAGTGAGCAACTCCGGCGCGAGCTGCGTCATGGCCGCCGACTATGCCGAGGAGAAGGGCATACCCCTGGCAGCGATCTCCGAGGGAGGAAAGTCTTCCCTGCGAAAGGCGTTGCCGGTCTTCGCCGCCGTGGACAACCCGATCGACGTGACTGGCGCGCTGCTCGGCAATCCGCAGCTTCTCGGCTCGGTGCTTCCGATCGTCGGGGCGGATGACACGAGCGACCTGCTGCTCCTCGCGATTCCCGTCGCCGGCACGGGGTACGACGTTCCGCGCTTCGCGAAGGACCTCTGCCATTTTTCCGAAGCGTTCGATCACGCGGTGGCAATGGCGGCGCCACAGAAGGCGGTGCGCGACGAGTTCACCCGCGCCGGCGTGCCGACCTTCGCGAGCGAGCGGGTGGCCATGGACGCGCTCGCGCAGCTCGCCGACCACGCCGCGCTTCTGCGTCGCGCGCCGGTTTCGCGGAAACCGGTCGCCCCCACGCTCCCCGATGGCGAAGAGCGCTGTCTGAATGAAGCGGAAAGCCTGGCGCTTCTCGCGCGGGCCGGGCTGCCGATCGTCGAGCACCGCCTTTGCAGGACCGAGGAAGCGGCGAGCGCGGCATGCGCCGAGTTCGGCGAGTTCGTAATGAAGGCCTGCTCGCGCGAGCTTGCGCACAAGACCGAGCACGGGCTGATCGCCTTCAACACGAACGAATTCGCTAGCCTGCGGGAAAAGGTGGCCGCCTTGCGGGCCTCCTTCGACGGCGTCATCGTGGCGCGGCGGGCGGAGAAGGGCTACGAGCTCGCCCTCGGCGCGCGCCTTGACCCGCAGTTCGGCCCGGTCGTGCTGGTCGGCGACGGCGGCGTGAACCTCGAGGCGCTGAAGGATTTTCGGCTGCTGATTCCTCCGTTCGTGGAGGACGACGTGATGCGGAAACTCGGGGAGCTGCGCATCGCGCCTCTCCTGGCGGGCTGGCGGGGCAAGCCGCCAGCGGACCTGCCCGCCTTCGCGCGCATGGCGGTCCAGCTTGGCGATGCGATGCTCGGCTGGGGGAAAGCGGTGGCCTCGGTCGACATCAACCCGGTGTTCGTGTTTGAAACGGGGCGCGGCGCTCTCGCGGTCGACGCCCTGATCGAGCGGCCCCTATAATTTCCCTATGAGAATCCTGGTGGCCGTCAAAAGGGTGGTCGACTTCAACGTCAAGGTGCGCGTCAAAGCCGACGGCACCGGTGTCGAGACCGCCAACGTCAAGATGTCGATGAACCCCTTCGATGAGATCGCGCTGGAGGAGGCGGTGCGGATGAAGGAGGCGGGCACCGCCACCGAGGTCGTGGCGGTCTCCTGTGGCGTCGCGGCCTGTCAGGAGACGCTGCGCACCGCGCTCGCCATTGGCGCCGACCGCGCGATCCTGGTGCAGACCGACGCGGAGCTTCAACCCCTCGCGGTCGCGAAGCTGCTCAAGGCCATCGCTGCCAAGGAGCAGCCCCGGCTCGTCATCATGGGCAAGCAGGCGATCGACGATGACTCGAACCAGACCGGGCAGATGCTCGCCGCGCTGCTGGGATGGTCCCAGGCCACATTTGCTTCAACAGTGAAGTTGTCTTCTGAAACTGCCGAAGTGACCCGCGAAGTCGATGGCGGCCTGGAAACCATCGGCGTCCAGCTTCCCGCCGTCGTGACGACCGACCTGCGCCTGAACGAGCCGCGCTACGTCACGCTGCCGAACATCATGAAGGCGAAGAAGAAGCCGCTCGAGACCCTGACGCCGGACGCGCTCGGTGTCGACGTCACGCCGCGGCTGCAGACGCTGAAGGTGGTCGAGCCGGCGAAGCGCAAGGCGGGAATCAAGGTTCCCGATGCCAAGGCGCTGGTGGACAGGCTGCGCAACGAGGCGAAGGTGATCTGATGCCGATACTCGTCCTCGCTGAGCACGACAACAAGTCGCTGCGCAAGGCGACGCTCAACGCCATCGCTGCCGCGCAGAAGATCGGCGGCGACATTCATGTGCTTGTGGCCGGGCACCAGTGCGCCGATGTCGCGAAGGCTGCGTCGCAGGTCGCCGGCGTAGCGAAGGTGCTGCACGCAGACGCACCGCAGCTCGGCGAAGAGCTTGCCGAGAATGTGGCCGCCGTCCTCGTCTCCTTGTCCAAGAACTATTCCCACGTGCTGGCGGCCGGAACCACCACGGGCAAGAACATCCTGCCGCGGGCCGCCGCGCTTGCGGATTGCCAGCAGATCTCCGACATCGTGGCCGTCGAGAGTCCCGAGACCTTCGTGCGGCCGATCTATGCCGGCAACGCGCTCGCCAGCGTGAAATCGGTCGATCCCGTCAAGTTCGTTACGGTGCGCACCACGGCGTTCGACGCGGTGGCCGGGACTGGGGGCTCGGCCACCGTCGAGCAGGTGGACGCGCCGACGGACAGCGGGCTTTCCAAGTTCGTGGGGCGGGAGGTCGCGAAGTCCGAGCGGCCCGAGCTCACCTCGGCCCGGGCGATCGTGTCCGGCGGACGGGGCATGGGTTCGGGGGACAACTTCAAGGTCCTCGAGCCGCTCGCCGACCAGCTGAAGGCGGCCATGGGCGCCTCGCGCGCCGCAGTCGACGCCGGGTTCGTGCCGAACGACTGGCAGGTAGGCCAGACCGGCAAGATCGTCGCCCCGGACCTCTACATCGCGGTCGGCATCTCCGGCGCGATCCAGCATCTGGCCGGCATGAAGGACAGCCGGGTCATCGTGGCGATCAACAAGGACGAGGAGGCGCCGATCTTCCAGGTCGCCGACTACGGCATTGTCGGCGACCTGTTTCAGGTGGTCCCGCAGCTCGTGGAAGAGCTCAAGAAATGAGCGCCTACGCCGCCCCCCTAAAGGACATGCGCTTCGTCCTGCACGAGTTGGCGGGCCTGGAGGCGGTCGCGAAGCTTCCCGGGTATCAGGAGGCGAGCCTGGAGACGGTTGACGCCATACTTGAGGAAAGCTCGAAGTTTGCTTCTCAAATACTTGATCCACTGAATCTTTCTGGAGATAAGGAAGGTTCGATCTGGAAGGACGGTGAGGTCACCACGCCCAAGGGCTTCAAGCAGGCATACCGGCAATACGTAGAGGGTGGCTGGGCGGCGCTTCCATTCGATGAAGGCTGGGGCGGGCAGGGGCTTCCCAAGCTCGTCGCCACGGCGGTCGAGGAGATGCTGACCTCGGCCAACATGTCCTTCTCGCTTTGCCCGCTTCTTACCCAAGGCGCCATTCATGCCCTGGAGCTGTGCGGCTCGGATGCGCTCAGGAAGGCGTACCTTCCCAAGATGGTCCAGGGCACTTGGACCGGGACGATGAACCTGACCGAGCCGCAGGCCGGCTCGGACCTCGCGCTGGTGAAGACCAAGGCGGTGAAGGAAGGCGACCATTACCGCGTCACCGGCCAAAAGATCTTCATCACCTACGGCGAGCACGACCTTGCCGAGAACATCGCCCATCTGGTGCTCGCCCGGACCCCGGATGCGCCCGAGGGGGTGAAGGGCATCTCGCTCTTCCTCGTGCCGAAGTTCCTGCCCAAGCCCGATGGCTCGCCCGGCGAGCGCAATGCGGCACGCTGCGTGTCGATCGAGCACAAGCTTGGTATCCATGCGAGCCCGACCGCCGTAATGGCTTACGAGAACGCGGTCGGCTACCTGGTGGGCGAGGAGAACAAGGGCCTCTCCTACATGTTCGTCATGATGAACGCGGCGCGCTTCAGTGTCGGGCTTGAAGGCGTGGCGATCGCCGAGCGGGCCTTCCAGCGCGCGCTCGCCTATGCGAAGGAGCGGCTGCAGGGCAGGGACGTCGTCGAGGGCGCGGGCACCGTGCCGATCATCCGCCACCCCGACGTGCGCCGGATGCTGATGCTGATGAAGTCGCAGACCGAGGCGATGCGCGCCCTGGCGTACGTCGTCGCCGCCGCCATGGATCATTCAGTGAAGACTTCAGGTGAAGAGCGCAAGAGACATCAAGCCTTCGTCGACCTGATGATCCCGGTGGTGAAAGGCTGGTCGACCGAGACCGGGATCGAAGTGGCGTCGCTTGGCGTCCAGGTCCACGGCGGCATGGGCTTCATCGAGGAGACCGGCGCCGCGCAGCATCTGCGCGACGCGCGCATCACCACCATCTATGAGGGCACCACCGGTATCCAGGCAGGCGACCTCGTCGGCCGCAAGATCGTCCGCGAGCGTGGTGCGACGGCAAAGGCCTATGTTTCCGAGTTGCGACGTTTCGACTCGGAGCTCGCGAAATCCGGGAACCCCGACATCCAGGCACTACGCGCTTCGCTCGCCGCCGGCGTGCAGGCGGTCTCCGACGGCGTCGACTACATCGTCGCCAATGCCGGCAAGGACCTGAAGGGCGTATTCGCCGGCGCCGTGCCGTTCCTTAAGCTCATGGGCATCGTCGCCGGCGGCTGGCAGATGGCTCGCGCAGCGCTGATTGCAGAGCGGAAACTCGCTTCCGGAGACGGGGGAAAGGCGTTCCTGGAAGCGAAGGTCAAGACCGCGCGCTTCTACGCCGACCAGGTCCTCGTCCAGGCGCCCGGCCTGCGCGACACGGTGACGAGGGGCGCGGAAGGGGTCATGGCCCTTTCCGACGACCAGTTCCTGGCCGCCTAGGAGGCGAAGAAGCGCCGCAGGCGGCCGAGCAGGTTCGGGGTGCGCACCTCGCGCGAGCCGTCCCCGATGAGCGCGTAGCTCTGGCGCACTTCCTCGAGGTCCGAACGTCGCTCGGCGATCACCGCTTTTACTTCCTCGGCGAGCTCCGGCCTCGCATTGAGCAGCGTCTGGAAGGCGGCGCGCTCGAGGCGATAGCACTCTACGTCGGTCTTGGCGATCACCGTGGCGCTGCGCCCGTCGCCTGAGAGGAGCGCCATCTCGCCGAAGAACTCGCCGGCGCGGATCGTCCCGACCACGCGTGGCATGCCGCCGTTGGGCGGCTCGTAGAGCACCTCGGCCTCGCCGAAGGCGACCATGTAGAGCCAGTGGGCGACGTTCCCCTGCTTGGTGATGACGTCGCCGCGCGCATAGGGAGCGTACTGCAGGCCCTCGGCAAGGTCGGCTTTCTCGCTGTCGGTGAGGGCGTGAAACAGGCTCACGCCGGAGAGCATTTGCACGCGGCGTGTGAGCTCGCGACGGCGCACCGTGTCCGCGTGCTTCTCGTCGCGGGCCACGGCGTGCACCGTGCGCTGCGGCTCGGCGACGCGGATCCCGGCCCGCTGCAGCGTGGCGAAAAGATGCACGCGCACCATCGAGTCGGTCGAGTCGTCCTCCAGCAGGTCGGTCAGCCAGTAGCGCAGCTGGTAGCGCAGGTTGCCATCCTCGAAGCCGTTCAGGACCACGCTCGGCGAGGGTGCGCGGGCGACGTTGGGGATCGCCAGCTCTCGCATCTCGTCCTCCAGCGTAGCGATCACGCGCGCGGGCGGCACGCCGGGGTCGACCATGAAGACGAGGACGCGGCGCAGCTGGCTCGGGGCGCCCTCGCGCCGCCCGAGGATGGCGACGCGCTGCTTCATCAGCATGCTGTTGGGAATGACGACGGTCTCCCAGTCGCGCGTCTCGATGAGCGTCGAGCGCCAGCGGATGTCGCGCACCCTGCCGGAAAGGCTCTCGACCTTGATCCAGTCGCCGACCTGCACCGAGTTGTCGAGCTGGATGGCCAGGCCGGCAAGCACGTTGCCCAGCGTGTCCTGCATGGCGAAGGCGACGACCGCGGTGAGAATGGCCGAGGTAGTGACAAGGCTGCCCAGGTCCACGCCGGCGGCGCGCAGCTGCGCGAAGCCGTAGGCGACGAAGCCGACGATGATCGTCAGGTCCTCCAGGATGCGGGTCGGATGGCGGCCGAGCAGCGGCAGCGCCAGGCGGAAGAACGCAAAGCCGAGCATGCGGATGATCGCGAGCGCAGTGACGATCCGGAAGACGGTCTGAGTTCCCTGCGCGGCCCCCGAGAAGCCGAAACCCTGCAGGCCGGCGGCGGCCGCCTGGCCGGCAAGGCCGGCGAGGAAAAGCCAGAGTGTGTTCAGGAACACGCGGCGCTCGTGC
The DNA here is from genome assembly GCA_035649175.1 of Burkholderiales bacterium. GTDB lineage: Bacteria > Pseudomonadota > Gammaproteobacteria > Burkholderiales > SG8-39 > SCGC-AG-212-J23. The sequence goes on along the minus strand of DASRKB010000149.1, from coordinate 8,835 downwards.
GGCCGCGCGCGCAGCAGCAGTACCGTGATGAGCAGCGCAAGCACCGCCAGCGCCGGCGCCTCCGCGCGCCAGAAGAAGGCGGTATTGTTCAAAAGCGGATCTTTCCGGCGAGGATGTCGCGCCACATCACCCAGTCGCCCATGAAGCTGTAGACGGGATGGGTAAAGGTGGCCGGCCGGTTCTTCTCGAAGAAGAAGTGCCCCACCCAGGCGAACGCGTAGCCCGCGACCAGGCCGGCGAGCACCCACCAGAAATTCAAGGTGGCGAAAGCGTGAAAAAGTGCCGCAAGGCCGAGGGTGGTGCCGACGAAATGCAGGCGACGGCAGGTGCGGTCGGTATGCTGCGATAGATAGAACGGATAGAACTCGCTAAAACTACGAAATGCCTTGGCCTGCGCCATGCGGCGCATTCTATCGCTACAACGTGTAGCCGGACGACGACAAAACTTACACACTATCCTCGCTGTCCATGGAAGGCATGGCGACGATCCTGGTGGCCGACGACAGCCGAGCGAACCGCGACGCGCTGACGGCGCTGCTCGAGACTGCCGGGCACCGTGTGCTTTCCGCTGCCGACGGGCGGGAGGCGTTCGAGCGCGCCCGAGAGCACCGCCCGGACCTGGTGATCTCCGACGTCCTGATGCCCCAGATGGACGGCTACGAGCTGGCGCGCCGCCTGCAACTGGACCCGGCCACGGTCGGCACCGCGGTGCTCTTCTACACGGCGTACTTCGGCACCGAGGAGGCGAAGCAGCTCGCGCTCGCGCATGGCGTGGCCAAGGTGCTCGTCAAACCTTCCGACAACGATGCCATCCTCGCGGCGGTCGGCGAGGTCCTCTCCATGCGCGCCGGGCCGCGCATGGCCTCGAGCGGCCTCGACCGCGAGCACCTGCGCGTCATGGTCGACCAGCTGATCGAGAAGACCGGGGCGCTCGAGGCGCAGCAGCGGCGGGTGCGGCGTCTTAACCGCACCCTCACCGTGCTGAGCGCCGTGAATGCGCTCATAGTGCGGGCCTCCGACCGACAGGCGCTGCTCGAGGAAGCCTGCCGCATTGCGGTGGACACGGGCGGCTTCCGGCTCGCCGCGATCGGCCTGGTCGACCCGCGCACCAAGTCGATGCGACCGGCGGCCTCGGCGGGGGAGGGCAGCGCGGAAGCCGACCTCGCGAGGCTGCGACCGGGCGCCAAGGCGCTTATCTGGAATGATGCCCAGGCCGGGTCGTTCGTCGCACTGCCGCTCGTCGTCGGCGGCGAGACGGCCGGTCTGCTGCTGCTGTACGCCCGCGTGCGCGACTTCTTCGACGAGGAGGAGATGCGTCTCCTGCAGGAGCTCGCCGGCGACATCTCCTTCGCGCTGCACCACCTCGATCAGAAGGCGAGGATGGACTACCTCGCCTACCACGACTCGCTCACCGAGCTTCCTAACCGGAGTCTCTTCAACGACCGCATCGGCCAGGCGCTCAACGCGGCGCGGCGCGAGAAGCGCTTCGCGGCGGCGGTCTTCACCGACGTGCTGCGCTTTCGCATGGTGAACGAGACCTTCGGGCGCAAGGCGGGCGACGACCTGCTGCGCCAGGTCGGTACGCGGCTGCGCGAGGTGGCGCGCGAGGAGGACACGATCGCGCGCGTCGGCGGCGATCACTTCGCGATCGCGGTTGCCGGGTTCGACAAGCCCGGCGAGGCGACCCACTGGATGATCGAGCGGCTCGCCGCCGCCTTCGTGCGACCGTTCCTGGTGGACGGCGTCGAGCTCGTCGTGAGTCTCAAGGCCGGGATCGCCGTTTTCCCCACCGACGGCGAGACCACCGAGGAGCTCTGCGCGCACGCCGAGAGCGCGCTCAAGCACGCCAAGGACTCCGATCAGCCCGTGCTCTTCTATGCGCCGGAGATGAACGCGCGCGTCGCCGAGTCGCTCGCCATGGAGAACCGCCTGCGCCGCGCGATCGACGACGGGCTGCTGTCCCTGCACTACCAGCCGAAGATCGACGTGCCGTCCGGCGCGCTCGCCGGCCTCGAGGCCCTCATCCGCTGGACCGATCCCGAGCTCGGCAGCGTGCCGCCTTCGCGCTTCGTGTCGCTCATGGAAGAGACCGGCATGATCCTCGCCGCCGGCAACTGGGCGCTGCGCCAGGCGATCGACGACATCCGCGATTGGCAGGAGTCAGGGCTGAGCGTGCCGCGCGTCTCGGTCAACATTTCGGCCATCCAGCTGCGGCAGAAGGACTTCGTCGACTCGGTGCTGCACGCGCTCGCGGGTCTGGGCCGCGCGCAGCCGCTCCTCGATCTCGAAATCACCGAGAGCGTTCTGGTCGAGGACATCGAGGAGAGCACCCGGAAGCTCCAGATCCTGCGCCGCGCGGGCATCGAGGTGTCGGTGGACGATTTCGGCACCGGCTACTGCTCGCTCGGCTACCTCGCGCGCCTGCCGGTCGACACGCTGAAGATCGACCGCAGCTTCGTCGTCGGCATGGGTCAGGCGGGCACCCCGCGCAACATCGTGGCGATGATTGTCTCGCTCGCCCACACGCTCGGGCTCAAGGTCATCGCCGAAGGCGTCGAGGACGACGCGCAGGTTCAGCTGCTACGGGAGCTGGGCTGCGACCAGATCCAAGGCTTCTACGTCAGCCAGGCCGTGCCGGCCGACAAGGTCGGGCAGATGCTCCAGCCTGGCCGGCAGGACTTCCTCCAGCGCAAGCATTACATGTTCGGGTAGTTCGGCCCGCCGCCGCCCTCGGGCGCGACCCAGACGATGTTCTGCGCCGGGTCCTTGATGTCGCAGGTCTTGCAGTGCACGCAGTTGGGCGCGTTGATCTGCAGTCGACCGTCGATGAACTCGTAGACCCCAGCGGGACAATAGCGCGCCTCGGGGCCTGCGTAGCGCTCGAGGTTCACCTTCACCGCAATGGTGGGGTCCTTGAGGGTCAGGTGCGAAGGCTGGTCCTCGTTGTGGGTGGTGTTAGAGAAGGACACCGAGGTCAGCCGGTCGAAGGTCAGCACCCCGTCGGGCTTCGGATACGAGATGGGAGAAAACTCGCTGGCGGGACGGATCTGCTCATGGTCCGGGCCCTTGTGGGAGAGCGTCCAGGGCGCTTTGCCGCGAAAGAGCACCTGGTCAACGCCGAACATCAGCGTCCCGGCATAGAGGCCCTTGGACATCCACGGTTTGAAATTGCGCGCGCGGTGGAGCTCTTCATATAGCCAGCTCCGGCGGAAGGCTTCCGGGTAGCTGGTCAGTTCACCCAAGGACTCTCCTCTTCTCAGCGCATCCACAGCCGCTTCGGCCGCCAGCATCCCGGACTTCATCGCGCAGTGCGAGCCCTTGATGCGGGAGGCATTGAGGAAGCCGGCATCGTCGCCGATCAGCACGCCGCCGGGAAAAACGAGCTTCGGCAACGACTGCAGTCCGCCCGCGGCAATTGCGCGGGCGCCGTAACAGATCCTCTTCCCGCCTTCGAAGACGCCGCGGATCGCGGGATGGGTCTTGAAGCGCTGGAACTCCTCGTAAGGAGAGAGGAAGGGGTTCGCGTATCCCAGGCCCACGACGAAGCCGACCGCCACTTGGCGATCCTCGAGGTGATAGAGGAACGAGCCGCCGTACGTGCCGGCGTCGAGCGGCCAGCCGGCGGTGTGCATGACAAGCCCCGGCCTGTGCTTCTCCGGGGCCACCTCCCAGAGCTCCTTCAGGCCGATACCGTAGACCTGCGGTTGCGCTCCCTCGCGCAGCTTGAAGCGTTCCGTGAGCTGCCGTCCGAGATGGCCACGGCAGCCCTCGGCGAAGAAGGTGTACTTGCCGTGCAGCTCCATGCCGGGCTGGTAGGCGGCGGTCTTTTCGCCGTTCTTGCCGATCCCCATGTCGCCGGTGGCCACGCCCTTGACCGCATTGCCCTCATAAAGAACCTCGGCGGCGGCAAAGCCGGGGAAGATCTCGACGCCCGCTGCCTCGGCCTGCTGCGCGAGCCAGCGCGTCAAGAGCCCCAGGCTGATGACGTAGTTCCCGTGGTTGCGGAAGCAACCGGGCAGAAGAACGCTCGGTACCGAAAAAGCAGAAGAAGAGGTAAGAAACAAGAATCTGTCCTCTCCCACTTCCGTCTTGATCGGCGCGCCCTTGGCCTTCCAGTCGGGGCTGAGCTCGTCGAGCGCCCGCGGATCCATGACCGCGCCGGAGAGGATGTGCGCGCCGACCTCCGAGCCCTTCTCGAGCACGCAAACCGAGATGTCGGCGGAGAGCTGCTTAAGACGGATCGCGGCGGCGAGTCCCGCGGGGCCTGCGCCCACCACCACCACGTCGTACTGCATCGATTCGCGCGACATCGCGCGAATTATAATCGCCCGCCTATATGGGAAACCCGCAAGAGCAGAGCGAAGCGCGCAGGCTCGCGCATGTCGAGCGCATCCCGATCCGCTGGGGCGACATGGACGCGATGGGGCACGTGAACAACATCGTCTACTTCCGGTACATGGAGCAGGCGCGCATCAGTTGGTTCGAGGCGCTGCTGCCGCGGCGCGAGGCGGCGTGGAAGTCCACCGGCATCGTCATCGTCAACGCCTCGTGCAACTTCAGCCGCGCCATCACCTATCCCGGCACGGTGGAGGTGAAGGTCTACGTCGCGGCACCGGGTCGATCGAGCGTCGCGACTTATTACGAGCTGCTCATTGATTCCGAGATTTACGCGGACGGCGCAGCCGTGGTGGTCTTCATCGACATGCAGACGCAGAAGCCGGTGCGCATCCCCGACGACATTCGAGCGAAACTCCAATGAAGCCGATCTGGACACCTTCCCCCGAGCGCGCCGCGCAGACCGGCATGGGGCGCTTCATGGCGCTCACCGGCAAGAGGACCTACGAGGAGCTCCACGCCTGGTCGGTCGCCGAATCCGAGGCTTTCTGGAACCTGCTGTGGGACACCTACGGCGTGAAGGGCGAGAAGGGCAAGGGCACGTTGGTCGACGGCGACAAGATGCCCGGCGCCAAGTGGTTCCCCGACGCCAGGCTCAACTTCGCCGAGAACCTCCTGCGCCGAACGGACAAGTCGGACGCCATGGTTTTCTGGGGTGAAGACCGTATCAAGCGCAAGCTTTCCCACAAAGCCCTATACACCCTGGTCTCCCGCATCTCGCAGGCGCTCGCCGACGCCGGCGTCGGACCGGGCGACCGCGTCGCGGGGTACCTGCCGAACCTCCCGGAGTCGGCGGCGGCGATGCTCGCCACCGCGAGCCTCGGCGGCATCTGGTCGAGCTGCTCTCCGGACTTCGGCGTGCAGGGCGTGCTCGACCGCTTCGGGCAGATCAGGCCCAAGGTCCTCTTCGTCGCCGACGGCTACCTCTACGGCGGCAAGGAGTTCGACTCGCAGGAGAAAGCCTCGCAGGTGCTCGAGAAGCTGCCAAGCGTCGAGGAGTGCGTCGTCATCGACTACCTCGGCGCCCCCGCCACGGCCGGCACCTCGCTCCTAGAGTTCATCGAGCCCTTCCGGCCGGGCGAGATCAAGTTCCGCCCGATGAGCTTCAACGACCCGCTCTACATTCTCTACTCCTCGGGCACCACCGGCGTGCCCAAGTGCATCGTCCACGGCATCGGCGGCACGCTGCTCCAGCACATCAAGGAGCAGCGCCTGCACAGCGACGTGCGGCCGGGCGATCGCCTGTTCTACTTCACGACGCTCGGCTGGATGATGTGGAACTGGCTCATCTCCGGCCTTTCATCGGAGGCGACGCTTCTTCTCTACGATGGCTCGCCTTTCACCGGTCGCGGCAAGGTGCTCTTCGACTACGCCGACGCCGAACGCATGACCCACTTCGGCACCTCTGCCAAGTTCATCGACGCGCTCGGCAAGTCAGGCCTGAAGCCGCGAGAGACCCATAAGCTCGAGCACATCCGAGCCGTCATCTCCACTGGCTCGCCTCTCCTCCCCGAGGGCTTCGACTACGTCTACGAGAACGTGAAAAGCGATGTGTGCCTGTCCTCCATCTCGGGCGGCACCGACATCGTCTCCTGCTTCGTCCTCGGGAACCCCGCCGGCCCGGTCTACCGGGGCGAGATCCAGGCCAAGGGCCTCGGCATGGACGTTCAGGTTTTTAGTGAAGAAGGAGTTTCGTTGGTGGGAGAGAAAGGCGAATTGGTCTGCACCCGGCCTTTCCCTTCCATGCCCCTGGGCTTCTGGAACGACCCCGACGGCGCCAAGTACCGCGCCGCCTACTTCGAGAAATACCCCAACGTCTGGCGCCACGGCGACTGGAGCGAGATCACCCCGCACGGCGGCATGATCATCTACGGACGGTCGGATGCCGTCCTCAACCCCGGCGGCGTGCGCATTGGAACCGCCGAGATCTACCGGCAGGTCGAGACCCTCGACGAGATCGTCGAGGCCCTCGTCATCGGCCAGGACTGGGAAGGCGACGTCCGGGTCGTCTTGTTCTTGAAGCTCAAAGAGGGTTTGAGTCTTTCAGATGAACTCATCTCCCGGCTGAAAAAGCGAATCCGGGAGAACACCACCCCGCGCCACGTCCCCGCCAAGGTCCTTCAGGTCCTCGACATCCCGCGCACCAAGAGCGGCAAGATCGTCGAGCTCGCCGTGCGCGAGGTCGTCCATGGGCGGCCGGTGAAGAACATTGAGGCCCTCGCCAACCCCGAGGCGCTCGAGCACTTCAAGAACCGCGGCGAGCTTCAGACTTGAAGCTCTACATCACCCCCGGCTCGCCCTACGCGCGCATGGCGCGCATCGTGGTGATGGAGAAGGGACTCGAGCGCCGCGTCGAGATCATCGTCGCCAGGACGCGGGCCGCAGACAGCCCGTATTACGGCATCAATCCGTCCGGGCGGGTGCCTTATCTCGTGCGCGACGACGGCGTCGGCATGGAGGAGTCGGCGCTCATCTGCGCTTACCTCGACCGGCTCGACGGCAAGCCGACCCTGGCGGTGCCCGACGACGGCTCGTGGGAGGCGAGCCGTCTGGAAGCGCTGGCGAGAAGCCTCATCGACGGCCTGTCGGTCTGGGGCCGCGAGATCCTGCGTCCGTCGAACGAGCAATCGCCAGGCGTGATCGAGCATGAGCGGGAGCGCGCCGGGCGAATGTGCGACGTGTGGGAGCGGGAAATCGACCACGCTCTCATGCACGGTCCGATCAACATCCTCCAACTCACGCTCGCCTGCGCCCTTGGCCTCGAGAAGCGCAATCCCGGCCTCCGCTGGCGCGCCGGGCGGCCGAAGCTCGAGGCCTGGTACGAGCGCATCGCCGCGCGGCCGTCCTTCCGCGCGACGGTGCCGCCGGGCTAAGGCGGCTGGAACTGAACGCCCGGGAAAGGTGCTATTTTGGCGCTCCCGAGACAGCATTGGCGATGACACCCGAGACTCGCTACGCCCGTTCGGGCGATGTCAGCATCGGATACCAGGTTGTCGGCGACGGTCCGATCGATCTCGTCCTGGTCCCCGGCTGGCTCTCCAATATCGAAGTATTCTGGGAAGAGCCAAACATCGTTCGCTTCTTCAAGAAGCTCGCAGGGTTCTCGCGCCTGACGCTCAAAGGCCTGCCCGGCGAGTGGCAGCTTTACAAGGTAGTGAACCGATAGGCCGCGGTACGGGGCGCGGTTTGGCGCGGCGCCGTCACGCAGGCACAGCCCGAGTTCGAAGTGACGGCGAGTTCTCAGGGCGGTCCACCCTTCGCGCTCGCGCGCGGGTGTGCTATGTAGGTTTCATGGCGCGACCCGGTGATATCGAGCGCGGCCAGGAGGCTTTTGCGGCTGGCAAGTGGGGCGAGGCCTACGCGCGGCTCAGCGCCGCCGATCGCGCCGGCGGGTTGGGCGCCGACGGTTTGGAGCGGCTCGCGGCGGCCGCATACCTGGTTGGGCGCGACGCCGAGGCGCTGGCGGTGTGGACTCGCCTGCATCACGCCTGCATTGCCCACGGAGAGGCGCCGCGCGCCGCGCGGGCGGGATTCTGGCTCGGCTTGCTGCTGCTGCTCGCGGGGGAGCAGGCGCGCGCGAGCGGCTGGCTTGCGCGCATCCAGCGGCTGCTTGGAGGGCGGGCGGGCGACTGCGTGGAGGGCGGATATGCGGAAGCGCTCGTCGGCCTGCGGGCCCTGTTCGCCGGCGATGTCGCGACGGCGGGCGCCGCGTTGGAGCGCGCCTGCGCCTGCGCCGATCGCTTTGGCGACGCCGACCTGATGGCGATCGCGCTGGTGGGGCGCGGGGAGGCGCTCGTGCAGGCGCAGGACCCCGGGCCGGGCATGGTGCTGCTCGATGAGGCCATGGCGGGCGTGTCGGCCGGCGCCGTGTCGCCTATCCTCGCGGGCATCCTGTACTGCGCGGTGCTGGGCACCTGCGAGAGGGCGCTCGACCTGCGGCGCGCGCGCGAGTGGACGCTCGAGCTGAACGAGTGGTGCGCGCGCCAGCCCGACCTGGTGCCGTTCCGCGGCCAGTGCCTCGTGCACCGCGCCGAGGTCTTGCAGCTGCAGGGCGAATGGCCGCACGCGCTCGAACAGGCGCGCGAGGCGGGCCGGTGTCTCGCAGAGCGCGCGGAGCCGGCCGCAGGGCGAGCCTTCTACCGATGCGGCGAGCTGCACCGGCTGCGCGGGGAGATCGAAGAGGCCGAGCGCATGTACGAGCTCGCCAGCCGCCACGGCTGCGACCCGCAGCCGGGCGCCGCACTGCTGCGGCTCGCGCAGGGCGATGCGCGCGCCGCAGCAGTTGCGCTGCGTGGCGTGGCAGATTTCACTCCCGGGCGCGCCGCCGCGGATCCGGCACGCGCGAAGCTGCTCGCGCCCCTGGTCGAGATTCATCTCGCCGCGGGCGATCTCGACGCCGCGCGCGTGGCGGCCGACGCGCTGGCCGACTGCGCCCGGCTC
>DASRKB010000148.1:0-19127 GCA_035649175.1 Burkholderiales bacterium | reverse complement strand
CTCGCCGCAGGCGCCGCGCGCGGACAAGGAACCTGGCAGATGCCCGCGCGCTTCGCGCGTCCGGACGTCTCGACCGACGAGGGCGGCCTCTGGGCGATGATGGACCGCGAGGAGCGGCGCCTGCGCCGCAGCCCCTTCAATCTGCGCGACGCGAAGCTGCACGCGTACGTGCAGGACATCGCCTGCCGGCTGACCGCGGACCATTGCCCGGACGTGCGGGTCTACCTCGTCAGCGCGCCGTTCTTCAACGCCTCGATGGCGCCCAACGGCATGATGCAGGTGTGGAGCGGGTTGATGCTGCGCGTGGACAACGAGGCGCAGCTCGCCACGGTGCTGGGCCACGAGATCGGCCACTACCTGCAGCGGCACTCGGTCGAGCGGCTGCGCGACGCGAAGACGCGCGCGGCTTTCGGGCAGTTCCTCGGCCTCTTCGGCGTTGTCGGCATGGTGGGACAGCTCGGCATGATCGCCGGTGCGTTCGCCTACGGGCAGGACCACGAGCGCGAGGCGGATGCGATCGGCATCAGGCTGATGCGCAACGCGGGCTACGACCCCGCGGAGGCGGCGAAGGTGTGGGAGAACCTGCTCGTCGAGGTCCGCGCGCGTCCGGAAGGAGAAAGCACGAGCCCTTTCTTCGCCACCCACCCGCCGGTGGCGGAGCGCCAGGAAACGCTCGCCCGGCTCGCGCAGGAATCGCCCGGCGGGGCGACCCGGGAAGCAGCCTGGAGCCAGCAAGTCGCTCCGCACATCGAAGGGTGGCTCGCCGAGGAGGTGCGGCGCGGCTCGCCGCAGGAGAGCATCGCCCTCTTTACGCGGCTCATGGCGCGCTCGCCCGGCATTGCGCTGTATCCCACGGCGCGTGGCGAGGTCTATCGGCTGCGCGCGGGCGAAGGCGACCTGGATCGCGCGCTGGCCGACTATCAGGCGGCGCTCGCCGCGGGCGCGGCACCGGCGACTGCGCATCGCGGCATGGGCCTCGTCTACCGCGCACGCCGCGAGGCGGCGCCAGCGCGCGCGAGCTTCGCGCGCTATCTCGAAAGCGCCCCCCAGGCGCCCGACTTCACGCTGATCAAGAGCTACATGGAGGAGCTGCCGCTATGAGGATTCCGATCGCCGCCGCCGTGCTGGTCCTGCTTCTCGCCGGCTGCGCCTCCGCTACGAAGATGCACGGCGAGCAGGCGCTCGGGTCGCGCCTGGTGGTGAACCCCGAGGGCCCGTGGAACCGCATCGACCTCGCCATCTTCGGTCCGGCGGACGTCTGGACCATGGAAGGCATCCCGATCGACCAGCTCCTGGTCTACCCCGGCATCAAGAACGAGCAGGTGGTGCACGGCGCCGGCGGGCCGGGCAAGACCTTCGCTTTCCGCTCGACGATGCAGCCCGAAGAGGTGGTGGCGATGTTCGAGGGAATGCTGACGCGGGACGGATCGCAGTTCAAGCTTTCGCGGCTCGAGCCGGTCAGCTTCGGCGGCGGCAAGGGCTTCCGCTTCGAGTACTCGGTGATCCGGCGCGCGGACGGCGTGATCCTCTCCGGCCTGGGCTACGGCGCGGTGAGCCAGGGGGAGCTCTTCGCGCTGCTCTACCACGCGCCGCGGCTCACTTTCTTTCCGCGCCACCGCGGCGCCGTCGAGCAGATGGCGCGCAGCGCGCACATCAAGCAGGTGGACGCCGCCACGTACCAGCCCGACACCGCCCACGAAGCGCAGTGCGCGAGGAACCCATCGCTGCTGGTCTGCCAGGTGGATCGCGCCAAGCCGAAGGCCGACCCCGCGCGCGAGAATCGACCGGCCAATCCGGAATGCGTAAGGAACCCGTGGGCTTCGATATGCCGTTGATTCCTCACATGCGTAACGCCGCCGGCAGCCACAGCGCGAGCGCGGGGAAGGCGATGAGGAGCGCGACGAGGACGAAGTCGGCGGCGAGGAAGGGCAGCGTGCCGCGGTAGATCGCGCCCACCCGGATGTCCGGGTTCTGGGACTGGATGACGAACACGGTGAGGCCCACCGGCGGGCTGATGAGGCCGATGGTCGCCATGATGGTGACGAAGATGCCGAACCAGATGCCGTCGTAGCCGATGCTCATCATGAGCGGCAGCACCACCGGCACGGTGATGAGGATGGTGCTCACCTCCTCGAGGAAGGTGCCGAGGAGGAAGTAGAGCAGCACGACCGCGAGCACGATCGCGCCGGGGGAGAGGCCGACTTCGCGGACCCAGGCGACGAGCTCGTTGGGCACGCGCGCGAGCACGATGAAGCGCGAGAAGATGAACGCGCCCACGATGATGAAGAAAAGCATCGCGGTCGAGTGCACGGTGTCGAGCAAGGCGTCGAAGAGGCCCCGCAGCGAGAGCGTACGCGTGGCGAAGCCGATGACGATCGCGGCGAAGGCGGCCACCGCGGCGGCCTCGGTGGGGGAGAACCAGCCGAGGTAGATGCCCACTACCGCGAGGAAGAAGAGCACCGCGAGCTTCCACAGGCCGGTCGCCGCCTTCACGCGCGCGGCGAAGGGCATCGCCTCGAACCTCGGCATCCACTGCGGCCGGAAGCGGGCGAGCAGCACCGTGATGGCGATGTAAAGCGCGGCAAGGAGGAGCCCGGGGAGGAGCGCGGCCGCGAAGAGCCTCGCGAGCGACTCCTCGGCCACGAGGGAGTAGATCGCGAGGATCACCGAGGGCGGGATGAGGATGCCCAGGCACCCGGCGGAGGCCACCGCGCCGGCGGCGAGCCCGCCGTCGTAGCCGTGCCGACGCATCTCGGGGATCGCGACCTTGGAGAACGTCGCGGCGGTGGCGATCGAGGAGCCGCAGATCGCGCCGAAGGCGGCGCAGGCGCCGATGGTGGCGTTGGTGAGCGCGCCGCGAAACCCGGAGAAGATCGCGTTGGCTGCGTCGAAGAGCTCGCGCGACATGCCGGCGCGCGCGGCCACCGCGCCCATGAGGATGAAGAGCGGCACCACCGAGAGCGAGTATGCGCTCGCGAGCTCGTAGGGCACCGCGCCGACCATGGTGAGCGCGGTGCGCCATCCATCGATCGCCGCGTACCCGCACATCCCTACCAGCACCAGCGCCACGCCGATCGGCACGCGGATGAAGAGCACCGCCAGCAGGACGACGACGCCGATGAAGCCGATGGCGAGGTTACTCACGCTTCTTGAAGAGCAGCACCAGGACGCAGACCGCGGAGGAAACCACGCCGAGCAGCACCGGGATCCAGTAGTAGAGGCGGGGGATCGAAAGGTCCGAGGTCACGTCTCCGAACTCGACCATCGTGCGCGCGAGTGGCCACATCTGCCAGGCCATCACCGCGAGCACGCCGAGCGAGACTGCGCCGCCGAGCCGATCGAGGAGCCGCACGAGCGGGGGTTTCGTCAGGTGGTCGATCACGTCGACGACCAGGTGCTCGCGGCGCAGGAACACCGCCGGCAGCGCGATGAAGACGGTGCAGACGAGCCCGAGCTCGATCAGCTCGAGCATGCCGCGGATCGGGAACGCGAAGAAGCTCCGCAGCACCACATCCGCGACCGTGAGGAGCACCATCGCCGCCAGGAACAGCGCGGCGACGATGGCGAAGAAAGAAGAGATCGGGGTCAGACCCCGATCCCTATTGCCAGAAGCTGCGCGAGGACTTGGCGTGCCGCTCGGAGAGCGTCTTCATCATCTTGTAGACGCTGCTCGCCGGCAGGCGCTTGTCGTCGAGCTCCTTGATGCGCGCGGCGGTGACCTGCTCGCCGACCTTGCGGAAGCGCGCGTCCTCGGCGGCCGAGAGCTTGATCGGCTCCGAGCCGCCTTCGACGAGAAGCTTTTTCCCTATGGCGTCGAGCGCGTCCCAGCCCTCGCCCACTTCCTTCTCCACGCCGACCACCGACTGGTCGACCAGCTTCTTCAGGTCCGCGGGCAGCTTGTCGTAGAAACCCGGGTTCATCGCCACGCCGAAGGAGGAGACGTAGGAGTACATCTCGGTCGAGTACTTGATCGTGCCGCCCATCTTGAAGGCGATGCCGGCGCCGCCATAGTCGATGAAGGTGCCGTCGAGCGTGCCCTTCTGCAGCATCTCGAGCTGCTCGCCAGGTTGCACGCCCACCGCCGTCCCGCCGAGCGCGGAAACGAAGTCGCGGATCGTCGGCGCGGCGAAGCGGATGCGCAGGCCCTTCATGTCGTCGGCGCTGCGGATCGGCTTCTTGGTGGTGTGCACGTTCCCGGGCTGGTGCGTGAAGAGCAGCAGTACCTTCACGCCCTTGTGCTCGGCGTCGAGGTAGCGCTTGCGCAGTTCCGCGTCGTTCAGCACCTTGGTGCCGATCTCCGCGCTGCCGACCACGTAAGGCAGCGAAATGAGCTCCGTGAGCGGGAAGCGCCCCGGCGTGCCGCCGTGCAGGAACCACGACACTTCCGCCTGCCCGGTGCGCGCGAGATCGTAGTGCGCGGGCGGCGGCGCCATCTGCGCGCCGGGGAAGTGCTTGAACACCAGCCGGCCGTTCGAGGCCTTCTCGAGCTTCTCGCCCCAGCCCACCAGCCACTTCGTCATGAAGTGCTGCGCGCCGACGAACTCGGCGACCTTCACTTCGAACTTGTCTTGCGCCACGGCGGGTAGCGCAAATGCCACCGCAGTCGCACCTACCAGGATGCTGCTTCTCATCTCCCCTCCTCAGTCGGTGTCGAAAAATTATACGACTGCGAAAGTTCGGGGTCTGACCCCGATCTCGTCTTAGTTCGGGGTCTGACCCCGATCTCCGATCAGTAGCCGCTCGGGTTGGCGGATTGCCAGCGCCAGATGTCGCGGCACATGGCGTCGATGCCGAGGGACGCCTTCCACTTCAGGGTGCGGGCGGCGAGCGAGGGATCGGCGTAGCTTGCGGCCACGTCGCCAGGGCGGCGGGGAGCGAACTCGAGCGCGAGCTTGCGCCCACAGGCGCGCTCGAAAGCCTTCACCACCTCCAGTACCGAATAGCCGCGCCCGGTCCCCAGGTTTACCGTCAAGCAAGCTTCTTTCCTGTTGAGGTGGTCCAGGGCCGCCAGGTGTCCGCGCGCCAGGTCCATGACGTGGATGTAGTCGCGCACGCCGGTGCCGTCGGGCGTGGAGTAGTCGCGCCCGAAGACTCGCAGCGCGGGCAACGAACCGATCGCGACGCGCGCAAGGAAGGGCAGGAGGTTGTTCGGAATGCCGCGTGGATCCTCGCCGATGCGGCCCGACGGATGCGCGCCGATCGGATTGAAGTAGCGCAGCGCCGCGTAGCGGAAGCCCGCGTCGGCGGCGGCCTGGTCGGCGAGTAGGTGCTCGATGACGAGCTTGGTCTTGCCGTAGGGGTTGGCCGGGCGCAGCGGATGCTCCTCGGAGAGCGGCAGCCGCTCGGGGTCGCCGTACACCGTCGCCGAGGAGCTGAACACCATCCGGCGCACACCGCGTGCGGCCATCGCCTCGAGGAGCGCGACGGTGCCGCCGACGTTGTTGTCGTAGTAGAGGAGCGGCTTCTCCACCGACTCGCCGACCGCCTTCAGGCCGGCGAAGTGGACGACCGCTTCGATCGTTTCGCCGGAAAGGATTTCTTCCAGCCGGGGGCGATCGCGGATGTCGGCCCGGTGGAAGACGAGCGCCTTCCCCGGACAAAGACCGCGAAGGCGCGACAGGACCTCTTCCTTGGCGTTGGAGAGGTTGTCGACGATGACGAGACGGTGGCCCGCCTCGGCGAGCACGACGCAGGTGTGGGAGCCGATGTACCCCAGCCCGCCAGTGACGAGGACCGCGCTCACCGAGCCGTCGTCGGCGCCGGGTTGTTCCGTCCCGCGAGTCCCTCGATGAGCGCGTCGATGTCCGCGCGGCGCAGCTGCTCGGCGAACTCCGCTCGGTACACCATGAGGAAGCTGATGCCTTCGACCGCGACGTCGAGGATCTTCCATCCCTGCGCGGTCTTGTGCATCGCGTAGTCGACCATCACCGGCGGGGCGCCGGGGCGGACGAAGCGGTTGCGCACCGTCACCTCGGTGTCCTGCGGGTGCATGCGCACCGGCAGAACCTCCATCTCCTGCCCGCCGTAGCCCCGGAAGGCCGAGGCGTAGGTGCGGATGAGCAGGCGGCGGAACTCGGCGGTGAGCCGCTCGCGCTGCACGGGCGTCGCCTTGGCCCACGAGCGCCCCATGACGAAGCGCGTGCCTTCGGCGAAGTCGACGTGCGGGAATACAGCACGCTCGGCAAGCGCGACCGCGCGCTCCTTGTCGCCGGCGGCGAGCGCCTCGTCGGTGCGCAGCTCCTCCATCACCTCGGCGGTGATCTTGCGCACGAGTGCCTCCGGCTCGGGGGTTTGCGCGGCGGCGGAAAGCCCCGAGAACAGGAGGATGGCCATGAAGAACCGGCTCATA
The DNA here is from genome assembly GCA_035649175.1 of Burkholderiales bacterium. Lineage (GTDB taxonomy): Bacteria > Pseudomonadota > Gammaproteobacteria > Burkholderiales > SG8-39 > SCGC-AG-212-J23. Next base: position 12,778 of record DASRKB010000148.1, on the reverse strand, counting down.
TCGTTTCTTTCTCCTTCTTGAGCGGCATGCGCGTGAGCCACTTCTCCACCTCGGCGGGATCGGAGAAGAGCGTCTCGAGCTCCTCGCGCGCTTCTTCCTCGGTCTGCAGCACCGACTCGACGACGCCGCGGCGCTCGCCCGAGCGGTCGGTGGCGAACTCCAGGCGCGTGCCCCACGGGTCGAAGAGGTACGCCGACCAGAAGCGCCCGCCGAGCGGCACCGGGCCGATGACGTTCACGCCGCAGCCCTTCACGCGCTCGATCAGCGCGTCGAAGCGATCGGGCGGCACGTGGAAGGCGACGTGCTGCATCCCGCCGACGTGGTCGCGGTTCTGCCGCGGCAAGCCCTTCGGATACTCGAAGATCGCGAAGAGCGAGTCGTTGCCCATGTCGAAGAAGTAATGGCGCAGGTTGTCGTAGGGCGGCTGGCCACGGTCCTGCTCGTAGGGCACGCGGCGCACGTGCACTAGGCGAAATCCCATCACGCGCGTGTAGAAGTCCATCGCGACCGGCATGTCGTCGCAGACGATGGCGAGGTGGTCAATGCCGCGCGGGCTCATGGGCTTTGTCCATTGCGGAAAGAAAGACGTTCATCTGCTTGAGGAACGCCTCGGGATTCTCGCCGGCGATGTTGTGGCCGGCATCGACCTCGACCACCTGCACCCAGGGATTGGCCGCCTTCATCTTCGTCATGGTCTCGGGCGCGTACATGTCCGAGCGCGAGCCGCGCATCGAGAGGATCGGGCAGCGCACCTCGCCGATCACCTCCCACATGTCGACGCCAAGCGCCGGCCGCTGGCCGCTCTTGAAGATTTCCTGGAAGTACGGGTCGCGCTTCAGCACGAAGCCGCCCTCCACGCCCTTCAGGTAGGCCTCGAAGCGCGCGCGGCTCTGGCTGCCGAAGTAGGCCATCGCCTCCTCGATCGACTTGAAACGAGGCGGGATGTTCGCGATGACGCTCGCGGTGCGCTTGGCGCCCGCGGGAGCGTTCTCGGGCGTGTAGTCGACCAGCACGAGCCCTTCGACGCGTGCCGGGTGCTTCGCCGCGGCGTAGGCGGTGCTGCGCCCGCCCATGGAGTGCCCGGCGAGCACCGCGCGGTGCCAGCCGGCGTGATCGAGCACGGCGACGATGTCCTGCGCCATCGCCGGCACGGAGTAGTCGCGGCCCGGACTCCAGTCGGAATCGCCGAAGCCGCGCATGTCCATGAGGATCACCTCGCGCTCGCGCCCGAGCGTCTCGCCCACGCCGAGCCAGTCGTAGGAGAAGTACGACAGCCCGTGCACGATGAGGATCGGGGTCAGACCCCGATCTCTGCCCAGGCGCCGGTAGTGGATGGAGACGTCGCCGGACCGGACCTTGTTCATGCCGCAAGCCTACTACGCAAACGGGCGTAGATCGGTGTGAAATCCGGCGCGGTTTCGCGCATCAGGTGATCGAACGAGTCGATGATGAAGTAGGTTTCCTGGTAGCGGTCGATCTGGTACTCGGTGCTCATGATGCGCTCGAGGTCGAAGGCGAGGCGCCGCGGGCTCGGGTCCTCCACGCAGTAGGCGAGCTCGCCCCCGGAAGAGAGCAGCCCCGCGCCATAGGCTCTTACGGAAGAACCCACTTTCATGAGCCCGAACTCGATGGTGTACCAGTAAAGCCTCGCCAGGAACTTCACCGCATCGAGCCGCATCGCCTTGAGGCCGCCCTTGCCGTACTCGTACAGGTGGTCGGCATAGGTGCGGTCGAAGAGCAGCGGCACGTGCCCGAAGAAATCGTGGAACACGTCGGGCTCGACGATGTAGTCGAACTCCTCGGGCTTGCGCAGCCATACCGTGACCGGGAAGCGGCGGTTGGCGAGGTGCGTGAAGAACGCCTCGTCCGGAATGAGCCCGGGGACCGGGACGATCTCCCAGCCGCTCGCGTTTTTCAACCGTTTCGATGTTTCCTCGAGTTTCGGTATCTGGTGCGAAGCATCCAGGCCCGCGATGGCTTCGATCCATTCCGGGCAGGCGTATTTGGGCACGAGCTTCGCCTGCCGCTCGAAGAGCCGCCGGTAGAGCGCGTGCTCCTGCGGCGTGTAGGCGCTCCAGTCCTGCTCGACCCGGAAGTCGGGGCCGGCTTTGGAATAGTCGCCCCGTAATTCGGGGTCAGACCCCGATCTCTTGCTCGCTGGTGATTTCGCCGTCATGGTTGCCCGGAGATCGGGGTCTGACCCCGAATTACTGCAGCACGCCGCGGCGCATCTGGTCGAGCTCGATCGACTCGAACAACGCCTTGAAGTTGCCCTCGCCGAACCCCTCGTTGCCCTTCCTCTGGATGAACTCGAAGAAGATCGGCCCGAGCTGGTTCTCCGAGAAGATCTGCAGCAGCAGCTCGCCCTTCTTGCCGTCGATGAGGATCTTGCGCTTCTTGAGATCGGCGACGTTCTCGCCGTGGCCGGGGATGCGCTTGTCGATGAGCTCGTAGTAGGTGTCGACGGTGTCGAGGAGCTTCACGCCCTTGGCGCGCAGCATGTCGACGGTGCGCGGCAGGTCGCTCGAACCGAGGGCGACGTGCTGGATACCCTCGCCGTGGTACTTGTCGAGGTACTCCTGGATCTGCCCCGCCTTGTCGGTGCCTTCCTCGTTGATCGGGATGCGAATCCTGCCGCAGGGGCTGGTCATGGCCTTGGACTTGACGCCGGTGACCTGGCCCTCGATATCGAAGTAGCGGATCTCGCGGAAGTTGAAGTAGCGCTCGTAGAAGTCCGCCCACTCCGTCATCCGCCCCTTGTGCACGTTGTGCGTGAGGTGGTCGATGTAGGTGAGGCCGTGGCCGGCGGGGTCGAGCTGCGCGCCGGTCAGGGGCTCGAAGTCGACGTCGTAGAAGCCGATGTTGCCAATGTCCCCGTCCCTCTTGCCGCCCTTGCCGCGCCAGCGGTCGATGAGATAGAGCAGCGAGTCGCCGATGCCCTTGATCGCCGGGATGTTGAGCTCGCCGGGGCCGGCGGTGCCGGCGTAGCCCCACGCGCCGAGCGACACCGCGCGCTCGTAGGCCGCCTTCGCATCCTGCACGCGGAACGCGATCGCGCAGATGCTGGGCCCGTGCAGCCGCGCGAAGCGCTGCGCGAACGAGTCGAGCTCGGCATTGACGATGAAGTTGATCTGGCCCTGGCGGTAGAGCACCACGTCCTTGTGGCGGTGGCGCGCGATCGCGCGGAAGCCCAGGCGCTCGAAGAGCTCCCCCATCGCGCGCGGGTCCGGCGCGGCGTACTCGATGAACTCGAACCCGTCGGTTCCCATGGGGTTTTCCCACAGATCGGCCATGGCTTCCTCCTGCCCAAAAATGGGGACGGACCCTATTCTCCAACCAACCAAGGGGTCGGCCCTGTCTTTCTTAGTCCGGCCGGGGCGGGTCCGGGTTCTCTCGAGAGTTCGGGGTCAGACCCCGATCTTTCCCGGCTTCGGTCCCGGCAGGCTGGGGGACGTCCTGCAGCCGAAAATTTCGCCGAACTGAGCCTTGAACGCCTCGCTGCCCAATGGATAGCCGCCATTGGTGGCGCCCCTGATGCCGTCGATCAGCGATGGCTCCAGGGGATCATCGAAGAGCATCGCGTAGGCCCTTCGCCGGCGCTCATCGTCGGATCCGAGTGCCAGGAGCTCGGCGTGCGGGCTGACCATCCCCTGGTCCTGTCCCTGCGCGTTAGCCCGATAGCTCGACCATCGGTACTCGGTCGGATGCGCCACCATGCCGGCGCGCACGGGATTGAGCTCGATGTATCGGTAGCATGCGAGGACATAACGCCCGGATTCCGCAACGCAGGAACGATAGCGGCCGTCCCAAAGGGGGCCGGTGCGGCCATAGGTACGGTTGAAGTATTGCGCATGGCGCTGCGCCAGCTTCTTCATCAGCGCGCTGCCGGCGTCGACCGAGGAAGGGGAGACGAGCAGGTGCACGTGATTCGTCATCAGGCAGTAAGCGTGCACCGCACAATCGAACTTGCGAGAGAGCTCTCTGAGCTGCACGAGATAAAGCAGGTAGTCGCTCTCAGAGCGAAAACAGGCTGTGCGGTTGCTTCCGCGGTGGACGAGATGCACCGCGATGCCCGGCAGCATGTGCCGAAGTGGTCGGGCCATGCCCCATTAACGGGCGACGCGACCGCTTCGTTGACAGATCGGGGTCTGACCCCGAATAGCCGGGAGATCGGGGTCTGACCCCGATTAGAATGCGCGCCATGCAACGCGTGCCGCCGGCGGAGTTCGCGCCCGAGCTGAAGCAGAGGCTGGAGGAGCTGTGGGGGGAGCCGCCGAATCTGTACCGCGCGCTCGGCAATCACCCGGAGCTGCTCGCGGCGTGGGCGGAGTTCTCGAAGGTGCTGCGCCACGACACGCGCACGCCGCGCGCGCTGCGCGAGCTCGTGATCCTGCGCGGCGCGCAGCTCACGCGCTCGGAGTACGAATGGGCCTCGCACCTGCCGATGGCCAGGAAGGCCGGGGTGCGCGAGGGGCAGATCGCGGCGCTGCAGGACTGGCGCGCCTCTGCGGAGTTCGACGCGCGCGAGAAGGCGGCGCTCGAGCTTTGCGAGGCGGTGACGCGCGGCGAGGTGAGCGACCCAGTGTACGAGCGCGTATCGAAGCACTTCAGCCACGCCGAGTACGTCGAGCTCTCGATGGTCGCCGCGTTCTACGCGATGGTGTCTCGCATGCTGGAGGCGATGCGCGTCGAGCTCGACCCGGACAAGCGCGGCTACGCGCCGCGGCTTCCCTAAGGCGGAAGATTGGTCCGGAAGCAGTATCGCTACTACGAGTTCGTGATGGCGGCGTTCGTCACGGTGCTCATCTGCGCGAACCTGATCGGACCGGCGAAAATCGTGCAGGTCGAGCTGCCGCACTTCGGCGCGCTCGTGTTCGGCGCCGGGGTGCTGTTCTTTCCGATCTCGTACGTGTTCGGGGACATCCTTACCGAGGTCTACGGCTACGCGCGCGCGCGGCGCGTGATCTGGGCCGGCTTCGCGGGGCTCGCGTTCGCCTCGTTCATGGCCTCCGTGGTGGTGGCGCTCCCGCCGGCGCCCTTCTGGCAGAACCAGGAGGCCTACGAGATCGCCTTCGGCAGCACCTGGCGCATCGGCGCCGCGTCGATGTTCGCGTACTTCTGCGGGGAGTTCGTCAACTCCTACATGCTCGCGAAGATGAAGATCCGCACTGCCGGACGCTGGCTCTGGACGCGCACCATCGGCTCGACCATCGTGGGCGAGGGCGTCGATTCCGCGCTCTTCTACCCGCTCGCCTTCTACAACTCCGGCCTCATCCCGAACGAGCAGCTTCCGGCCATCATGCTCGCCCAGTTCGTCGGCAAAGTGCTAGTTGAGGTGCTCTTCACTCCGGTCACCTACAAGGTGGTCGGCTTCCTCAAGCGCGCGGAGCGCGAGGACCATTACGACCGCGACACCGACTTCACGCCCTTTACGCTGAAGGCGTGAAGGTTGGCGAGGGAGGCGATGGACGGTGGGGCTAGGCGGCCGCGCGGGCGGCCGAGGCGAAGCGCGCGAGGAGCATTTCGCGCTTCTTCGCCGCCGCGGCGATCGACGCCATCTTGATATGTCCGAAGCCGCGAATTTCCCCGGGCAGCGAGAGCAGCTCGAGTGCGATCGCGTGGTTGTGCGCGGTGAGGCCCCGCAGCACGCGCTCGACGGTTTCCTCGTACTCGCGGATGAGCATGCGCTCGGCGCGCCGCTCTTCCGTGTAGCCGAAGGGATCGAGCGCGCTTCCCCTCAGGAACTTCAGGGTCTTCAGGACTTTGAAGGGGACCCTCATCCACGGGCCGAACCTCATCTTGCGCGGCTCGCCAGTGAGCGGGTCTTTGCGCGCGAGGAGCGGCGGTGCGAGGTGGTACACCACGCGATAGTCGCCTTCGAACATCGCTTCCAGCTTGCGGTCGAACTCCCCGTCGGCGTGCAGCCGCGCCACCTCGTACTCGTCCTTGTAGGCGAGGAGCTTCGCGTAGTTGCGCGCGACGGCTTCCGCGAGCGTTGAATCGATGCCTCTTACCCGCTCCACGAGGGATTTGTACTTATCGGCATAGGCGCGATTCTGATAATCGGTGAGGAGCTTCACGCGACGCTCGACGAGCTCGTCGAGGTTGCGCGAGAAGTGATCGCCGATGGCGACGATCTCCGCGGGCCGGGCGATGCGCCGCACCCGCTCGAGGTCCACGGCGGCGCGCCGGCCCCAGACGAAGCTCTGCTTGTTGAACTCGACCGCCACGCCGTTCAGCTCGATGGCGCGCTCGAGCGCCGCAGCCGAGAGCGGCACCCAGCCCTTCTGGAAGGCGTAGCCCAGCATGAACATGTTGGTGGCGATGGCGTCGCCCATCAGCTCCGAGGCGATCTCGGTCGCCGCGACAAATTCGGTTTCCAAGGAAGAATCCTTGATGTCCCGCTGCAGGTCCGTGCCCGGAAGCTGCCAGTTCGGGTTCTTCACGAACTCCGCGGTGGGCGTGACGCTCGCGTTCACCACGGCGCGCGTGCGCGAGCCGTGCATCTTCGCGATGGCGTCGGTACTCGCGGCGACCACGAGGTCGCAGCCGATGAGCAGGCTCGCGCCGCCGGTGTCGAGGCGCGCCGCGTGCAGCGCGTCGGCGCTCGCGGCCACATGCACGTGCGACATCACCGCGCCGTACTTCTGCGCGAGGCCCGACATGTCGAGCACCGAGACGCCCTTGCCTTCGAGGTGCGCGGCCATGCCGATGATCTGGCCGATGGTAATTACCCCCGTGCCGCCTATGCCCGTCACGAGGATGCCATAGGGGTTCTTCAAGTCGGGTAATTCCACGTCGGGAAGATCGGGAAAGTCCATGACCTCTTTCGCCGAGGACTTCCCTTTCCGCAGCCGTCCGCCTTCCACCGTGACGAAGCTCGGGCAGAAGCCCTTCACGCAAGAGAAGTCCTTGTTGCACGAGGACTGGTTGATGGTGCGCTTGCGGCCGAGCTCCGTCTCGAGCGGCTCGACCGAGAGGCAGTTGGACTTCGCGCTGCAGTCGCCGCAGCCTTCGCACACGCGCTCGTTGATCACCGCGCGTAGCGCCGGGTCGGGGTACTCGTTCCTCTTGCGGCGGCGCCGCTTCTCGGAGGCGCAGGTCTGGTCGTAGATGAGCGCCGACACGCCCGGGGTCTCGCGCAGCTGCCGCTGGACGGCATCGAGATCGTCGCGGTGGCGCACGGTCACGCCCGGCGCCCAGTTCGTGCCCGCTGGGTACTTGTCCGGCTCGTCGGTGACCACGACGATCGGCGCCACACCCTCGGCGGCGATCTGGCGCGAGATCATCGGCGGGTCGAGCGGGCCGTCGTGGCGCTGCCCGCCGGTCATGGCGACCGCGTCGTTGAAGAGGATCTTGTAGGTCATGTTGACCTTCGCCGCCACCGCGGCGCGGATCGCGAGCAGCCCGGAGTGGAAGTACGTGCCGTCGCCGAGGTTGGCGAAGATGTGCTTCTCGCTCGTGAAGGGCGCCTGGCCGATCCAGGGCGCTCCCTCGGCGCCCATATGGGTGAAGGTCGCGGTCGAGCGGTTCATCCACACCGCCATGAAGTGGCAGCCGATGCCCGCAGTAGCGCGGCTACCCTCGGGCACTCGCGTGGAGGTGTTGTGCGGGCAGCCGGAGCAGAAATAGGGCTGCCTCACCGACGCCACGCGGGGCTTGGCGAGCGCCTTTTCCTTGAAATCCAGGAACGCCAGCCGCTCCTTGAACTGAGGCCCCAGAGAAACATCCATACTGAGCTTGGAGAGCCGCTGCGCGATTGCCTTGGCCACCATCGCGGGCGAATGCTCGTAGTGCGCGGGGAGCAGCCAGTTGCCGGCGGGCTGGCCGCCCGAGCGGCTCCACTCGCCGTTGTCGTCGAACTTGCCGACCACGCGCGGCGCGCGCACGCCTTCCTTCCAGTTGTAGAGCTCTTCCTTGATCTGGTACTCGATGAGCTGGCGCTTCTCCTCGACGACCAGGATCTCCTCGAGCCCCTCGGCGAAGCGCCGCGCGCCCTGCGGCTCGAGCGGCCAGGACATCGCCACCTTGTAGACCCGCAAGCCGATCTCTTTTGCAATTTCTCGATTCAAACCGAGATCCGAAAGCGCTTGCATGACATCGCCGTAGGACTTCCCGGTGGTGACGATGCCAAGGCGCGCCTTGGGCGAATCCCAGATGATGCGATCCAGAGCGTTGGCGCGGGCATAGGCAAGCGCCGCGTACACCTTCCAGTCGAGGATGCGCGCTTCCTGCTCGAGGATGCCGTCCGGCCAGCGGATGTTGAGCCCGCCCGGGGGCAGGGCGAAGTCGGTGGGGATCCTGGTGTTTACCCTCTTCTCATCAATCAATACTGAGGATCCCGACTCGACGACATCCGTGACGCACTTGAACGCGACCCACAGTCCCGAGTAGCGGCTCATCGCGATGCCGTGCAGCCCGAGGTCGAGGTACTCCTGTACGTTCGCCGGATTGAGCACTGGGATCAGGCAGGCCTTGAAGATGTGCTCCGACTGGTGCGGCAGCGTCGAGGACTTCGCCGCGTGGTCGTCCCCCGCGAGCACGAGCACGCCGCCGTGCTTCGAGGTGCCGGCGGCGTTGGCGTGCTTGAAGACGTCGCCGCAGCGGTCGACGCCCGGGCCCTTGCCGTACCACATGGAGAACACGCCGTCGTACTTCGCGCCTGGGAAGAGGTTGAGCTGCTGCGTTCCCCAGATCGCGGTGGCGGCGAGGTCCTCGTTCACGCCGGGCTGGAAGCGGATGTGGTGGCTCTCGAGGTGCTTCTTCGCGCGCCAGAGCGCCTGGTCGAGGCCGCCGAGCGGCGAGCCGCGGTAGCCGGAGATGAATCCCGCGGTGTTCAGGCCCGCGCGCCGGTCGCGACCGCGCTGCAGCATCAACAGGCGGATCAGCGCCTGTGTGCCGGTGAGGAAGGCGCGACCCTGCTCCAGCGTGTACTTGTCGTCGAGCGAGGCGTGGGCGAGTGCGGCGGGATCGACTGGGGCGTTCATCTAAGGCGCGTCCGAGGCTATCACATACGTGCTTTGATCCGCGGCTTGGGACGGCGTTCCTGATTCGACTGGTCCCATTGGTCGGGCTGGTCCCAGTAGGGATCGGGGCCGAACGACTCGGCGAGGAACTCGATGAACACGCGTGTCTTCGCCGGAAGGAATCTCCGGCTAGGGTAGACGGCGTAGATAGCCACGTCGCTGTGGAAGGTATAGCCCGGGCAGACCTCGACCAGCGATCCGTCGGCGAGCAGGCGATGAACGTCCCACGTCGACTTCAGCGCGATCCCCAGGCCGGCGAGCGCCCATTCCCGCAGCACTTCCCAGTTGTCGCACGAGTAGCGACCGGAAACGCGCACGGAGCCCGGCCGGCCGTCGGGTCCCTTGTAGTCCCACTCCATCGCGAACTCGTTCGTGGTGAGACAGTTGTGATGCAGGAGCTCGTCGGGCGTGCGCGGCGTGCCGTGGCGCTCGAGGTACGACGGGCTCGCGCAAACCACCCGGCGGTTGGGTGCGAGCTTGCGCGCGGTGAGAGAGGAATCCTCCAGGTGAGCGATGCGCACCGCGAGGTCGAAGCCCTCCTCGATCAGGTTGACGTTGCGGTCCGAGAGGCTGAGCGCGAGCTGGATCTTCGGATAGCGCTCGGCGAAGCGCGGGACGAGCGGAGCGATGTGCTGGTGGCCGAACGACGCGGGCAGCGCTACGCGCAGCACCCCACGCGGCTCCACGCGTCCCGCGGCGACCGCGGCATCGGCTTCCTCGATGTCGGCGAGCACCCTGGCGCAGGCCTCGTAGTAGCGGGCGCCGTCGTCGGTGAGGTGCAGGCTGCGGGTGGTGCGGTTGATCAGCCGGACCCCCAGCCTCGCTTCCAGGCCCGCGAGGCGCCGGCTGACGAGCGCAGGCGATAGCCCCAGCTCGCGAGCGGCGGCCGAAAGGCTTCCTGCGCCGACCACGCGAGCAAATACAGCCATTTCCTGGATGCTGTCCGCCATTTGTGCAGAATATGCAAAAGTGTTTTACTTACGGTCACTATTCTAACCAAGGGGTAAAAGAACTAGTATTTGTTGCGTTGCAGCAGCCCGGGCGGATCCTCCTCCTCCTCTTCCTCCGGACTGCGCTTGGGGCGGGCACCGAAAGGGCTCGCCCCTTGTTTTTCTGCCTACGAGAGGGATTTCCACATCTCGAGGTCGCGCTTCGCGGTCCAGATGCGGGGATGCTTGATGCCGCTCGCCTCGTCGTAGGCGCGCGAGACGTCGAAGGGCATGCAGTGCTCGTAGATAGGGTACTTGCCGTACTTGGGATCCATCCGGCGCCGCGCCAGCGCGTAGACCTCCTTCAGCGAGCGCTTCTTGCGCACGCCTTCCGTCGCGCACGCATAGAGGCCCCGCACGAAGTCCTGGGTGTAACGGATACCCCGCTCGGCCGCCGCAGGCGTGGAGAGGGCCGGGCCGCGCCCGGGTAGGAGCGCGCGGGGCTTGAGCTTCCTCAACTTCTCCAGCGTGTCTGGCCATTGCTCGAAGTGCGCGTCGCCGGTGTACACGCCGGCCTCGTACTCGACGAGGTCGCCGGAAAAAAGCACGCGCTGCGAGGGCACCCAGACGATGGTGTCGCCTTTCGTGTGCCCCGGGCCCGCGTGGATGATCTTCACCTCGAGCTTGCCCATCCGCAGCGTCATCTCGTCCTTGAAGGTCAGCGTCGGCCAGGTCAGGCCCGGGATGGTGTCGGCGCCGCGGAAGAGGCGCGGGAAGCGCCCGATCTCGCTCGCCATGTCCTGTCGTCCGCGCTCCCGGATGAGCTCGTGCGTCGCCTCGCTCGCAATGATGTGGTCGGCCTTGTAGGCTGACGCGCCGAGCACGCGCACCGCGTGGTAGTGCGTGAGCACGACGTAACGGATCGGCTTCGGGGTCACGCCACGGATGCGGCGGATCACCTCGCGCGCCATGAGCGGCGTGGCCTGCGCGTCGATCACCATCACGCTGTCGTCGCCGACGATCACGCCGGTATTGGGATCCCCCTCGGCGGTAAACGCCCAGCAGCTCGCCGAAAGGCGTTGGAAGCGGATCTTCTTCGGCTTGAGGTCGGCCTGGGAGGCGAAGCTTTTCATCGGTTGTCTTTCCTTCTCTAAGAACCCGCACCCACGCCCGGACGTGCTTGAGCAGCGTTGGAGGAAGCGGATGGCGCTGTGGCGTTCGGTCTAGATTTCCATTTGACCACAAGAGCTTACTGCTGTAACTTGAGTGCTGAAGTGTCGTGCGGCGCAAGGCGCCAACCCGTTGCCGCGAACGTCCTCCCGGTATGAGTGTGCTCAACAAGATGCTCCAGGACCTGCACAGGCGCCAGGCGCTCGAGAGCGCGCCAGAAGCGAGCGTGTTGAGCGCCGGCCCCGCCAATACGCCACACCGCGAGTGGTTCTGGCGCACCGTAACACTGCTCTTGGCCATCAGCGTTGCTTGGGTGCTCTGGATCGCCTACCACATCGTGCCGCAGCAGCTGGCCACCGACGAGGCTTTCCACGCTGCCGGGCGGGCGCGTGCCCTCGGCGGCGGCGGATTCGATGTGCCCGTCGTGCCGGCGGCGGTGGAGGTCTTTCCGATGGCGCCGAAGCGCGCCGAGGAGCCGGCACCCGCGAAGCAGCCTCGCGCCGCCCTGAAGCTCGCACTCGCGATAGAGACGCCGATCCGCGAGCCGGTGGCGAACCCGGCCGCTGCGCCCGCCTTCGCCCTGAAGCTCGCGCTCGAGATCGAGACCCCGATCCGGCTTCGCCCAGCTGGCGGTAATCAGGGATCCGAGGAGATTTTCTCTAGGCGGTAGCCGTAGTTGTAGATCGGGACCACGCGGTAGCCCGAGTCCGGCCGCAGGTCGAGCTTCTTGCGCACCTGGCTCACGTGCGTGTCCACGGTCCGCGTCGCGAGATCTCCGGTGCGCCCCCACACGCTCTCCTGGAGATGGCCGCGCGAGAGCAGCCGGCCCATGTTGCGGAAGAGGGTCACGGTGAGCTCGAACTCCTTGGGCGTGAGCTCCACCGTCGCGCCGTCGCGCCGCACCTCTCCGCGCTGGATGTCGATCTCGAACGGCGGAAAGGACAGCTGCTTTTTCTCCTCGACCGGATATGCGCGCCGCAGTAGCGCGCGAACACGCGCGCTCAGCTCCTGGCGGCGCACCGGCTTCACCATGTAGTCGTCGGCGCCGTGCTCCAGCGCGTACACGATATCCTGCTCGGAATCGCGCACCGTGACGAAGAGCACCGGCACGGTCTTCGAGACGTTCGTGCGCAGCCAGGTGAGCACCTCCGCCCCCGAGACATCGGGTACCTGCCAGTCGAGCATGAACAGATCGAAGCTCTCGCGGCCCGCCTGCTTCATCGCCTCGCGGCCGCTCTGGTAGGCGTGCACATCGTGCCCGTCCTCCGCGATCCAGCGGCGCAGCAGGGTGAGCTGGTCGGGATCGTCTTCTAGAATCGCGATACGCACCCCCCCTCCTTTCGACCCAATGATACTGAAAGCAGCCATTATGCGCGTGGCCGTACTGGGCGGCGGCACCATCGCCCGCCTGATGCTCGAGCACCGTGGCGAGCTGCCCGGCATCGAGCTCGTCGCCGTCGCCGGACGTAGCGCCGCCTCGCGCGGCAGGGCGCTCGCTGCGCAGTTCGGGATCCCGTATGTCGTCGGGCGGGAAGCGTTGCTCGCGCTGCGTCCGGACGCAGTCGTCGAAGCTGCCTCGCACGACGCGGTGCGCGAGCACCTCGTCGCCCTGCTCGATGCCGGCGTGGGCGTGGTGGTGCTCTCGGGCGGCGC
>DASRKB010000147.1:0-32019 GCA_035649175.1 Burkholderiales bacterium | reverse complement strand
AAAACCTTCGGCTTCGGCATCCCCGTGGTGCAGCGACTCGGCCTCGACCCCGCTCCCGGAGTGAAGGCGCTCATCGTCGTCCCGACCCGCGAGCTCGCCGTCCAGGTCTACGAGGACATGGACATGCTCACCTCGGGCCGCCCGACCAACGTCGTCGCCATCTACGGCGGCAAGGCGTACGAGGGTCAGATCGACCAGCTCAAGGCCGGCGCCCAGATCGTCGTCGGCACCCCCGGCCGCGTCCTCGACCACCTGGCCCGCGGCACCGTCGATTTTTCCAAGCTGTCGTTCGTCGTCCTCGACGAGGCCGACCGCATGCTCGACATGGGCTTCCTGCCCGACATCAAGCGCATCATCGCGCTCCTCCCGGCGCAGCGGCAGAACCTGCTGTTCTCCGCGACGTTCCCGGAGGAGATCCGCGCACTCGTGAAGTCGCTGCTGCGCGACCCGGCGGAGGTGCAAGTGGCGGCTCGCAACGCGGTCGCCGACCTGGTCAGCCACGTCGTCCATCCGGTGAAGCGTGAGAAAAAGCGCGAGCTGCTCGCCTACCTCATCCAGACGCGAGACCTGCGCCAGGTCCTCGTCTTCACCGGCACGCGCATCGGCGCGAACCGGCTTGCGCATCAGTTGCGCCGCGACCGTATCCAGGCCGACGCGATCCATGGCGACAAGACGCAGGCCGAGCGAGAGGCCGCGCTCGCCGATTTCAAGTCCGGCAAGACGGCCGTGCTGGTCGCCACCGACGTCGCATCGCGCGGCCTCGACATCGAGGGCCTGCCGCAGGTGATCAACTTCGACGTACCGCACTCTCCCGAGGACTACGTGCACCGCATCGGGCGCACAGGCCGCGCCGGCATGACCGGCGAGGCGATCTCGCTGGTCGCGCCGGAGGACATGGAAGCGCTCGCCGCCATCGAGCGGCTGATCAAGAAGAAGCTCGAGAGGGTGCTGGTGCCCGGTTTCCAGCCGAGCGGCCCGAGCGTTGCCACGCTGATGGGCGACCAGCCTTCGAAGAAGGGCAAACGACCAGCGCCGCTCCCCGCAGATCCCATCTTCTCTAAGCCTTACGAGCCTTCCGCGTCACCCACCCCGAAGTCCGAAGCCCCAGAGCTGCAGAAGAAGCGCCGCGAGCCGCAGGTCGCCGCGCTTCTCGGGGGTTTGAAGCGCTAGGGAAGCCTAGAAGCCGGTTCAGCTACACACACCGCGCACCGTCCACCTCGATGCACACGCCGCTCACCATGCCCGCCTCGTCGGAAGCGAGGTAGAGGCAGGCGTTCGCGACATCGACGGGCGTCGAGAAGCGGCCCAGCGGGATCGTGGCGAGAAACGCCTTCTTCGCCTCCTCGGTCAACGCGCCCCCGGCGAAATCCGCCGACAGCGCGGTGTCGGGGCTGAATACCGGGTTCACGCAGTTCACGCGGATCCTGTCCGGGCCGAGCTCTGCCGCCATCGATTTGGACATGGTGATGACCGCACCCTTCGAGCTGTTGTAGACGGTGAGCCCCGGCCGCGGTCGCACTCCGGCAGTCGAGGCGATATTGACGATGCAACCGCCGCCGCGGCGCTTGAACACGGGCACGACGTGCAGGGCCGAAAGGTAGATGCTCTTCACGTTCACCGCGTAGACCTTATCGAACTCCGCCTCGGTGACCTCGAGGTAGGGCTTGCGCCGGTGTGTCCAGCCCGCGTTGTTGATCACGATGCCCAGCCGTTCGCCGGCCGCGTCGACGAGCCGCGCCCATTCCGTGCCCTTGCTCACGTCCGCCTGCACGAAGGTCCCGCCGATCTCCTTCGCTGTCTTCTCGCCGGCCGGGTTCAAGTCGTTGACGATTACCTTCGCGCCCTCCTCGGCGAAGCGCCGTGCAATGCCGGCGCCGAATCCGGAAGCCGCGCCAGTGACGATCGCTACCTTGTCTTTCAGTCTCATCCCGCCTCCTTGAACGGTGAATGTTCGCACAGCTCATCGACGTAGCGCGCGATGCCGGCGCCTTCGCGCGCAAGAAAGCTTTCCACGGCTTGAGCGAACTGCGGGTGCGAGAGCCAGTGCGCCGAGATGGTCTCCACCGGCATGAGGCCGCGGAAGATCTTGTGCTCGCCTTGCGCACCGCCCTCGAAGACCTCCAGCCGCCTTGCGATCGCATACTCGATCGGCTGGTAGTAGCAGCACTCGAAATGCAGCAGCGGGATCTGTTCCGTCGATCCCCAGTAGCGTCCGTACAGGCGCCGGTCGTCCCGCAGGAGCAGCGCGCTCGCCACCGGCCGGCCCTCGCGCTCGGCGAGTACGAGCACCGTGTGCCCCGGCATCGCCTTGCCGATGCGCAGGAAGAACTCGAGATTAAGGTAGGGGCTCGAGCGGTGCGCGGCGTAGGTGCGCCGGTAGCACTGGGCGAAATATTCCCAGTACCGGCGCTCGATTGCCTCGCCCTCGAGCCTACGCAGCGTCACCCCTGCCTCGCGTACGCGCCGGCGCTCCTGGCGGATGTTCTTGCGCTTGCCGTGCGAGAGCGCCGCGAGGAAGGCGTCGAAGTCTGCATAGCCTTGGTTCGTCCAGTGAAACTGCACCGTCCGACGCAGCATGAGGCCGCGCGTGGCGAGGAGCCGGGCCTCGTCCTCGCTCGGGAAGAGCACGTGCAGGGAGGAGGTGCCGCGCGCAAGGCGAAGCGCCTCCTCGATCAGGGCTGGCTTGTCTTTTCCCAGGATTCTCTGCCCGCGCACCGGCGTGAAAGGCACCGCGCAGACGAGCTTGGGGTAGTACTCGAGCCCGTGGCGCTCGTGGGCGTCGGCCCACGCCCAATCGAACACGTACTCGCCGTAGGAGTGGCTCTTGGCGAAAAGCGGCATGGCGCCGGCGAGTGCGCCGGCGCGGCGCAGCAGCAGGAATTGCGGCAGCCACCCGCTCTGCCGGGCGGCGCAGCCGGTGTCGATCAGGGCGGACAGGAACTCGTGGCGCATGAACGGCTGGCCGCCTGCGAGCGCGTTCCATTCCTGGGGATCGACACCGCCGAGGGACTCGACGATCCGGACGCTTTCCAAGGCGCTACGATACAATGCGGTCATCGCCCCGCGGAGGATCGGATGAAGAAGATCGAAGCCATCGTGAAGCCGTTCAAGCTCGACGAGGTGCGCGAAGCGCTCTCCGAGGTCGGCGTCACTGGACTCACGGTGACCGAGGTCAAGGGCTTCGGCCGGCAGAAGGGGCACACCGAGCTATATCGCGGCGCCGAGTACGTCGTCGACTTCTTGCCCAAGGTAAAGATCGAGGTGGTGGTGGCCGAGAACCAAGTCGAGGGCGCGATCGACGCCATCGTGAAGTCGGCGCGCACGGGCAAGATCGGCGATGGCAAGATCTTCGTCACCTCGGTCGAGCACGTGGTGCGCATCCGCACCGGCGAAACAAACGAAGCCGCCGTTTAAGCGCCTCTGAGAAGTACCAGGGCGGCGCCCGAGCCGCCGTGTGCCCGCGGTGCCTGGCTGAACGCCAGGACCTCCGCGCGTAGCGGCAGCCATTTCCTCAGCTTCGCCTTCAGCACCGGCTCCCGGTTGGGAGACCCGAGTCCCCGGCCGTGCACGATACGCACGCAGCCGTAGCCGCGTGCCACACACCGGCGAAGGAATTCCCGCACCGCGCCTTGCGCTTCGGCGCGGTTCATGCCGTGCAGGTCGAGGCTTGCCTCGACCGTCCAGTGGCCGCGGCGCAGCCGGCGCAGCGTGCTGCGAGGATAGCCCTCCCGGACGAACGACATCTCCTCGCCCGTATCGAGCGCGTCGTCCACCGACACCGGCCCCGAAAGCGACTCTGCCAGCGCTGCCTTCTCGTCGCGCCGCGTCTGGCGTGGCAGCGGCGCGGGAGGGCGCCGCGGCAGCACGCGCTTGCGGGGCTCATCAACGAGCGGCTCGACGTCCGCGACCGCTTCGCGGAACTCCTTGTTCACGCTGCCTCCAGGAACTTCTCGGCATCGAGCGCAGCCATGCAGCCGGTCGCTGCGCTCGTGACCGCCTGACGGTACACATGGTCCTGCACATCGCCCGCCGCGAAGACTCCGGGGATGCTGGTAGCGGTGGATTGACCCTCGCGCCCGCCCCGCGTGACGATGTAGCCGTTCTCCATGTCGAGTTGCCCGGCGAAAATGCCGGTGTTCGGCGTGTGGCCGATCGCAACGAAGAATCCCTTGGCCTCGAGCGCCGTGGTCTCGCCGGTCTTGAGGTGTTTGATGCGCGCGCCGGTAACGCCGCTCGCGTCGCCGAGCACCTCCTCGACGGCCGCGTCCAGCACGAGCCGCACCTTGCCTTCCGTGACGCGCTTCATGAGCTTGTCCTGCATGATCTTCTCGGCGCGGAACTTGTCGCGGCGGTGCACGAGCGTGACCCGTCGGGCGAGGTTGGCGAGGAAAAGCGCCTCCTCCACCGCTGTGTTGCCGCCGCCGACCACGACCACGTCCTGGTCCCGGTAGAAAAAGCCATCGCAGGTGGCGCAGGCGGAAACCCCCCTGCCCATGAACTTCTCCTCGGACGGAAGGCCAAGGTACTTGGCGGTGGCGCCGGTGGCGATCACCAGCGCATCGCAGGCATAGGCGGCCGCATCGCCCTCCAGGACGAAGGGGCGCTGGCCGAGGCGCGCCGTGTGGATGTGGTCGCTGACCACCTCGGTCTCGAAGCGCTCGGCGTGGCGCTGGAAGCGCTGCATGAGCTCCGGTCCCTGCACACCGTCGGCGTCCGCCGGCCAGTTGTCGACGTCGGTCGTGGTCATGAGCTGGCCGCCCTGCGCGATGCCGGCGATGAGCACCGGGCGCAGGTTCGCTCGGGCCGCGTACACCGCCGCGGTGAAGCCGGCGGGCCCGGAGCCTAGGATAAGCAGGCGGGAATGGCGCGTCGGCATGCGGCGAAGATTATAAGGGCGGCAGTTCTGCTACCATACCGTCGCCATGGCAGCGACGGTTTCGACGGCAGTCCTGAAGACGGTTCCTCTATTCGCGAGCTTTCCGGAGGAGCAACTGCGCATGATCGCCACCATGATGATGCGCAGGAGCGCCTCGCGCGCCACCACCATCATGGGGGCCGGAGATGCGACCGATTCGCTCTACATTGTGCTTTCGGGTCGGCTGAAGGTCATGATGAGCGACTCCGAAGGCAAGGAGGTCATCCTTGCCATCCTCGGTCCCGGCGAATTCTTTGGCGAGATGGGCCTGATCGACGACGAGCCACGCTCGGCGAGCGTGGTGACGCTGGAGTCTTGCGAGCTTCTGTCGATCGCCAAGCGCGACTTCCGCAAATGCCTCGCGGAGAACTTCGAGATGAGCATGGCGGTGATGCGCGGGCTGGTGCGCCGGCTGCGCGAGGCCGACCGCAAGATCGGCAGCCTGGCGCTGCTGGATGTCTACGGCCGGGTCTCGCGGCTCCTCCTCGACATGGCCGAGACGGTGAACGGCGAGAGAATCGTGACCAAGCGCCTGCCCAAGCAGGACATTGCCAAGATGATCGGCGCCTCCCGGGAGATGGTGAGCCGCGTGATGAAGGACCTCCAGGTCGGCGGGTACATCGAGATGCGAGGCTCCAACATCGTGCTGCGCGACACGATCATGCTGCCGGAGTAGTGGCCGCAGCGGAAAAATCCCCGGCACCCCTGCCCGCCAAACTGGCGGGCCTCGTGCGCGAGGCGAAGTGGCTGGGGGTGCTCGCGCTGGCCGCGTACCTGCTTCTTGTCTTCGTCACCTATCACCGCGCCGATCCCGGCTGGTCGCACAGCGGCGCGGGAGAAGCCGTGCGCAACGCCGGCGGCGCCGTGGGCGCATGGATAGCAGACCTCGCCCTATACCTCTTCGGTCTGTCTGCCTACTGGTGGCTGGCGCTGTGCGTGTACGTCGTGGTCTGGGGCTACCGCAGGCTTGAGCCCGGGCGGCTGGGTCTCGCGATCGCCGGCTTCGCCTGCCTCTTGGTGGCGAGCGCCGCGCTGGAGCGCCTGCGCCTCTACAGTCTCGGCACCGTCCTGCCGCACGAGCCGGGCGGCGTGATTGGCGCCGCGCTCGGTCAGGCGGCGGCCGCCGGGCTGGGCTTTACTGGGGCGACGCTCGGCCTCCTGACCCTGGCTGCCGTGGGCTTGAGCCTGTTTACCGGCATCTCCTGGCTTTCCGTCGCCGAAGTGGTCGGCGCGGCGCTCGAGTCGGCGCACGGCGCGCTGTTCGCCGCCTGGGAGCGCCGGCGGGACAGGCGCCTTGGCGACATCGCGCGCGAGGAGCGCGAGCTGGTGGTGCACACCGAGAAGCTGAGGGAAGAGGACCATCCGCCCCTTCGCATCGAGCCGCCGGTGGTCGAGATCAAGCAGTCGGCGCGGGTGCAAAAGGAGAAGCAGGCCCCGCTCTTCGAGGAGCTGCCCGATACGCCGCTGCCGCCCCTCAAGCTCCTCGACGAGGCGAAGCACGACGGCGAGCAGGTGACCGCCGAGACGCTCGAGTTCACCTCTAGGCTCATCGAGAAGAAACTCTCCGACTTCGGCGTGGCAGTGAAGGTGCTCGCTGCGTATCCCGGCCCAGTGATCACCCGCTACGAGATCGAGCCGGCGGTGGGCGTCAAGGGCAGCCAGATTGTCAATCTGGTGAAAGATCTGGCGCGCGCGCTATCGGTGGTCTCCATCCGCGTGGTCGAGACCATCCCGGGCAAGTCGTGCATGGGCCTGGAGATTCCCAACCCGCACCGCCAGACGGTGCGCCTCTCGGAGATCCTCGGATCGGAGGCCTACGCCGCGGTGCACTCGCCGCTCGCCATCGCGCTGGGCAAGGACATCGCCGGGAACCCGGTGGTCGCCGACCTGACGAGGATGCCGCACCTGCTGGTCGCCGGCACCACCGGCTCGGGCAAGTCGGTGGCGCTGAACGCGATGATCCTGTCTCTGCTCTACAAGGCCGAGCCGCGCAGCATCCGACTGATCCTCATCGACCCGAAGATGCTCGAGCTTTCGGTCTACCAGGATATCCCGCACCTGCTCACGCCGGTGGTCATCGACATGAAGCAGGCGGTGAACGCGCTTGCCTGGTGCGTGGGCGAGATGGAGCGGCGCTACAAGCTGATGAACTTTGTCGGCGCGCGCAACCTCTCCGGCTACAACCACAAGGTCGCCGAGGGCAAGCTCGATGACCCCTTCACGCTGGAGAGCGGCAATCCGCAGAAGCTCGCGCCGCTGCCCAACGTGGTAGTGGTGATCGACGAGCTCGCCGACCTGATGATGGTGATCGGCAAGAAGGTCGAGGAGCTGATCGCGCGGCTCGCGCAGAAGGCGCGCGCGGCCGGCATCCACCTGGTGCTCGCCACGCAGCGGCCGTCGGTCGACGTGATCACCGGCCTCATCAAGGCCAACATCCCCGCCCGCATTGCGTTCCAAGTCTCTTCCAAGGTCGACTCGCGCACGATCCTCGATCAGTCGGGCGCCGAGGCCCTGCTCGGCGCCGGCGACATGCTCTACCTCCCGCCCGGGACCGGCCTGCCCCAGCGCGTGCACGGCGCGTTCGTCGCCGACCACGAGGTGCACGCGGTCGCCGCGCACATGAAGGGACTGGCCAAGCCTGAGTATCTCGATGACGTGCTCGAGCCCGAGCCGGCAGAAGAGGCGGGAGAGGCCGAGGGCCTGCCCGCAGGCGAGAAGGACCCGCTCTACGACCAGGCCGTCGAAATCGTGCTGCGCACGCGCCGTCCCTCGATCTCGCTCGTGCAGCGACACCTGCGCATCGGCTACAACCGCGCGGCGCGCCTTATCGAGGACATGGAGCGCGCGGGCATGGTCTCTGCGATGCAGTCGAACGGCAATCGAGAGGTATTGGTCCCAGCCAAGGCAGAGTAAGCTGCGGCGATGAGAACCTTGGTTTGCTTCATCGCCCTCGTCGCCTCGTCCGTTCAGGCTTCGAGCCTGGAACAGTTCAGGAGCTTCGTCAGCGATACCCAGTCGGCGCGCGCGCAGTTCGAGCAGAAGGTGTACGACAGGGGCGGAAAGCTGACCCAGGAGGCGAAGGGAAGCTTCGTCTTCCAGCGCCCGGGCCGTTTTCGCTGGGTTTACGAGAAGCCCGCCGACCAGATCATCGTCGGGGACGGCGCGCGCGTGTGGATCTACGACCGCGAGCTCAACCAGGTCACGGTGCGCAAGCTGTCGGCGGCGCTCGGCTCGACCCCGGCAGCGCTTCTTTCTGGCTCGGCGGACGTGGCGAAGGCGTTCGAGCTCGGCGACGCCGGCGCGCGCGACGGCCTGCAATGGCTGGAGGCGGTGCCGCGCGATCGCGACGCCGGATTCGAGCGCATGCGCATCGGTTTCGGCCCGGGCGGCGCCTTGGAGGCGATGCAGCTCGTGGACCACTTTGGGCAGACCACGCACCTTCGATTCTCGAAGGTCGTGCGCAACCCGAAAGTCGATGCGAAGGAATTTCGCTTCGATCCCCCCAAGGGCGCGGACGTCCTGGGGGAAAGGTAATGAGGGAGAGAACCCTCCCGCAAACCGTATGAGCGATCTGTTCCAGGCTGCGCAGCCGCGCGCGCCGCTCGCCGACGCGCTGCGCCCGCAGTCGCTCGACGACGTCGTCGGGCAGCAGCACCTCATCGGTCCTGGCAAGCCGCTTCGGCTCGCGTTCGAGTCGGGAAAGCCGCACTCGATGATCCTGTGGGGACCCCCGGGGTCGGGCAAGACCACCATCGCGCGGCTCATGGCGAAGGCTTTCGATGCGGAGTTCATCGCCCTTTCCGCGGTGTTTTCCGGGGTGAAGGATATCCGGGCCGCGGTCGAGGCGGCCGAGGCGGAGCTTGCGCGCGCCGGCCGTCACACGATTCTCTTCGTCGATGAAGTGCACCGCTTCAACAAGGGCCAGCAGGACGCCTTTCTGCCCTACGTCGAGCGTGGCATCGTCACGTTCGTCGGCGCCACGACGGAGAACCCGTCCTTCGAAGTGAACAGCGCGCTCCTTTCCCGGGCAGCCGTGTACGTGCTGCATCCTCTCGGCCCCGACGACCTGAAGAAAATCATCTCCCGGACGAATCTGCGCATTGATGAAGGGGCGCAGGAGCGGCTGATCGGCTTCGCCGACGGCGACGCGCGCCGGCTGCTGAATGCGGTCGAGATCCTTGCCAACACCGGTGCGGAGAAGATCGATGCCGAGTTTGTCGAGCGCACCCTCGCGCAGAACCTGCGGCGCTTCGACAAGGGCGGCGAGCATTTCTATGACCAGATCTCGGCGCTCCACAAATCGGTGCGCGGCTCCGACCCGGACGCGGCACTCTACTGGGCGGTGCGCATGCTCGACGGCGGCGCGGACCCCCTGTACCTCGGCCGGCGCCTGGTGCGCATGGCGGTCGAGGACATCGGCCTCGCGGACCCGCGCGCGCTGCGCCTCGCGCTCGATGCGTGCGAGACCTACGAGCGTCTTGGCAGCCCCGAGGGCGAGCTCGCGCTCGCCGAAGCCGCGATCTACCTCGCGATGGCGGCGAAGTCCAACGCCGCGTACGTTGCCTATAATGCCGCGCGCGATTTCGTGGCGGGCGACGGCACGCGGCCGGTGCCGATGCACCTCAGGAACGCCCCCACGGGGCTCATGAAGAAGCTCGGTTACGGCAAGGGCTACCGCTACGCGCACGACGAGCCCGACGCCTACGCCGCGGGCGAGAACTACTTTCCCGAGGGCATGCCGGTCGTGCAGTGGTACAAGCCGACCGAGCGCGGCCTGGAAGCGAAGATCCGCGAGAAGCTCGAAGAGCTCAGAAAGAAATGATCGACATTCAGCTGTTGCGCAAGGATCCCGATGCCGTGGCGCGCCGGCTCGCCACGCGAGGCGCCGGCGCCTTCGATCTCGACCGGTACCTCGAGCTAGAAGCCCGCAGAAAAGAGCTCCAGAGCTCCGTGGAGCAGGCGCAGGCCGCGCGCAATCGGCTCGCCAAGGAGATTGGCCAGGCGAAGGCAAAGAAGCAGGATGCCGGTCCCCTGCTCGCGCAGGCAGAGCAGTCCAAGGCGGAACTGGAAGAATCGGAGAAGGATCTCGCTTTCCTCCAGTCCGAGCTGGAAGACTTCCTGCGCCGCGTGCCCAACCTGCCGCACGAGTCTGTGCCGGTCGGCGCGTCGCCGGAAGAGAACCGCGAGGAGCGTCGCTGGGGCGAGCCGCGCAAGTTCGGCTTCGCGGTGAAAGACCACGTCGACGTCGGCGCAGGGCTTGGCGGCATCGATTTCGAGACCGCGGCCAAGCTCTCGGGCAGCCGCTTCGTCGTGATGAAAGGCGCGCTGGCGAGGCTACACCGGGCGATCGTGCAGTTCATGCTCGACCTGCACGCACGCGAGCACGGCTACACCGAGGTCTACGTGCCCTACATGGTGAGCGGCGCGTGCGCCGACGGCGTGTCGAGCCTCGCCAAGTTCAAGGACGACCTCTTCAAGCTCGAGGGGCGCGATCTCTACCTCATCCCGACCGCCGAGTACCCGGTGACGAACTTCGTGCGCGAGGAGATCCTCGCCAGCGAGCGGCTGCCGCTCAAGTACGTATGCCACTCGCCCTGCTTCCGCTCGGAAGCGGGCTCCGCCGGGAAGGACACGCGCGGTATGATCCGCAACCACCAGTTCGACAAGGTCGAGCTGGTGCAGATCGTCCATCCGGAAAAGTCCTACCAAGTGCTGGAGGAGCTCACCTCGCACGCCGAGACGGTGCTCAAGCGCCTGGAGCTGCCCTACCGCGTCGTGTCGCTGTGCACCGGCGACATCGGCTTCTCGTCGGCGAAGACCTACGACCTCGAGGTGTGGCTGCCCTCGCAGAGCGCGTACCGCGAGATCTCCTCCTGCTCGAACTTCGAGGCGTTCCAGGCGCGGCGCATGCAAGCGCGCTGGCGCAACGAGAAGGGCAAACCCGAGCCTGTCCATACGCTGAACGGATCTGGGCTCGCCGTCGGGCGCACGCTCGTGGCGGTCCTCGAGAACTTTCAGGAAGCCGACGGCTCGGTCACCATACCCGGCACGCTGCGACCGTACCTCGGCGGACAGGGGAAGATCGACCGACCCTGATAGAATCCGTCGCTCGCTCGACCGCGGAGAGATGGCAGAGTGGTCGAATGCGGCA
Organism: Burkholderiales bacterium; assembly: GCA_035649175.1. GTDB lineage: Bacteria > Pseudomonadota > Gammaproteobacteria > Burkholderiales > SG8-39 > SCGC-AG-212-J23. The sequence continues at coordinate 20,953 of DASRKB010000147.1, read as the reverse complement.
GACTCGAAATCTGTTGTACCCATCGGGTACCGGGGGTTCGAATCCCTCTCTCTCCGCCACAACACCTCGACTAAGTATTGATCGATTGCGCGTAATTATTCGACCGCGCCTCTTCGTTCCATCAGTTTCTCCACGTTTTTACGACGCTCAATCCCAGCGAAATTGTCTCCGAAGAGGCGTTTAATTGACTAGCGAGTCTTGTTGCGACCGCTTGCACCAGGAGGCGGCTGCCCTGAAACGAGGCAGTTCGGCCGTTCCTAGAGGGCGGCAAACGGCACTCGCTTGCCGCAATCGCCGCAACACGTGCCCTGCCAGCGGCGATTTCAATCTGACGAGCGCGGCGTGGCCGCGTGCGCCGTTTTCGCTGGAGAAGACGACTTACGACGCGGCGAGCGGCACGGTGATCCCTCTGCAAGCACGTGATGCTGCGCGCAATACCGTGGTGTCGAAATCGGGCCGGCTGGCGCGTCATTGTCATGGCGGAGCATACCGACCGCCATAACCCATGACGGAGGGGCAAGCGTCTATTCGTGGGCGCTGCAGGCAGGAGCCGCGCGCGCCGCCCCTGCCTGCGCGTGAAACCTTACTGGAAGCTGAAGATGAGACCGATGCTCAGCACGTCGACGTCGGTTTCGATCAGGTTGCCACCGCCCAAGCCTTCGTAACGCTGCCATTCGCCGCGCACGCCGAACCTCTTCGTGAAGTCCCAGCGTGCGCCGATGCCGTAGGTGAGGTCGGTGCTGTCCTCGTCGCTGCCGGCGCCTTCGAGGGTGCCCTGGTAGGCGCCGACCTTCCCGAAGACGGAGAACCTGTCGGTGAGAGGGAAGGATCCGACCGCGACGAGCTCAAACGCTTCGGCCTCGAGTTTGGCCGTGCCCGAGGAGGCCTCGCCGAAGTCGTAGTAGCCGACTTCGGCCGCGAAGAACTTGGTGAACTGGTAGCCGCCCAGGATCTTCCACGCGGTGTCCGCGTCGTCGCACTCGCCGGTTCCGAGGCAGCCCTCCTTGAACTCGGCCTGCCCGATGCTGCCGCCGACGTAGAACTGGGCTGCGGCGGGGCCGGCCATGGCAAGCGCCGCGGCAAGGCCGGCGGCGGTCAACAGTGCTTTCATGCCTTTCATTTGCGATCTCCTTTGTTGGGCGAGAAAAGCGGTCTTGATCCTCACGGGCGAAGTTCGCCCATTTTCTGCCGATGAAAGACTTCACGGCGGCCGATTGGCTGGCGCTCATGCGCTTCATGATGTTCGTATCGGCGGCGATTCTCAATCGTAGGATTCCCCTTGGCTATCGGACCTTGGTCGGAGGGGTAACGTCAAGCGGGGCCTGAGACGATCAGGGGTTCGCCGTAACCAAGTCGCTGCTTGGGCGGGCTGCGGGTAGCTGATGATCGACGTTTCGAGGTGGACACGCTGAGCCATCGATAAGGCTTAGTGCAATTCCAGACCAATCGGCCCTGGCAACACTCAAGTTCTGCCTGTATGGATAGTGCGACGTGGTACCGGCACGCGTCTCCGGCAGCGGCATAGCCGCGGTGCTCTCGTCGTCCGGCGGAATCGCGAAGAGGCCGGTCGTGTTGAACGCGCCGGCTATGTTTATCTGGGAGAATGGCGAGGACACGTTCGTGCTTGCCAGAAGATCGGTGAAGGTCGGGGGGAGGTGCGGCTCGATCAGCTCGGCTTCAGCGTATTTGTCGTGCCGAAGCGATACGTCAAAGGCCGCAGGCATGGTCGGGGGCTCGTGCGACCCCGCTGCTGCGATAGACTGATCGCATGCGCAAGCGCCGGCAACCGAGGCTATCGCTCGATTTGCTTCGCGAATTCCAGGTGGCAGCCCGTCATTTGATCTTTACCCGTGCGGCAGAAGAGCTGCATCTCACCCAATCCGCGATCAGTCGCGGGATCAAGACTCTCGAGGAGCAAATCGGGAAACCGCTCTTCCAACGTGTCCACCGTGCGCTACGGCTCACCCGCGCCGGCGGCCGGTCTCGGTCAGTCGTTAGGCGGACTCTCTCTCCGCCAATCCTTCAACCGCCTGGGTTTGATCTGCGTCAAATCCGTCCAAGCGGCCCGACCTAGACTCGCAGGCCATGCTGCAGAGGGCGACCTTGTCCTGCGTGCTCTTCCTGACCGGCGTGGTCGTGGCACACGCACAAGCGCCGGAGGCGTCCGCCATTGAAGCGACGGCGAAGCCCGAGCAGGCGGAGGTGACGCTGGACGGGGCGGCGCTCTTTCGCGTCCGGGGAGTCGCCTCGTATCCGGCCGAGAAGCGGGCTCAGGCTATCGCCGAGCGCATCCGCACCGTCGCCGCCGATCGTTCCGTCCCGATCGGCGCGTTACGCACTGTCGAGGCCGGGGATCGCACGAACATCCTTGCCGGCGAGAGCGGCATCATGAGCGTGGTCGCGCTCGACGCCGAGTCGGAGGGGGTTCCGCGCGATGCGATGGCGCAGCTCTTCACCAGGCAGATCGCGTCGGCCATCAACACCTACCGCAGCGACCGCCGCCCCGATGTTCTCCTCGTCAATACGTTGTACGCCATAGGCGCCACGCTGGTGCTTGTGGCTCTGCTGTTCGCCGTGCGCCGCGCCTACCGGCGGTTGAATGCGGCGGCGACACGCTCCCTCGGGTCGCGCATCGAGGCGCTGGAACGCAAGTCGGGCCAGGTGGTCCACGCCGACCAGTTGTGGCATGCGCTGCGCGGCTCTGTGATGCTCCTGCGCGTGCTGCTGACGCTGGGGATTCTGTATGCGTATCTCTACGCGGTCCTTGGCCTCTATCCCTGGACGCGGCCGGCGGCGCGAGGACTGTTCGACCTGGTGATGCAGCCGCTGCGCGTGATGGGAGCGGGTTTGGTTAGCGAAATACCCTCCCTGGTGTTCCTCGGCGTGCTGGCAGTCGTGACGTATTACGGCCTGCAGCTTGTCAGGCTCTTCTTTGCCGGCATCGAAAAGGGAAGAATCGTCTTTCCCGGCCTCGACAGCGAGCTTGCCGAGCCCACGCATCGCATCGTCCGCCTGTTGATCGTCGTCTTCGCGCTCGTGGTGGCTTTCCCGTACATCCCGGGGTCGGGATCGGATGCATTCAAGGGAATCTCGCTTTTCCTCGGACTGGTGTTCTCGCTCGGCTCCACCTCCTTCATCGGCAACCTGATCGCCGGCTACGCCATGATCTACCGGCGCGCCTTCAGGATCGGCGACCGGATCAAGGTCGGCGAGCACGTCGGCACTGTGATGGACCGCCGGCTCATGGTGACACGGCTACTCTCGCCCAAGAACGAGGAGATCGTGATCCCGAATTCCGAGATGTTGAGTAGCAACATCGTCAACTTCACCACCCTGGCCAAGACCCAGGGGTTGATACTGCACACCACCGTCGGCATCGGCTACGAAACACCCTGGCGGCAGGTGGAAGCCATGTTGTGCATGGCCGCTCAACGTACGCCGGGCGTGCTGGCGAAGCCTGAACCGTTCGTCTTGCAGAAGGGCCTGGGGGATTTCAGCGTGACTTACGAAATCAACGCCTACTGTGATCAACCTCAGGCGATGCAAAAGATCTACACCGCCCTGCACCAGAACATCCTCGATGTCTTCAACGAGTACGGCGTGCAGATCATGACGCCGGCCTACGAGGGCGACACCGAGCAGCCCAAGGTCGTGCCCGAGGCGCGCTGGTTCGAGGCGCCGGCGCGGCCGCAGGCGCCAGGAGCTTGATAACATCGGGTTTTGAGGTCCGGAGAGTCTGATCGGGATTCGGATCCCACTCTCCGCCATTTGCTTCCCGAGATGAACGCGCCCGAAACCCCGCAATTGCAGGTGCAGTTCGATCCGTCCGCCGCGCGCTTCGGCGCATCGCGCTCCCAGAAGCGGCTCGAGGACGACCGGCTCCTGGTCGGCAAAGGGCGCTATAGCGCCGACCTCGAGTTTCCTAATTCCGCCTGGCTGGTCGTGGTGCGATCGCCGCACGCTCATGCAAGGATCGCGTCGATAGACCTTTCGCAGGCCCGTTCTTCTCCCGGGGTTCTCGCCGTGTGGACCATGGTCGACTTGCGCGCCGACAAGGTCGGCCACATCCCGTTCCCGCCGCTCTTCAAGCGCGCCGACGGGTCGCCGATGGCCGCGCCGCCGCGCACGCTGCTCGCCGAGGGCGAGGTGTACTACGCGGGTCAGAGCGTCGCCGCGGTCGTCGCGTCGACGCGCGATCAGGCGATGGACGCGGCGGAGCTCGTTCAGGCGGACTACGAGGACCTGCCTTGTGTCGTCGACGCTCGCGCCGCGGTCGAGGCGGACGCGCCGCAAGTGTGGGCCGCGGCGACTGGTAACGTGGCAGCGGAGGCGTCTTATGGAAAGCCCTCTGAGGTCGAAAAAGCCTTCAATGCCGCCGCCCATGTGACTTCCCTTGAGCTGCACAACCAGCGGCTCATCGCGATGGCGCTCGAGCCGCGCTGCTCGATCGGCGTGTACGAGGATGGCCGCACGACGCTCTATACGCAAAACCAGACGCCCACCGGCGCGCGCGAGCTCCTCGCAGCCGTGTTCGGCGCAAAGCCGGCGGATTTCCGCGTGGTCGTCGGCGACATCGGCGGGGGCTTCGGCATGAAGACCGGCCTCACGCCCGAGGACGCGCTCGTCTGCCACGCCGCGCGCAAGCTCGGGCGTCCGGTGAAATGGCTCGCGGAGCGGGGGGAAGACTTCCTGGCCGCGCACATGGGCCGCGACCAGCACTTCCGCGCGCGCCTCGCCTTCGACCGCGACGGCCGCATCCTCGCGCTCGAGACGGACGTGCTCGGCGACATCGGCGCGGTGCCGGTCGGCTCTTCGGCGATCATCCCGCTCGCGCTCGGGCCGAAGATCCAGACTTCGGTCTACCACGTGCCGGCGGTGCATTACCGCGTGCGCGCGGTGCTGACGCACACCATGGCGACGGGCGCTTATCGCGGTGCGGGGCGGCCGGAGGCGAACTACCTGATGGAGCGCCTCATGGACAAGGCGGCCCGCGAGCTCGAGCTCGACCCGGCCGAGCTGCGGCGGCGCAACTTCATCAAGCCGGAGCAGTTCCCCTATCGCACGCATCTCGGCGAGGTGTACGACACCGGCGACTTCTCGCGCATCCTCGACCGGCTGCTCGACATCGCGGATTGGAAGGGGTTCGCGGCGCGCGCGGAGCGCTCGCGGAGCCTCGGCAAGCTGCGCGGCCGGGGCCTTTCCGCGTACCTCGAATGGACCGGCGCGCTGCCGACCGAGACCGTCGACATCGAGGTGGACGTCGAAGGCAACGTCACGGTCTTCTCCGGCACGCAGGCGATGGGGCAGGGGCTCGAAACCACCTACACGCAGCTGATAACGGAAGTCCTGGGAGTGGAAGCAAGCCACGTGAGGGTCGTCCAAGGCGACACCGACCGTGCGAATGGCGTGGGAAGCGTCGGCTCGCGCTCGGCGTTCGTCGGCGGCTCCGCTGTGGTCGCGGCGGGCCGCGAGGTTGTCGTCAAGGGCAAGCAGCTCGCCGCCGATGCGCTCGAGGCAGCGCTGAACGATATCGAATTCCGGGACGGCAGCTTCCACATCACCGGCACCGACCGCGTGGTTGCTCTGGGCGAACTCGCGGCGCGTCAGCCCTCGCGCGTGATCCGCGTCTCGGCGACGCAGACGCCCTCGACGCCGTCCTGGCCGAACGGCGCGCAGGCCTGCGAGGTCGAGGTCGATCCGGACACCGGAGAAGTGCAGATCGTCTCGATTGCCAGCTGCGACGACATCGGGCGCATCATCAACCGCCCCATCGTCGAGGGGCAGATCCACGGCGGCATCGCGCAGGGCGCGGGCCAGGCGCTCTTCGAGCAGGCGGTGTACGACGCTTCGAGCGGCCAGCTCTTGACCGGATCGCTCATGGACTATTGCGTGCCGCGCGCCGACCAGTTCCCGCCGATGCGCGCTGAGTTCGACGAGAGCTTGCCCTGCAAGACCAACCTGCTCGGCGTCAAGGGCTGCGGGGAGCTCGGCACCATCGGCGCTGTCCCCGCCGTGGTCAACGCTGTCCTTGACGCGCTGCGAATAGACCACCTCGAGATGCCGCTGACGGCCGAGAAGGTCTGGCGTGCCCTACAGCGGCGATAGTGCGAACCGCGCGTTCCGAGTTGCGCTGCTCGCGTCGATCGCGCTCCACGCGACCTTGCTCGCCGCGCAGTGGCCATCGCTCACCGAGTCGCTGAAGGCGCCGGTCGACGCGCTCGCGCCGATCGTCGCGCGCTTGGTGGACCCGGGGCCCCCAGCGCCCAAGCCCGCCCCGGAGCCGCGAGCGGCTGAGCCGAAGCCCGAGCCGCCGAAACTGAAGCAGCAGCCAAAGCCGAGAACGGAATCAAAGCCGGTACCTGTCCCGGCGCCCACACCGCGACCGCGCGTCGAGCCAACCGCGCCGCCGCTGGCAAGCGTCGCGCCGGCACCGGCGCCCGCATCGGCACCCACTCCTATACCCGCGACTCCTCCGGCGCGCGAAACTCGGATGGCGCCTTCTGCGCCAGCGCCCGACGCGCCGGCTCCGGACACCGATTCCCTGATCGCGCAATACCGGGCGGCTTTCCTCGACGCGGCGGGTCGCTACAAGCGCTATCCGCCCGCCGCTCGGGACAACGGCTGGGAGGGCGAGGTCGTCGTGCGCATTGCGGTCGGCGCCGACGGCGCCATCGTGTCCCTCGAGGTGACATCGAGCTCGGGGTACCGAGTACTCGATCGACAGGCGCTAGACATGTTCGGCAGAGCGGGCCCGCGGGTTGAGGTGCCCGAAGCGCTGCGCGGCACTCCCTTCTCGGTTGAGTTGCGCGCTATCTACAACCTCAAGGATCAGGTCTCGGGCTGAAACGCCACCACGTGGTCGACGTCTAGCCGGATGCCGATGCGCTCCCCGAGCGCATGGTTGTGATGGCTCGGCACGAGCGCGAGCACCTTGCGTCCGCTCGCCAGGCGCAGCGTGTAGAGTATCTCTGCGCCGCGGAAGGCCTTGTGCACCACCTCGGCCTGGGTCGGCGCCGCGTCGTCGTGCACCACGTCGTCGGGACGCAGCAGCACCTCCAGGTTGCCGCTGTCGCCGCCGTCGCCTCGCAGGACGCCCAGCTCGATCTCGATCTCCCCGTCGCTGCGTGCGCGCGCCGGAAGGAACACGCCTTGGCCGACGAAGTCGGCGACGAAGCGGTTGGAGGGGCGGTGATAGAGGTTGTAAGGGCTGTCCCACTGCTGGATACGGCCCTCATGCAAGACACCGATCTCATCGGCGATGGCGAAGGCCTCGTGTTGGTCGTGGGTGACGAGCACGGCGGTAGCGCCGCTTGCCTTGATGATCTCGCGCAACTCGAGCGAAAGCCGCTCGCGCAGTTCGACATCCAGGTTGGAAAAGGGCTCGTCGAGCAGAAGGAGCTCCGGGCGCGGCGCGAGCGCGCGCGCGAGCGCGACGCGCTGCTGCTGGCCGCCGGAGAGCTCATGCGGGTACTTGTCGAGGAGCCGGGCGAGGCGCGTCAGCGCGGCCAGCTCGCCCACGCGTGCGGCTCGCCGGTCGCGCGCGCCGCGCAAGCCGAACGCGATGTTCCCCGCGACCGTGAGGTGCGGGAAGAGAGCATAGTCCTGGAACACCATGCCGACTCGCCGCGCCTCCGGCGGCACCATCACGCCGGGCGCGGAGACTTCGCGGCCGGCGAGCCGGATGACGCCTGCCTGCACCGGCTCGAAACCGGCGATGCAGCGCAGGACAGTGGTCTTGCCGCAACCACTGGGACCGAGAAGGCAACCGAGCGTGCCGCAGGCTAGCGTGAAGCTCAGCCCACGCACCACCTCGTGGTGCCCGTACGCATGCCGCAAGTCGTGAACTTCGAGCAACATCTAGTCATTATAGTAACAATTCTCATTCTTGTTAGAATGCAAGCTGTTAATTTATAGAAGAAATCCTTTGCGACGCCTTGGCATCCTCGGCGGCATGACGCTCGTAATCGGCGTGCTTCTCGCGCTACCGGTGCTTTACGTGCTATCGAGCGTCCTTTCCGGCGGCGGCGAGACCTGGAGCCACCTTGCCGAGACGGCTCTCGCACGCTACGTCGGAAATACCCTGTTGCTGCTAACCGCAGTGGCCTGGGGCGTGGTCTCGATCGGCGTGGTGTCGGCTTGGCTCATCACCACCTATCGCTTTCCGGGGCGCGATTTCCTCGAATGGGGCTTGATGCTCCCGCTTGCCGTGCCGGCATACGTGATGGCCTATGCCTACACCGACTGGCTCGAGTTTGCGGGCCCGGTGCAGTCGTCCCTGCGCGCGCTGACCGGCTGGGGAGCGCGCGAGTACTGGTTTCCCGAAGTGCGCTCACTCTCGGGCGCCGCTGTGATCATGAGCTTCGCGTTCTATCCGTACGTCTATCTCATCGCCCGCACCGCATTCCATGAGATGTCGCGCAGCGCCATGGAGGCCGGGCGCCTCGCCGGTTACGGCTCGTGGGGGGCGTTCTGGCTTGTCGCGCTGCCCCTCGCGCGGCCGGCAATCGTTGCGGGCGCATCGCTCGCGCTGATGGAAACTCTCGCGGACTTCGGCACAGTGTCCTATTTCTCGATTGAGGTTTTCACCACGGGCATCTTCAGGGCGTGGCTGTCGATGGGCGACGCCACCGCGGCTGCGCAGCTCTCGGCCTGCCTCCTCGCCTTCGTGGTGCTGCTCCTTGGGATCGAGCGGGCAAGCCGCGGGCGCGCCGCCTACGCCGCCTCGCCGGCGCGCAAGCCGGAGCCGCCGCAGCGCCTCGCCGGGAGGCCAGCCCTGTTGGCCCTTGCCGCGTGCGCGGCGCCGGTGGTGTTCGGCTTCGCGCTGCCGGCCCTCCTGCTCGCCCGGCTCGCGTGGCAAGCCGATACCGGGCTAAATGCGCGCCTGGCGGTGCTGGTCGCCAATAGCTTTTCGGTCGCGGGGCTGACTGCGCTCATCGCCGTGGTGCTCGCCGCTGTCATGGCGTATGCTGCCCGCACCGGGCGCAGTCGCGTCGTGACCGCGGTGAAGCGCGCGGCCGGGCTCGGGTATGCCGTGCCGGGCGCGGTAATCGCGGTCGGCGTTCTCGTGCCGATAGCGCGGCTCGATAACCGGCTCGCCGGCTGGATCGAGCAGGCATTCGGCGTTCAGCTTGGACTGCTACTGACCGGAACGCTCGCCGCGCTCATCTATGCGTATCTGGTGCGGCTGCTTGCCGTGGCGCTGCAGACCATCGATGCCGGTCTCGCCAAAATTCGCCGCAGCATGGAGGACGCGGCGCGCTCGCTCGGGACGAGCCCAGCCGGAGCGCTGGCGCGGGTGCACGCCCCGCTTCTCGCGCCGAGCCTCGCCACCGCGTCGCTGCTCGTCTTCGTCGATGTCTTGAAGGAACTGCCGGCGACGTTCGCGCTGCGGCCCTTCAACTTCGATACGCTGGCAATCGCCGCCTACAACCTGGCGAAGGACGAACGGCTTGCGGAGGCCGCCACGCCCTCACTGGTCATCGTACTGGTCGGCCTCGCGCCGGTGATCTACGTCTCCCGGCGCTACTTCCAGCCCGCGCGGTCGAAGACCTTCTGAGCGCTCGGCTGGTTGCGGCCGAGCACCGAGACGTTGATTGGGTCGTATTTGAATTCGCCGAGGGCGCTCAGTACCGGGTTCGCCAAGCGGGCGCTCGGCACGACCGGCCACTCGTTGTTGCCGTCAGCGAAATAGTGCTGTGCCTCGTCGCTCGCCAGATACTCGAGGAACTTCACGGCGGCCTCGCGATGCGGTGCGTGCTTGAGCACCCCTGCGCCCGAGACGTTTACGTGCGTGCCCGCGCCGGCAAGGGAGGGGAAGGCGACGCCAAGCTTTGCAGCCACTGCCTTTTCGTCTGGCTTTTCGGAACGCGCAAGGCGCGCGTAGTAGTAGTGATTGCTGATCGCGACGTCGCACTCCCCGGCGGCCACGGCCTTCAACTGGTCCGTGTCTCCGCCCTTGGGTTCGCGCGCCATGTTCGCGCGAACCGCGCCGGCCCACTGCTCCGCCTTCGCCTCCCCCAGCCGGTCGATGAGCGCGCCCATAAGCGAGAGGTTGTAGATGTTGGTCGAGGAGCGCACGCAGATGCGGCCCTTCCAGCGGGGATCGGCAAGGTCCTCGTAGCTGCGAAGCTCGGAGGGCTGCACTTTGTGCTTGTTGTAGGCGAGGATGCGCGCGCGCATGGAAAAGCCGAACCATTCGCCGTCCGGCTCGCGGAAGCTGGGAGGAATGCGAGATTCGAGGACGTTGGAGCGCACTGGCTGGAAGAGCCCCAACTGCTCTGCGCGCCAGAGCCGGCCCGCGTCCACGGTGACCAGCACATCCGCCGGGCTGCGGGCGCCTTCGTTCCGGATGCGCTCGATGAGGGCGTCCTCTCCCGCCTCAATGCGGTTTATCTTGATGCCGGTAAGCTTTGTGAATCCGGCGTAGAGGGCCTCGTCCGTCTGGTAATGGCGAGATGAGTAAATGTTCACTACGTTTCCCTGGGCTGCCGCGCCTGTAGCACAAACGAGCAGCACAAGGGAGAGGGCGGTGTTCTTCATGGAAGCTCGCGAAGAGGGAAGTTCAAGTTGCTTAGACGATAATGAGTCTCATTGCTGTTGTCAATGAGAATAATTATCAATTATGCACTCCATTGAGCCGCAGGGGACGCAGGTCGCCCCACCGCGCCGATTCATAATGGCCTCGTGCACCGAGGTGGGCTTCGCGCGTTCTGGGAGAAAGGATGAATCGCAACGGTCTGGTCCGATTGGCTGCGGCACTCGCGCTTGCTGTCGCTACCGCACCGGTCGCGGCCCAGCACGCTCTGGAGGTCCTCAGCCTACGTCACCGCATGGCCGATCAGGTGCTGCCCGCCCTGAGGCCGCTGCTCGAGCCGGGCGCGACCCTCACGGGCACTGGCAACCAGCTGATCGTGCGCACGAGCCGGGCGAACCTCTCCGACCTCCGCCTCGCGCTTGAGGCGCTCGACCGGCCAGCACGACGGTTGCAGATTTCCGTTCGCTTCGAGGACTCGCGGCAGGCCGCATACGGCCGCGTCGATGCCGGGGGCAGCGTGAGCGGGCGCGGTGCGAGCTTGGCGTTGCGGGCCGAGGAGTCGCGCGCGGGCGGCGCCGAGCGCGTTGACCAGCGCGTGCAGGTGCTGGAGGGCGCGCGTGCCGTCATCCACAGCGGCCGGTCGCGACCGGTGCGCCAGCGGATACACACCCCGGCAGGCGTTGTCTCGCAGGAAATCGTGGTGGTGCAGGACCAGGCGAGCGGCTTCGAGATGGTGCCGCGCCTTGGCGGCAAAGGTGTACAGCTCGATATCGCCGCGTACGGCGGCGCTCAGCACACCGCGACGCATGTGGAGATCAGCCTGGGCCAATGGGTCGAGCTTGCCCGGACTTCCACCCAGGCGACATACCGCTCCGAGTTGCACGGCGTGTGGCTGAAGGTCGAGGCGTTGGAGGATTGAGCGCCGCCTTGGCGCGCGCCTTCGCGGCCGGCGGCGCGCTCGCCGGCGCTGTGCCGGGGTTCAAGCTGCGGCGCCAGCAACTCGAGATGGCCGAGGCGATCGCGGCGGCGATCGACACGACCGGTGTGCTCGTCGCCGAGGCGGGTACCGGCACGGGCAAGACGTTCGCCTACCTCGTGCCGGCGCTGCTTGCCGGCGGGAAGCTCATCGTCTCGACGGGCACCAAGACGCTCCAGGACCAGCTCTTCGACCGGGACCTGCCGGCGGTGCGCGACGCGCTCGGCAGCGGAGGCACCGCGGCGTTGCTCAAGGGGCGCGCCAATTACGTCTGCCTCTACCGGCTCAAGCGCGCTTCGGCCGAGGCGCGGCTCCCGTCGCGCGAGCAGGCGTTGCAGCTTGCGCGCATCGAGCGTTTCGCGGCGGCGAGCGCCACCGGCGACCGCGCCGACCTCGCGGACGTACCGGAGGACGCGCCGGTGTGGGTGCACGCCACCTCCACGCGCGAGAACTGCCTGGGACAGGCGTGCCCCGACCATGCCGACTGCTTCGTCATGCGCGCTCGCCGCAATGCGCTCGCCGCGGACGTCGTAGTGGTCAACCACCATCTTTTCTTCGCCGACGTCGTGCTGCGCGACGAGGGCGTCGCCGAGCTCCTGCCCGCGTGCAACACGGTGATCTTCGATGAGGCGCACCAGCTTCCCGAGACGGCGCGCCTTTTCTTCGGTCAGAGCGTCTCGAGCGCGCAGCTCGTCGAGCTTGCCCGCGACGCCCGCCTTGAGCTGCGGGCGGCGGGAGGCGGCTCGCCCGAGCTCGATGCGCTCGCCGGAAGGTTGGAGAAGGCGGCGCGCGACCTGCGGCTCGCGGCAGGCGATCCGGGCACCCGCCTCGCCTGGGGGCAGGCGCTGAGGATCCAGGGATTCTCGGATGCCCTGGAGAATCTCGACCGGTCTTTGGCGATGCTCCGCGAGCCGCTGGAGATGCAGGCCGAGCGCTCCGAGGGACTGGAGTCCTGCGCACGTCGGGCGGGCGCGGCGGCGGCGCTGCTGGGCCGCATGCGCGCGAGCGAAGGCGAAGGCGAGGTGCGCTGGGTGGAGGTGTTCGGCCAAGCGGTGCACCTTCACGTCACTCCGCTCTCGCCGGCGGAGGTGTTCCGCAAGCAGATGGAGGGCCGGCCGCGCGCCTGGATCTTCACCTCCGCGACGCTCGCGGTCGGTGAGGCGTTCTCGCACTTCACGCGCGAGCTGGGGCTGCCGCACGCCGAGCTCAGGCGCTGGGCGAGCCCGTTCGATTTCCACCGGCAGGCGCTGCTCTACGTGCCCAAGGGGCTGCCGGCGGACCCGAACGACGCGGGCTTCACCGAGGCACTCATCGCGGCGGCGATTCCGGTGCTGGAGGCAAGTGGCGGGCGGGCGTTCCTGCTCTTCACGACGCTGCGCGCCCTGCGCCGCGCGCACGAGCTGTTGCGCGAGCGGCTGCCCTTCCCCCTGCTCGTGCAGGGTACCGGCTCGAGGAGCGAGCTGCTCGCGCGCTTCCGGGCGCTCGGCAACGCGGTGCTGCTCGGTAGCCAGTCCTTCTGGGAGGGCGTCGACGTGCGCGGCGAGGCGCTCTCGGTGGTCGTGATCGACAAGCTGCCCTTCGCGCCGCCCGACGACCCGGTGCTCGCCGCGCGCATCGAGGCGGTGCGCGCGCGGGGCGGGAACGCCTTCAGCGAGCTGCAGCTGCCCCAGGCGGTGCTACAGCTCAAGCAGGGCGCGGGACGGCTGATCCGCGACGAGACCGACCGCGGCGTGCTGATGCTGTGCGATCCGCGTCTGGTGATGAAGTCCTATGGGCGAAGCATTCTGAAGAGCCTTCCGCCGATGAGGCCTACGCGCAGCCTGGACGAGGTGCGGGAATTCCTTGCAGCTCCTCTGCGATGTGGATCCGGATAATCTCCTCGAAGCTCGAGTCGGCGCGGAAACCGAGGGCAAGGGCGCGCCTCGCGTCGAAGTTGCGCGGCCAGCCTTCCACGATGCGCATGATGGTCGCGTCCGGCGCGCGCCGGATGCGCTGCACGGCCTTCTCGCCGGCGACCTTGCGCAGCGCCTCGATCTGCTCGGCTACCGTCGCGCTCACGCCCGGCATGTTGAGGCTGCGGCGGGCGCCGAGCTGGGCGGTATCGATGTGGGCGGCATGAATCAGGAACCCGACGGCGGCGCGGGGTGAGGCGAACCAGTGGCGCACGGTGTCCGGTACCGGCAGCACCGCCTCCTCGCCTGCAAGCGGCTCGCGGATGATCCCAGAGAAGAAACCGGATGCCGCCTGGTTCGGTTTTCCCGGGCGCACGCAGATGGTCGGCAGGCGGATCGCGATGCCGTCGAAGAATCCCCGGCGGGTGTAGTCGGCGAGCATCAGCTCGCCGATCGCCTTCTGCGTGCCGTAGCTTGTGAGCGGCGCGGCGAGAAACTCGTCGCCGATCGCCTCGGGAAAGGGCGCGCCGAAGACCGCGATCGACGACGTGAACACGACCCGCGGCCGGTAGTCCTTCTGTTTCCTGATGGCCTCGAAGAGCCGCTGCGTGCCCTCCAGGTTGACGCGATAGCCCTTGTCGAAGTCGGCTTCCGCCTCTCCGGAGACGACCGCAGCAAGATGGAAGATGACACCAGGCCTTCCCCAGACGAGCTTTTCCGCTTCGCCCGGCGCCGAGAGGTCCGAGACGAGGCCGCCGTCGAAGGGCACGACGTCCTGAAGGATGAGCTCTTCGCGCGGCAGAGCCTGCACGAGCTTTCGCCCGATCATGCCCGCCGCGCCGATGACGAGCGTCTTTACCAGTCGGGGTCCCACAGGCGCCACCACGGCACGTCTTTGCGCCCCCCGTCGCGCAGATAGCGGCTATCGGGGAAGTTCTTCTCCATGACGCGCGCGGCGTCGTCTCGCAGCTGCGTCATGCCGAGCGCTTCATAGGCATGCACCAGTACGAATACCGCCTCCTCGATCGCCGGCGTCTGGGGGTAGCGCTGGATCGCGTACTGGGCCCGGTTCGCCGCGGCGAGGTACGCGCCGCGCCTCATGTAGTAGCGCGCCACGTGCACTTCGTGCGAGGCGAGCGAGTTTACGAGGTAGCGCATGCGGGAGGCAGAGTCCTCCGCGTAGCGCGAGTCGGGAAAGCGCGTCACCACCTCCTTGAATGCGTCGAAGGCTTCGCGCGTCGACTTCGGGTCCCGGTCGGACAGGTCCGACGAGGTGAACCAGGAGAAGAGGCCCGCCTGGTCGTTGAAGTTGATGAGGCCCTTGAGATAGTAGGCGTAGTCCACATTCACGTGGTTGGGGTGCAGCTTGATGAAGCGGTCGATCGCGGCGATCGCGAGCGCGCGCTCGCCGTCCTTCCACTGCGCATAGGCGACTTCGAGCTGCGCCTGTTGCGCGTAGCGGCCGTATGGGTAGCGCGCCTCGAGCTTCTCGAAGAGCTGGATCGCGCGCCCGTAATCTCTGGACGACATGGCGTCCTTCGCCTCGTCGAAGAGCTGCTCCACTGTCCAATTGGCGGTCTCGTCTTGGGGCGTGCTGCTGCAGGCAGCCGCGAGCATCGCGGCAAGGATAACAGCCAGTAAACTGGAGCGCATGCGAAACGAGGATTATAGCCACGAGTGGGAAGCGGGCCTCGCAGCGCCGGTGGGCGCCACGGTGCCGGCGGCGCTCGGCGGGCTGCGGTTGGACCAGGCGCTCGCGCGATTATTCCCGCAGTACTCGCGTAACCGCCTGCAGGCGTGGCTGCGCTTGGGCCATGTCACCGTCGATGGCGAGCGGGCGCTGCCGCGGCGCATCGTCGACGGGGGCGAGCGGGTGCTCGTGGAGCCGCCGCCTGCGCCGCAGGCGACGCCCAAGGCGCAGCGCATGCCGCTAAAGATCGTGCACGAGGACGCGGAGCTCATCGTCGTCGACAAGCCTGCCGGGCTGGTCGTGCATCCGGGCGCCGGTGTGCCCGACCGTACTCTGATGAACGCGCTGCTCGCACACGCGCCGCAACTGGCGGCAGTGCCGCGCGCCGGGATCGTGCATCGGCTGGACAAGGAGACGAGCGGGCTGATCGTCGTGGCAAAGACCGTCGAGGCACAGGCGCACCTCGCGCGGCAGCTCGCGGAGCGCACGGTACGGCGCGTGTACCTCGCGCTCGTGCAGGGCGACCCTCCGGCGAGTGGGCGTATCGACGCGCCGGTCGGGCGTGACGCCAGGGCGCGCACGCGCATGGCGGTCACGCATCGTGGCAAGCCCGCGCGCACGGCCTATCGGGTGCTCGAGCGCTTCGGACGTGCGGCGCTGGTCGAGTGCCGTCTCGAGACCGGGCGCACCCATCAGATCCGCGTGCACTTCCAGCACATCCGCCACCCGCTGGTTGGCGATACGGTGTATCGCCGCGGCACGCGCCACGGCATCGGTTTTCCCCGGCAAGCGCTCCACGCCGCGGAGCTCGGCCTGCAGCATCCGCGTACCGGCGAAGTCCTCGCTTGGAAGGCGCCGCTGCCGCGCGACATGAAGCGGCTGCTGGAGGAGCTGCGACGGCAATGATTGAGCCCGACTGGCCCGCGCCCGCGCGTGTGCGCGCGCTCGTCACTACGCGCGACATGGGCGACATGGGAGGCGACGCAGGCAGGCAGGCCCTGCACGCGCTCCTGCCCTCGGAGGCTCGCTGGACGCGACAGGTACACGGCATCGCCGTCTCGACCGACAAGCATCCGCTCGAGGTTGCCGATGCCGCAGTCACCATGAGAAAAGGCGAGCCGCGCGCCATCACGGTCGCCGATTGCATGCCCGTGTTCCTCGCGGACGATGCAGGGACCATGGTCGGTGTGGCGCATGCCGGGTGGCGTGGGCTTGCGGGAGGCGTCCTCGAGGCGACCGTCGTGGCGATGCGCACGTCGCAGAACCATTTGATGGCGTGGCTCGGGCCCGCCATCGGGCCCGCCGTGTACGAGATCGGGAAAGACGTCTTTGCGAGCTTTCCAGAGAAGACTGCTTTCGCGCCCAACGGTCCCGGGCACTGGCTTCTCGATCTTTATGCCGTTGCCCGATCCCGATTGCAGAACCTCGGGATACGCCGCATTTACGGCGGCGGCTTCTGCACCTACTCGCAAGCGGATCGCTTCTACTCCTATCGCCGGGACCGCACCGGCGCGCGCATGGCGGCTGCCATCTGGCTCACGTAGAATCCCGGGCCCCATGACCCTCGGCTGGATCGTCGCCGCGAGCGTCGCCGGCGGCACGCTCTCCGCCGCGCTCGCTGCATTCTCGCTGTACCTGCGCGCGAGCTGGATCCCGATGCTCGTGTCCTTCGCCATCGGAGCGCTGCTCGGCGCGGCTTTCCTCGAGATCATCCCGCACGCTTTCGAGAAGGGCGCGCCGCAGCAGGCGGCCGGCGCCATTCTTGGAGGCATCTTCGGTTTCTTCGTGCTGGAGAAGCTCCTCATCTGGCGTCACTGCCATACCGAGCACTGCGAGGTGCACGACGGCGGACGCAGCGGCACGCTCATCATCGTCGGCGACACGGTGCACAACTTCCTGGACGGTGTGCTGATCGCGACGGCTTTTCTGCAGAGCACGGAGCTCGGCATCATCGCCGCGCTTGCCATCATCGCGCACGAGATCCCCCAGGAAGTCGGCGACTTCCTGATCCTCCTCCAGTCCGGCTACTCGCGCGCTCGCGCGCTCGCCGTGAATCTGCTTTCCTCCGCGGCGACGTTGGTGGGCGGCGTGCTGGGCTACTTCTCGCTCCCGGTGTTTACGGCGCTCGAGCCGGTGCTGCTCGGCGTGGTTGCGGCGAGCATGATCTACGTCGCGGTTGCCGACCTGATCCCCGGCCTGCATCGGCGCCCGCAGCTTCGCGACACCGCCGCCCAAGCCCTGCTGATCGCGCTCGGAATCGGGGCGATCGGGGGGGTCGGCATGCTGCTGCACCACTAGGCAAAAAGAACCAGTTTTCAGAAGCTTGAGAATCATTTGACGGGGCACTCTTGTGCGGCGCAGAATCGCCCCGCGATGCACCAAACCGGGTCTCCCGACGTCCTGCTCGCTGCCATCCGGGGCGCGGGCAACGAAGTCACGCAAGGCTGGATGCGGCTGATTTCGGGCGAGGCGGCCCCATGGATGGACGCGCTGCAGCGCAACCAGCCGCTGCATGCCGCCTACCTCGAAAAGCAGACGCGCCTCTGGAGGTCGATGCTCGCGGGTCGGCCCGCGTCGGTCGTCGATGGGCCGGCCGACCGGCGCTTTGCGGCACGGGAGTGGCGCGAGAACTCCTACTACGACTATCTACGCCAGTCTTACCTGCTTGCTTCCCGCTTTGTGGAGGACCTGGTGGAGGCATCCGAGCTGCAGCCCGACGCGAAGGAACGCGTGCGCTTCGCGGCGCGCCAGTGGCTCGATGCGCTGTGCCCGGCGAACTTCGCCGGCACCAATCCGGAAGCGATGCGCCGGGCGCTCGAAAGCCGGGGGGAGAGCCTCACGCGCGGCCTTGCCAACCTCCTGACGGATGCGCACAAGGGGCGCATCAGCCAGACCGACGAGTCGGCCTTCGAGGTAGGCCGCAACCTCGGCCTCACGCCCGGCTCGGTGGTGTTCGAGAACGAGCTGATCCAGCTACTCCAGTACAAGGCGACGACCGCGGAAGTGGCGAAGCGGCCGCTCGTCATGGTGCCTCCCTGCATCAATAAGTTCTACATCCTCGACTTGCAGCCGGAGAACTCGTTCGTCGCCCACGCGGTGGCCAACGGGCACACCGTGTTCATGATCTCCTGGCGCAACGTCGGCCCTGAGCTCGGGCACCTTACATGGGATGACTATCTCGAGAAGGGCTTGTTCACTGCATTCGGGGTGGCGAAGGAGATCTGCGGCTCGCAGGAGCTGAACGCCTTGGGGTTCTGCGTCGGCGGCACGCTGCTGGGCGCAGCGCTCGCGGTCATGGCGGCAAAGGGAGATGCCTCCGTAAAGAGCGTCACCTTCCTCGCCACCATGCTCGACTTCGGCGAGCCCGGCCAGATCGGCCTCTTCGTGGACGAGGCGAGCGTCGGGGCGCGCGAGGCGGCGATAGGCCGCGGCGGCATTCTGCCGGGCGGCGAGCTCGCATTCGTGTTCTCCAGCCTGCGCGCGAACGATCTCGTGTGGAACTACGTGGTCAGCAACTATCTGCTCGGGAGCCAGCCGCCGGCGTTCGACCTGCTCTATTGGAACTCGGACGGTACCAACCTCCCAGGCCCGATGTACTGCTACTACCTGCGCAACACCTATCTCGAGAATCGCCTGCGCGAGCCCGGTGCTCTGCTGAATTGCGGCGTACCGGTCGACCTGGGGCGCATCGATCTGCCGACCTACATCGTGGCCACGCGCGAGGACCACATCGTGCCTTGGCGCTCGGCCTATCGCACGCTCAACCTCGTCAAGGGGGAGAAAACCTTCGTGCTCGGAGCGAGCGGCCACATCGCCGGCATCGTCAATCCCCTGTCGAAGAACCGCCGCAGCCACTGGCTCGGGTCGCCTTACCCCCACGATCCGGACGAATGGCTGTCCAAGGCGAAGGAGGTGCCGGGCAGCTGGTGGGGTCGCTGGGCCGAGTGGCTGGCGCAGCACCGCGGGGGCACCCGCAAGGCGCCGAAGGTCCTCGGCACGAAGAACCATCGCCCGCTCGAGCCCGCTCCCGGGCGCTATGTCAAGGAGCGGCTCCACTAGGAGACGGAGACATGGAAGACATCTTCATCGTCGGCGCGGCACGCACCCCGATCGGCAAGTTCAGCGGGGCGCTCGCGAGAATGCCCGCCTCTGAGCTCGGCGCGCTCGTAATCCGCCAGGTGCTGCAAAGGAGCCGGGTGCAGCCCGAGCAGGTCTCCGAGGTCATCATGGGACAGGTACTGACGGCAGCCACGGGGCAGAATCCAGCGCGCCAGGCGGCGATGCGCGCCGGGCTGCCCGAGATGGTGCCCTCGATGACCATCAACAAGGTGTGCGGCTCTGGCCTGAAGGCGGCGATGCTCGGCGCGCAATCGATCGCCAACGGCGATGCCGACATCGTGGTGGCGGGCGGGCAGGAATCGATGAGCCTCGCGCCGCATGCCATGCCGGGCTCGCGCGACGGCTACCGCATGGGCGACGGCAAGCTGGTCGACACCATGATCGTCGACGGGCTGTGGGACGTCTACAACCAGTACCACATGGGCATGACCGCCGAGAACGTCGCCAAGGAGTACGCGGTCACGCGCAAGGACCAGGACCAGTTCGCCCTCGCGAGCCAGCACAAGACCGAGGCGGCGCAGAAGGCCGGGCGCTTCAAAGACGAGATCGTTCCCGTGGAGATCGCCTCGCGCAAGGGCACCGTGGTATTCGCGGACGACGAGTACCCTCGCCATGGCGCGACGCTCGAGGGACTCGCGTCGCTCAAGCCGGCGTTCGACAAGAACGGTACGGTGACGGCGGGCAATGCGTCCGGCATCAATGATGGTGCCGCGGCAGTGGTGCTATGTAATTCAAGGAAGCTAAAGGAGCTTGGACTCAAGCCGCTCGCCCGGATCAAGGCGTTCGCCTCGGCGGGCGTAGACCCGAAATACATGGGCATGGGGCCGGTACCGGCGTCCAAGCGCTGCCTCGCGCGCGCGGGCTGGGAGCCGAAGGACCTCGACCTGATGGAGATCAACGAGGCATTCGCTGCGCAGGCGATCGCGGTGAACCGGCAGATGGGTTGGGACACGGCGAACGTCAACGTGAACGGCGGCGCGATCGCGCTCGGGCACCCAATCGGCGCCTCCGGCTGCCGCGTGCTGGTGACGCTGCTCCACGAAATGCAGAAGCGCGACGCGAGGAAGGGACTCGCGTCGCTGTGCATCGGCGGGGGGATGGGCGTCGCCCTCGCCGTAGAACGATAGCGAAGAAAGGAAACACGAAAGATGGGGAATGAAGCAGAGGTGGCACAAAGGCCGGAAGCCTGGCGCGACGAGTCGCTGCCTGCGACGACGCGCATCGCGTTCGTATCCGGCGGCATGGGGGGGATCGGCACGGCGATCTGCAGGCGCCTCGCCCGCAGCGGGCACACTGTGGTGGCCGGCTGCCTGCCGGGCTATGAGAAGAAGTCCGAGTGGCTCGCCGAGATGCGCGCCGAGGGATGGCGCGTCTACGCCGGCGAGGGCGACGTGTCGGACTTCGACTCCTGCGCCGAGATGTTCTACAACGTGCGCTCGGTGGTGGGACCGGTCGACATCCTAGTGAACAACGCCGGCATTACGCGCGACGCCGTGTTCAAGCGCATGACCGAGCAGGACTGGATGGCGGTGATCAACACCAACCTGAACAGCGTGTTCAACGTCACGCGCCAGGTGATCGACGGCATGGTCGAGCGCGCGTGGGGCCGCATCATCAACATCTCCTCGGTGAACGCCATCAAGGGCCAGTTCGGGCAGACGAACTACTCCGCGGCCAAGGCTGGCATGGCGGGCTTCTCCAAGGCCCTTGCCCAGGAAGTGGTGAAGAAGGGCGTCACGGTG
>DASRKB010000146.1:0-36973 GCA_035649175.1 Burkholderiales bacterium | reverse complement strand
ATGCCACGTCCGGACTTGTCGCAGCCTGACCCGGTCGTGCTGCTGCACAGCTCCGGAGCGTCGGGCGCGCAGTGGCGCGCGCTCGCCGAGCGCCTGTCGAAGCGCTACCGCGTCTTCACACCCGACCTCTGCGGCTACGGGACCGCCGCGCCGTGGTCGGGCAGCGAACCGTTCAGGCTTGCGCACGAAGCGCGGATCGTGCACGACCTCGTCCAGAGCATCGGCGAGCCGGTGCACCTGCTCGGCCATTCGTACGGCGGCGCGGTTGCCTTGCACTTCGCGCGCCTGAACGGCGCGCTCGTGCGCAGCCTGGCGCTGGTCGAGCCCGTCGCATTCCACCTGCTCGATGATCGCGCAGAGATCGAGGCAGTTGCCGGCAAGGTCGCGCGGGCCGTCGCCTGCGGCGACTTTGTGGGCGGCTTCGGCGCTTTCGTCGAGTACTGGAGCGGCCCGGGAAGCTGGGATGCCTTGCCTGCCGCGAAGCGCGCGGCCATGGCGGCGCGACTGCCGAAAGTCGCCATGGAGTTCCATGCCGTGCTGAGCGAGGTCGCCGACATGGACGCCTATCGGGAGATCAACAATCCGACCTTGATCGTCCGGGGCGCGCTTTCGCCGAGACCCACCAGGCGGATCTGCGAGTTGCTCGCGCAGGCGCTTCCCGAGGCGCGACTCGTCACGCTGGAGGGCGCCGGCCACATGGCACCGCTTACCCACGCGGACCAGGTGAACGACCTGATCGCCGCGCATCTCGAGGGAGGAGGAAGGCATGAAGCGCGGCAGCCTCGCATTGGCCGATCCGGCGACTTGGCGCGCGAGCTTCGTTTCGGCACCCGGTAGCCCTCTTCGCCCGGAGTCCGAGTATCGTGGTGCCCGCATGCGACAGCACGTGCGCTTTTGCACTAGCTTCGACGGCACGCGCCTGGCCTTCGCCGTCTCGGGCGAGGGGCCGCCGCTCGTCCGTGCGCCGCACTGGTTCACACACCTCGAGCACGACTGGACGAATCCGGCGATGCGCCCATGGGTGGAGGATCTGTCCCGGCGTTACCGCCTGCTGCGCTTCGACCAGCGCGGCACCGGCCTCTCGGATCGCGAGGTACCGGAGATCTCGTTCGAGGCGCACGTGCGCGACCTCGAGGCCGTCATCGACGCCGCCGGATTCGATCGCTTCGCCCTGCTCGGGCTCTCGCAGGGCGCGGCTTCCGCGGTGCGCTATGCGGCACGCCACCCCGAGCGCGTGAGCCATCTCGTTCTCCACGGAGGCTTCGCCCGCGGCTGGCTGAGGCGCGGCTACACCGGCGCCGCCATCGAGAGGCGGCAGACTCAGCTCAAGCTGATCGAGCTCGGCTGGGGCGGCGACGACCCTTCCTTCCGGCAGGTCTTCAGCAACCAGTTCATGCCGGATGCGCCCGTGGCGGCGATCCGCGCCTTCAACGACTTCATGCCGCTGACCGCGTCGGCGCAGACCGCGGCGGCAATCTTCTCCAAGATTAGCCTAATCGATGTCCAGGACGACGCTCCGCGAGTCGGTTGCCCGACGCTCGTGATGCACGGCCGCGGCGACCTGCGCGTCCCCTTCGAGGATGGACGGCTTCTCGCCGGGCTGATTCCGGGCGCGCGCTTCGTCGGCCTGGAGACACGCAATCATTTGATGATGCAGGACGAGCCCGCCTGGCGGGATTTCCTGGCCGCGCTCGGCGAGTTCTATCCTTCGCGGCAAGCGCCGCCGGAGGGCGTGTTTCCGTCCCTTACGGCCCGCGAGCGCGAGATCCTCGATCACATCGCACAAGGACTGGACAACGCGCAGATCGCCGCGCGCCTCGCGTTGTCGGAGAAGACGGTGCGCAACAACATCACCCACATCTTCGACAAGATCGAGGTGGAGAACCGCTCGCAGGCGATCGTGCTCGCGCGCGAAGCGGGCCTGGGGTCCTCCCGGCGCGAGCGCTGAAGCGCGCGCGGGACTGGGGTCCCGTGCTTTTTGCGCGTTTTCCCGCGTCCGCGGGACAAGGGCCCTCAGGCGGCCGAGCCGGCAAGGGCGCACGATGGCCCGGTCGAAACCACCTGAGGAGAAAGACCGTGCAAGCCATGCCGCAATCCGACGCCGGTCCCCGGTACGCCAAGTGTGTCGAGGTATCCAAGCGCGTCCGCTGGGACATCGACCGCGACGTCATCCGTGGGCGCAATTTCGATGGGGCGAAGAAGTTCCTGCCGGACGGGCTGTCGAAGGTCCGCGACCTCGATTTCCTGAGTGGCGACGAGCGCCGCCTGTTCAGCCAGGTCCAGGGGCGCAGCTACGCCAATATCTTCGGCCTGGTCGAGCGCTTCATCGGCGCCAAGATGCTCGAGCTGTCCCGCTCGCACTGGCTCGGCGACCAGGTCGCGCTCGAGGCCCTCGTGCGCTTCACGGACGAGGAGCTCAAGCACCAGGAGCTGTTCCGCCGGGTGGAGGCGATGATGGCGCCGCAGATGCCGGCCGGCTACGCCTTCCTGCCGCAGCCGAACGACGTCGCGGGGGCAGTGCTGTCGAAGTCCACTTGGGCCGTCCTCGCGCTAACTTGCCACATCGAGCTCTTCACGCAGGCACATTACCGGGAGAGCATCGAGGCCGACGCCGAGCTTTCGGAGCTCTGGAAGGACGTGTTCCTGTTCCACTGGAAGGAGGAGTCACAGCACGCGATCCTGGACGAGCTCGAGTGGCAGCGCGAGAACGCGCGGCTGACGCCCGAAGCGCTCGATCAGGGGGTCAACGACCTCATCGCGCTGGTCGGGGCGGTCGACGGCATCCTGCAGATGCAGGCGAAGGCCGATGCCGACTACTTCCTGCGAGTGGGTGGGCGCACGTTCGGCCGGCCCGAAGCCGAGCGCATCGGCAAGACTATGCTGGCCGCTTACCGCTGGCAGTACATTGTCTCGGGCGTCCAGGACGAGCGCTTCCAGAAAATCCTGGGCGGCATGATCACCGACGTCCAGATGAAGCGCATCGGCGACGCGCTCGCGCCGATCATGAGCTAGCGGGCGTAGGGCGGCTGCTGGAGCGCCGCGATGCGCTCCTCGATCGGCGGGTGGCTCGAGAAGAGCCCGAGGAATTTCGAGCGGCTCTGCTGGATGCCGTGGGCCTCGAAGGCCTGCGGCATCTCGCCCGGCGGCACGCCGCCCAGGCGGGCGAGCGCCTTGATCATCGGCTGCGGCGTGCCGATCAGCTCCGCCGAGCCGCGGTCGGCGCGGAACTCGCGCTGGCGCGAGAACCAGGCGACGATCATCGAGGCGAGGATGCCCAGCACGATCTGCGCGACCAGCGAGGCGATGAAGAAGCCCGGGCCGACGCCGCGCTCGGTGCGGAAGATCATCTTGTCGACGATGAAGCCCACGATGCGCGAGAGGAAGATGACGAAGGTGTTCACCACGCCCTGGATGAGCGTGAGCGTGACCATGTCGCCGTTGGCGACGTGGGCGACTTCGTGGCCGAGCACCGCCTCGACCTCTTCCCGGCTCATCGACTGCAGCAGGCCCGTGGACACCGCGACCAGCGCCGAATTCTTGAACGCGCCGGTGGCGAAGGCGTTGGGCGCGCCCTCGAAAATCGCGACTTCGGGCATGCCGATGTTCGCCTGGCGCGCGAGCTTCTCGACCGTCTGCACCAGCCAGTGCTCGGTCGTGCCCTCCGAGCCGTCGATCACGCGCGCGCCGGTGCTCATCTTCGCCATGGGCTTGGAGATGAGCAGCGAGATGATCGCGCCGGTGAAGCCGATCACCGCGGAGAAAACGAGCAGGCCGACCGGGTCGATGCCCTCGGCGGTGAGGAAGTTGCCCAGGCCGAAGACGTTGATGATGACCGAGAGCACCACCAGGACGGCGATGTTGGTGGCGAGGAAGAGCGCGATGCGCTTCATGAACGCCTTTTCTCCTTGTGGAAGGCCGCCAATGGTAGCAGCGGCCGACGCCCCTTAGATGGGGCGCGGCCACCGGAGTTCAAGGCGATCTCTCGTACGCTACGGGCGAGCTTCCAGCACCAGGTTGAACGGCGTCTCCATCGCGCGGCGCAGGGCCGAGAACCCGCCTTGGCCGACCACGATGTCGCGCAGGCGCTTCTCGCCCGCCTGGGCCCCGAGCGCAGGCCCCTTGCGGGCGAGCGAGACCGGCACGCAGACGAGCGATGAGGCGCCGTAGAACACGCGACCGACCGGATTGAGGTTGTCCTCGATCCTGTCATTGGCGAAAGGTTCGACGATCATGCAGCGGCCGTCGTCTTTGAGCGCGGCGCGCGCGTGGCGCGCGGCGCCGGCGGGGTCGGCCATGTCGTGCAGGCAGTCGAAGAAGGCGATGAAGTCGAGCCCGTCGGCCTTGTACGAGCCGGCGTCGGCCGCCTCGAAGCGGACATTGCGCACGCTCGCCTGCTCGGCGCGCTCGCGCGCGGTCTGGATCGAGGGCTCGTGGTAGTCGATGCCGACGAACTCGGACTTCGGAAATGCCTTCGCCATCAGGATGGTGCTCGCGCCGTGGCCGCAGCCCACATCGGCCGCGCGGCCGCCCTGCTCGAGCTTCGCCACCACGCCGTCGAGCGCGGGGAGCCAGGACGAGAGCAGGCTCGCGTTGTAGCTCGCGCGGAAGAAACGCTCGGTGCCGTGGAAGAGGCACGCGTGGTGCTCGCCCCATTCCATGCCCTTGCCGGTGCGGAAGTTCTCGCGTGCGCGCTCCTTGATGTGGAAGAGATCCTGCACGATCTGGTAGGCGCCGGGCAGGTCGACCGGGCCGTTCGGGTCGGCGAGGCACAGCGCCTGCTCCGGGTTGAGCCCGTACTTCCCGCTCGCCGCGTCGTAGTCCACGTAGCCGCCGGCGGCCTGGTTGGCGAGCCACTCGCGCACGTAGCGCTCGGTCGTGCCGGTGCGCTCGGCGAGCTCCTTCGGCGTGAGCGGACCCTTCGCCAGCGCCTTGTAGAGCCCGAGCTCGTCGCCGAGCGACAGCAGCACCGCGCTAATCGCCGCGCCCAGGTCGCCCACCGCCTTGCCCAAGAATGCGTTCAGCCGCTCCTCGTTCACTGCCATGGCATCCTCCTCGGAGATTGAATCTACCAAGTGGTAGGTAGGTGGCAACCTACCGGTAGGTAGGGTACCCTGTCAAGCCATGGCCCAGGCCCCGGATACCGCCACCCGCATGCTGGACATCGCCGAGCGCCTGGCGCAGACCCGCGGCTTCAATGGTTTCAGCTACTCCGACATTGCCGCCGAGCTCGGGATCGCGAAGGCGAGCCTGCACCACCACTTCCCCACCAAGGCCGACCTGGGGCGGGCGCTGATGCAGCGCTACGTCGAAGGCTTCGACGCGGCGCTCGCCGGGATCGCGCAAAGCGCCGACGACCCCTACGTCAAGCTTGCGCGCTACGCCAAGCTCTACGAGGACGTGCTCGTCAACGACCGGCTGTGCCTCTGCGGCATGCTCGCCGCCGAGTACAGCACGCTGCCAAAGGAGATGCGCGCCCAGGTACGGCTCTTCTTCGAGAAGAACGAAGCCTGGCTCACCGAGCTCATCGAGCGCGGCCGGCGCGAGAAGGCGCTGCGTCCCGGCGCCCCGGCGCGCGACGTCGCCCGCATGGTGGTGAGCGCGCTCGAGGGGGCGATGCTGCTCGCGCGCTCCTGTGAGGACCCGGCGCGCTTCGCCTCGTCGGTGCGGCCGATCCTCGAGGACTTGAGGACGAAAGCCCTCAGGAAGAGGAAGCGCGCGCGCTGAGCACGAGCCTGGCGCCGCGCTCGGCGATCACGTAGGTCGGAGCGTTGGTGTTCCCGGAGGTGATGCGCGGCATGACGGAGGCGTCGATCACCCGCAGCCCGGCCACGCCGCGAACGCGGAGCTCGTCGTCGACGACCGCCATGGCATCGTTGCCCATCTTGCAGGTCCCCACCGGGTGGAAGATGGTGGTGCCGAGCGCTCCGGCTGCCTTTTCCAGAGACGGATCATCGGCAAAGGCGGGACCGGGGCGGTACTCCTCGGGCTCGAACTTCCGCATTGCCTTCGCGGCCATGATGCGGCGCGTGAAGCGGATCGCGTCCACGGCCACCTTGCGGTCCTCGGGCGCCGAGAGGTAATTCAGCTTGATGTCCGGGTGCGCGGCGGGATCGGGCGAGATGATGCGCACCCGGCCGCGCGAGGCGGGCCGCAGGTTGCAGACGCTCGGCGTGATCGCCGGGAAGCTGTGCAGCGGATCGCCGAACTTGTCGAGGGAGAGTGGCTGGACGTGCCACTCGATATTCGGCGTGGGTTGCGCGGGGTTGCTCCTCGCGAAGGCGCCGCACTGAGACGGCGGCATGGTGAGCGGCCCGGTGCGCAAGGCTAAGTACTCGAGCGCCATCGCCGCCTTGCCCCACCAGCGGTTGGCGATGCCGTTCAGCGTTTTGGCGTTCTTTATCTTGTACTGCAAGCGGATCTGCAGGTGGTCCTGCAGGTTCTCCCCCACCCCGGGCAGGTCAAGCACCGGAGCGATGCCCATCTCACGGAGATGCTTCGCGTTTCCTATTCCTGAAAGTTGCAGGAGCTGCGGCGAGCCGATCGCGCCGGCCGCGAGGATCGTCTCGGCCTTCGCCTGGGCAAAAAGCTTCTCCGCGCCGAGGGTGAACTCGACGCCGGAGGCTTTCCCGTCCTTGAAACGCACGCGGCCGGCGTGCGCGCCGGTCACCACGCGCAGGCTCCGCCGGTGCAGCACCGGGCGCAGGAAAGCCCGGGTGGCGCTCCAGCGCCGGCCGCGGCGCTGGTTCATCTGGAAGTACGCGCAGCCGAAGTTGTCGCCCTGATTGAAGCAGCGGATCTTCGGAATGCCGCATTCCTCCGCCGCGTCGCGCCAGGCATCGATGATCGCCCAGTGCACACGCGGGTTCTCGACGCGCACCTCGCCGCCCGCGCCGTAGCCGTCGACGGCGCCGCCCTCGTAGTCCTCGAGCGACTGGAAGACCGGAAGCACGTCGTCCCAGGACCAGCCGCGGTTGCCAAGCGATGCCCAGTGGTCCCAGTCCGCCTTCTGGCCGCGCATGTGGATCATCGCGTTGATCGACGAGCAGCCGCCGAGCACGCGGCCGCGGGCATAGTGGATCGAGCGCCCGGCGAGGTGCTCGTCGGGGGAGGTCTTGAAGCACCAGTCGGTGCGCGGATTGGCGATGGTATAGAGATAGCCGACCGGGACGTCGATCCAGAACCAGTCGTCCTTGCCGCCAGCCTCGAGGAGCAGGACCGAGTGGTCCTTCGAAAGACGGTTGGCGAGAAGGCATCCCGCGCTGCCCGCGCCGACGATGACGTAGTCGAAGCTGCCGAAATTGCGCACGCCGCCTCCCCGGGACTATTCTATCGGCCGGGCCGACTGGAGACCGCCAGATGAACCTGCAACAGTTCGCCGCCGAGTGCCGCTCCGTCCTCGAGGCCGACCCGGGCCCCGAGGGCCGCAGGAAGATCTGCGCACGCCTCGAGGAGCTGCTGCGCGACGCGCGGTTCGTCAAAGAAAACGTCAACGAGGATACCTCGGAGAGACAGATCCTTTACGAAGACCCGGAGCTGGGTTTCTGCATCCTCGCGCACAACTACAGGAGCGCCAAGGCCTCGCCGCCGCACGACCACGGACCTTCCTGGGCGATCTACGGGCAAGCGAAGGGCGAGACCGAGATGACCGACTACGCGCGCGTCGCCGAGCCTTCCGAAGGCAAGCCCGGCAAGGCGCGTCCCACCCGCACCTACAAGCTCACGCCGGGCGTCGCCCACGTTTACAACGAGCGCGACCTGCATTCGCCGCTGCGCCGGGGTCCCACGCAGCTCATCCGCATCGAGGGGCTGAACATGGACCGCATCACGCGCGCCCGCTTCGAGACCGTCAGCTAGGCAACGTCGCGCGGTACGCTTGCGCCCTCATGGGCTTGCGTATCGGCGTGGACCTGGGCGGCACCAAGATCGAGGCGATGGCGCTCGACGCGTCGGGCGCCGAAGTGTTCCGCAAGCGCATGGCCACCCCGCGGGGCGACTACGCGGCCACGCTGGCAGCCGTCGCCTCGCTCGCGCGGACCGGCGAGGGCACCGTCGGGATCGGCATTCCAGGCACGCTTTCGGCGGTTACCGGACTGGTCAAGAACGCTAACTCCACCTGGCTGATCGGCAAGCCACTCAAGCAGGACCTCGAGCGCGCGCTCGGTCGGGAGGTAAGGATCGAGAACGACGCCAACTGCTTCACCCTCTCCGAGGCCGTAGACGGCGCGGGCAGGGGCGCACGAGTGGTTTTCGGCGTGATTCTCGGCACCGGGGTGGGTGGCGGCATCGCCGTGGGCGGCAAGGTGCTCAGCGGGGCCAATGCCATCGCCGGCGAGTGGGGCCACAACCCGCTGCCGCTGCCCGGACCCGAGGACCTGCCGCTGCCGCCCTGCTATTGCGGCCGCGCCGGCTGCATCGAGACCTACCTCTCGGGCCCGGGGCTCGCGCGCGATCACGAGGCGCTGACGGGACGGCGGGAGTCCCCGGAAGAGATTGTTCTGGAAGGAGGAAGAGCCGTAGATCGCTACGTCGAGCGGCTGGCTCGGTCCCTCGCGGGAGTGATCAACATCCTCGACCCCGACGTCATCGTGCTGGGCGGTGGAATGTCCAACGTCGAGCGCCTGTACACCGAGGTGCCGCGCCTGTGGACACGCCACGTGTTCTCCGACCACGTGGCGACCCGCCTCGAGCGCAACGCCCACGGCGACTCGAGCGGCGTACGGGGAGCGGCCTGGCTGTGGGACGAGAGGGGAGGATGATGAGAACGTTCATTTTGTCGCTGGCCGCCGTGACGATCGGTACGCTGGCCCATGCCGGGCCGGAGAAGATCCAGTTCCCGAACGACTACCTGAAGGGCGTGCTCTACCAGACGCTCGACCGGCCCGACAGCAAGCAGTACCGCGAGCTCTATGCGCCGCCCGCCGCGGTCGAGGCGGTGCGCAAGGGCCAGCCGATTCCGTACGGCACGATCCTGACGCTCGTTCAATGGAGCGTGCATACCGATGAGAAGGGCAACCCGCTCAAGGACGCGAGCGGCCGCTTCCTGAAGAAGGACATCATCGCCCACACCGTCATGCAGAAGGAGCGCGGCTGGGGCGGGGACTACCCGGCCGATTGGCCGCGCAACGGCGAGTGGGAATACGCGGTCTTTACCGCCGACGGCAAGCCCAATCCCAAGGGCAACGCCAACAACAAGGCCTGCTTCACCTGCCACCTGCCGCACGCGAAGCAGGACTTCGTGATCTCGCTCGCCAAGCTGAACAACACCTTCCCGTCCGCGAAGCAGTCGCTCGTCGAAGGCAGGAAAGGCGACGTCAACATCGCCTCGTTCGCGTTCCTGCCGGCGAAGATCACCGCCATGGCCGGCAAGGCGCTCACCTTTTTCAACAGCGATGACACGCCGCATCAGATCACCGTGGCCGGTGGGCCGCGCACCGAGGTGTTCCTGCGGGGGCAGAAGGCTTCCCTCACCCTCGACAAGCCGGGCGAGTACAACTACATCTGCGGCCTGCACCCGAGCATGAAGGGCGTCATCGAGGTGAAGTAGTTGCTCGTTTGAGAGGAGGCGCGCCGGGCGGCAGGTTGCCGTAGCACTTGAAGTGCTCGGCGTCGGTCTTGTGGTGCGGCACGTCGTTCATGGTGGCGATGCGGATTGATCTCGACGAGCTTGCAGCGGTAGGATGCCCGCATTCCGCACCGTTGGTCGATACCGGCGGGCGCAGCTTACGGTCAAAGGAGGAATCCGATGAGAACCGCGCTAACGCTTGTCATCCTGCTCCTCTCTGCCCCCGCTTGGCCGCACGGAGACGTGCGGCTCGGCAAGGTGCACTTCAAGGTGGAGTGCAACGAGCCGGCGCAGGCTCAATTCAACCTGGCCATGGCGTACTACCACTCCTTCGCCTGGAGCCAGATGCAGGCGCCGCTCGAGTCCGTCCTGCAGGCGGACCCCTCCTGCGGCATGGCGCACTGGGCGAGGGCGCTGGCCTCCCTCAACAATCCGTTCGCCTGGCCCACGGTGATCTCGCCGGCGGCGCTCGCCGAGGGGCCGCGCATTCTCGAGCAGGCCGAGCGCACCGGCCTGCGCTCGGAGCGCGAGCGCGCCTACGCCACGGCCCTGGGCGCGTTCTTCGCCGAGGGCCAGCCAGACCACAAGACGCGCGCCAAGGCCCTGGAGGCTGCCTTCGAGCGCTTGATGCAGCGCTACCCTCGCGATGAGGAGGCCGCGGTGCTGTACGCGCTGTTTCTCTCCGCGAACTTCGACCCGGCGGACAAGAAGTACACCAACCAGCTCAAGGCGGCGAAGATCTTGGAAAAGATCTCGCTCGACCAGCCCGATCACCCGGGCGTGGCGCACTACCTCATCCACAGCTACGACTATCCGCCAATCGCGGGGAAGGGACTCCAGGCGGCGAGGCGATACAGCAAGATCGCGGCCGACGCGCCCCACGCGCTGCACATGCCTTCGCACATCTTCACCCGTGTGGGCGCCTGGCGGGAGTCGATCGAGGCGAACGGCGCATCCGCGAAGGCCGCCGGAGACAAGGGCTTCGACAAGTGGCACGCGTACGACTACATGGTGTACGCGCACCTGCAGCTCGGCGAGCACGACGCCGCCCGCCGGATCGTGGACGAGGCCTTCGCAAATCCGGCGCGCATCGACCATCCGGCGTCCGCCTACGCCTACGCGGCCATGCCGGCGCGCCTCGCCCTCGAGCGCGCGGAATGGAAGACGGCCTCGAGCCTTCGGCTCGCGCCGGATGATTTCCCTTGGAAGAAGTACACCTTCGCCGAAGCGATCAACGCGTATGCGCGCGGCCTGGGCGCGGCGATGAGCGGCGACGCCCCCGCTGCGCGCCTCGAGGCGGAGCGCCTCGATGCCCTGCGCGCCGGTACGGGCGTCGCGTACTGGGCGGAGCAGATCGCCATCCAGGCCGAGGTCGTCCGCGGCCTTGCCCTGGTCGCCGAGGGCGATGGCAAGCAGGGCATCAGCGTGCTGTCCGCCGCGGCGAAGCGCGAGGACGCGACGGAGAAGCACGCCGTCACGCCCGGCCCGCTCGTCCCGGCGCGCGAAGTGCTCGCCTACGTGCGACTCGAGCAGAAAGATGCGAAGGGGGCGCTGCGCGAATTCGAGGCTGTCCTGGCGAAGGAGCCGAACCGGCTGCGCGCGCTGGCAGGCGCGCTCAAGGCCTCCGAGCGCTCGGGCAACCGCGCCAAGGCCAAGCTCTACGCCTCC
Source organism: Burkholderiales bacterium (assembly GCA_035649175.1). GTDB lineage: Bacteria > Pseudomonadota > Gammaproteobacteria > Burkholderiales > SG8-39 > SCGC-AG-212-J23. The sequence continues at coordinate 25,743 of DASRKB010000146.1, read as the reverse complement.
AAGCTGCCTCTTTGACCGGAGCTCCCCTCTATTTGGGCAGCTCCCGGAGGACGATCCGTGCGTTGCGCTCCTGGGTCCAGTACGCCCATGCCCAGTCGATGAGCACCACGAGCCGGTTCCGGAAGCCGATGAGGAAGAAGATGTGCGCGAGCAGCCAGAGTAGCCACGCGGGGTAGCCCGAGAGGTGCAGGCGCCCGAAGGTCGCCACCGCGGCGTTGCGCCCGATCGTCGCGAGCTGCCCGTAGTCCCGGTACCGGAATGGGGCGGTCTTCTTATTGGACAGTTTTCTCAAGATATTCCTGGCGGCGTGCCGGCCCATCTGCTTCGCCGCGGGCGCGATGCCGGGCACGTCGTCGAGCAGGGCGAGGTCGCCGATCACGAAGACCTCGGGATGGCCGGGAAGCGAGAGGTCCGGCTCGACGCGCACCCGCCCACTGCGCTCGAGCGGCACGCCGAGCGTGCGGGCGATCGGCGAGGCCGCGACGCCCGCCGCCCAGAGCACCGTCTTCGCGGCAATCTTTTCCTCGCCGATTGACACGCCTTCGGCGTCGACGCCGGTCACCTTTTTCTCCAGGAATACGGCGACGCCGAGGCGCTCGAGCTGCAGGCGCGCCTTCTCGGACAGGTCGGGCGGGTAGGGCGGCAACACGCGCGCCCCCGCTTCGAGCAGGATGACGCGCGCGTTACGCGGGTCGAAGCGGCGGAATTCCCCGGGCAGCGTGCGCCGCGCGATCTCCGCGAGCGTTCCGGCGAGCTCTACCCCTGTGGCCCCGGCACCGATCACGACAAAGGTGAGCCAGGCGGCACGCCGCGCCGGGTCGCTCTCGCGCTCCGCGCGCTCGAAGGCGAGCAGGATGCGCCGGCGGATGTCGAGCGCGTCGTCGAGCGTCTTCAAGCCCGGCGCGTAGCGCGCCCACTCGTCGTGGCCGAAGTAGCTGTGCGTCGAGCCGGTGGCGAGCACGAGGTAGTCGTAGGCGACGCGCGCGCCGTCGTCGAGGCAGACCTCTTTCTTCCCTGGATCGATACGCGTGGCCTCCGCGAGAAGCACCGTCAGGTTCTTCTGGCCGCCGAGGATGTGGCGGATCGGCGCGGCGATCGCCGGCGCCGAAAGGCCCGCGGTCGCCACCTGGTAGAGCAGCGGCTGGAACAGGTGGTGGTTCGCGCGGTCGATCACCGTGACCTCGACCGGCGCGCCGCGCAGATGTCGCGCCGCCCACAGGCCGCCGAAGCCGCAGCCGAGGATCGCGACGCGGTGGCTCACCGCAGGAGGCCCATGCCGTGCATCGCTTCGCCGTTGAGAGGAAGCCACTGCCTGAGGCTGCGCACCATGGCGGGGTGGCCTTGCAGCTTCACCCGACCTTCGCGCACGGCGCCGGCCAGCGGCCGCCGGCCGAGTGTCACCTCGGTGAAGGAGCGCAGGTCCGCCGCCACGACGACATCGACGTCGAAGCCGGGGTCCTTGACGCAGATCTCAACGTCGTCGGGCTTCTGCGCGAGCAACCACCAGCTCCGACGCGCGACGCGCGCGCTCGGGGGCAGCCCGTGGAAGTCGAAGCGCAGCACCACGCGGCGTTCGATATCCGGCGGCAGGCGGAGCGATCGTCGCAGGCTCCACATCAGCAGCTTGTCGTCCAGGTCCTCGTCAGCAAGCCCGCCCTTCAGCCAGTACTGTGCCCAAAGGCCCATCTGCTCCACGATCGGCCGCAGTGCCTCGCCGGCTTCGGTGAGGCGATAGCGATCCCCATCCTTGCGCGCGATGCCCGCGGACTCCAGCTCGCGCAGTCGTGCGCTCAGCAGCGCTCGGGACATCAGCGGCACGCCCCGGGCAATCTCGTTGAAGCGCGTACTGCCGTACATGAGCTCGCGAAGGACGAGCGGCATCCAGCGCTCGCAGAGCACCTGCGCCGCCATCGCGACCGGGCAGAACTGGCCATAGCGCTTGCCCATGCGCCGAGTTTAGTTCAGATATTGAACTGGAGGTTCGAGCGGGTCCGGCGCAACCTCGGCGGCATGAGCGACCTTTCGATCATCAAGGACCGGCAGCGCGAGATGTGGGCGGCCGGCGACTACGCGGCGGTGGCGACGCCGCTCCTCATCACCTCGGAGCTGCTGTGCGAGGCAGTCGACCTCCGCGCCGGCTCGCGCGTGCTCGACGTCGCGACCGGAAGCGGCAACACCGCGCTTGCCGCCGCGCGGCGCCGCTGCGAGACCACCGGGGTCGACTACGTACCGGCGCTTCTCGCGCGCGCCCGCGAGCGCGCCGCCGCCGAGCGGCTCGACCTGCGCCTGGAGGAAGGCGACATGGAGGCGCTCGCGTTCCCGGACGCAGCCTTCGACTACGTCCTGTCCACCTTCGGGGTGATGTTCGCCCCCGACCAGGCGCGCGCCGCCCGGGAGCTCGTGCGCGTCTGCCGCCACGGTGGCCGCATCGGGCTCGTGAGCTGGACGCCCGAGGGCTTCGTCGGCCAGTGGTTCGGCATCACCGCGCGCTACGCGCCACCGCCATCCGGGACGAGCTCGCCGCTCGCGTGGGGCACCGAAGCCGGCTTGCGCGAGCTATTCGGAGAGGCGGCGCCCATGCGACTGGAAAAGCGACTCTACGTGCTGCGCTACCCGTCCTTGCGACACTGGCTCGCGTACTTCCGGGAGAACTTCGGCCCGACGCGCCAGACGTTCGAGGCGCTTGACGAGGCGGGGAAGGAGCGGTTCGCTGCGGATCTTCTCCAGCTTGCGGCGCGCTTCAACCGCTCCGGTGACGATACGGCCGTGCTGCCCGCGGAATACCTCGAGGCGGTCATCGACAGGAAATAGAATGGCCGCATGGACATTGCGGCCGGGATGTCGGGTAGTGCCGAGCTCGTCGTGGGCGAGGAGCACACCGCGCCGCGCATCGGCAGCGGCAAGGTGCACGTGCTCGCCACGCCCGTGATGATCAACCTCATGGAAGCGGCGGCGCTCGCCGCCGTCGAGCACCTGCTCGAGCCCGGCACCCAGAGCCTGGGCACGCACCTCGACGTGCACCACGTCGCCGCGACGCCGGTGGGGATGCGCGTTTCCGCGACCGCCGTCGTCGAGCGGGTCGTGGGAGGGAAAATCTCGTTCCGCGTGGAGGCGAGGGATGAAAAAGATCTCATCGGCCACGGGACGCACGAGCGCGTGGTGGTGAATGTGGCCAGGTTCGACGAGCGGGTGCGGCGAAAGCTCAGTAAGGCCTAGCGCCGAAGAGCAGGCCGTGCAGGAGGAAGAGCGCGGCGAAGACGGCGATGCCCACGAGCGGGCGCGCCCAGCCGATCTCGCGCCACGCCAGGCGGTTGCGGCCCTGGGCGATGGCGACGAAGGGGACGTTGGAGGTTACGGCAGCGAAGCGGCGGAAATCGGGATCGTCGCGCTTCCTGCGGTCCATCAGCACCGTGCCGAGCGTGGCGAGCACGAAGAAGCCGCCGAAGAAGACGATCGACTTCGCGTCGGCGCGCGCGACGATATGCGCGCCCGACCAGAGCATGATGCCCCACATGAGAGGATGGCGCGTGACGCGAATCATGCCGCGCGCCGGGTCCTCGCTCTTCAGGAGCTTCTCTGCCCCCACGAGCGTCGGGTTGCGCCAGTAGCCGCACACGATGAGGATGAACGCGACCGGCATGACCAGGAGCGGCACGAGGCGCAGCGGCGTCCAGAGCAGCGCCTCGCGCGGCGTTTGGACGTAGGCCCAGATCATCCAGGCGAGGGTGACGAAGGCGACGAGCGAGTAAACGCCGCGGTACGGCCATTCGCCCATGGCGTTCACCAGGGCCGGCCTCAGCGGAGTGCTGGTGACGAAGTGCGCCATCAGGAAGGCGGCGGTGGCGAGGATGAGCACGTCCATGGGTCTTATCCTGTCAGGCTAAACCACGCGGCGGCGATTGCAAGCGAGGCAAGCGTGACGGGCACGCCGGTGCGCGCGTGGCACTTCCAGTCGATCTCGATGCCGCGGCGGCGGGCCGCGTCGACCACGATGATGTTGGCGATCGAGCCGACGATCACCAGGTTTCCCGCGAGCGTGCTGACCAGGGCGAGCATCGGTCCGGAGAAGGGCTCGGTGGCCGCGGGCAGAAGCAGCATCACCGCGGGCACGTTCGAGACGACGTTCGAGAGCACGAAAGTCGCCGCGAAAAGCGGCGCCGGCTCGGTGAGCGGCGCGCCAGCGGCGGCGAGGACCTCGAGCGCCCGGGCCGCGAGGCCCGTCTCCTGGAACGCGTGGTTGACGACGAAGAGACCGATGAAGAGCACCAGCAGCTGCCAGTCCACCAGCCCGAGCATTTTGCTGGAGTGCAGGCGGCTGCTCATAAGCAGCACCCCGGCGCCGGCGAGAGCCGCCACCTCGCGCGGCCACGAGGTGAAGAGAAAGACGATCATGAGGGCGGCGGCCACCGCGAGGCCCTTCGCCGTCTGCCAGCGGTCGAAGACGGCATAGGCGTCGTCCCGGCGATCAAGTATAGGAAGGCCTGCCAAAGGACCCTTCTCGATTCGCCGCTCAAGGATCGCCCACGCCGCGGCGAGGCTGAGCAGGACGGGCACCATGGCTTCGACGAGGTAGCCGGCGAAGGGCAGGGCGAGCACCTGGCCGATGAGCATGTTCTGCGGGTTGCCGATCAGCGTGGCCGCCGAGCCGATGTTCGCGGCGCACGCGAGGCCGATGAGATAGGGCACCGGGTCGACGCCGCGGCGCAGGCAGGCGTCGGCGAGCACCGGCGCAATGGCGAGGCAGATGACGTCGTTGCTGAACACGGCGGAGAGCGCCGCGACCGCGAGCATGGTTGCGGCGAGCAGCGCGCGGGGCCCGAGCGGCAGCGCCGCGATGCGCAGCGTCACCCACGTGTAGAACCCGCCCAGGCGCATCTGCGCCGAGAGCACCATGAACGAGAAAAGCAGCAAGAGGGTCGGCAGGTGCACCGACCTCGCCGCCTCCTCGGCTGTGAGGGCGCCGAGCCCGACGAGCGCGATGGCGCCGAGCAGCGCGATCCCCGTGCGATCCAGGCGCAGGAAAGGCAGCGCGCCGAGGATCATGCCGACGTACACGATCGCGAAGACGATCGCGACCAGGGTAACGGTTGTTGTTATGGGCGGCCCCTCCTTCGGGGCCAGGTCAACCCAGCGCCTTGCTCACGATCTCCGCCACGTCCTTGGACAGTCCCTCGGTGTCGCGGATGCGCTCGAGCTGCGTCCGCGCCTTCTCCTGTCGGCGCCCATCGAAGCGCTTCCAGCGATCGAAGCCGCGCGCCATGCGAGCGGCGACCTGCGGGTTGAGGCGGTTCAGCGCGATCACCTGGTCGGCGAGGAACGCGTAGCCGCCGCCGTCGGCGGCATGGAAGCGCGCGTGATTCGCGGCGAAGGTGCGGATCAGCGCGTATACCTTGTTTGGCACCTTGATGTCGAAGGCCGGATGCTCGAGCAGCCGCTTCACGGTTTCCAACGTCTTGGGAAGCCGCGATCCTGCCTGCACAGCCAGCCACTTGTCGACCACGAGCGGCTCGTCCTTCCAGCGCTCGTAGAACTCGTCGAGCGCCTGCTCGCGCTCCGCGCAGTCGAGGTTGGCGAGCGCCGCGAGCGCGGCCATGACGTCGGTCATGTTGTCGGCGCCCTTGAACTGCTCGTAGCACAGCGCGCGCATGCCGACCTCCGACAGGTACGACAGGCACAGGTTGCGCAGTGCGCGCCGGCCCATGGACGCCGCGTCGGGCGAGTAGGGGCCCTTGGCAGCGAGCGCGCCGTAGCGGGCGGCGAGCTCGCCGGCGAGCGCCTTGGCGAGGCTCTTGCGCAGCGCGTTGCGTGCCGCGTGCAGGGCGTCGGGGTCGACCAGGGGCATCTGCTCCGCGAGGAAGATCTCCGAGGGCAGGTTCAGCACCTCGGCGGCAAAGGCCGGATCCCGGTCGCGGAGCACGTTCTTTGCCGCCCGGAGGAAGGCCTCGGAAGGCGCGCCTTTGCGCTCGAGGATGATGCCGGCCGCGAGCCGCTGCGCCGCTTCCCAGCGGTTGAAAGGGTCGTCGTCGTGCGCCATGAGGTGCAGCAGCTCCTCCTCGGCATACGGGTAGTTCAGGACGACCGGCGCCGAGAAGCGCCGCAGCAGCGAGGGAACCGCCTTTGCCTCCACGGGGAACGAAAAACTCTGCTCCCGCTCCTTGAGGGAAAGCACTTGCTCCCGGTCGCCGATCTTGACGGCAAACGGGATGTGGAACGGCGGGTTCATCGACTGCTTCGTCTTTAGGGTGAAGGTGCCGTCGGCGTACTGGCCCTTGCAGTCGAGCACCGGCGTGCCCGCGATGTCGTACCAGCGCCGGAACTGCGAGAGGTCAACGCCCGAGGCGTCCTGCATCGCCTGCACGAAGTCGTCGCAGGTCACCGCCTGGCCGTCGTGCCGATCGAAATACAGCTTCATGCCGGCCTGGAATCTCTCCTCGCCGAGCAGCGTGTGCTGCATGCGGACGACTTCCGCGCCTTTCTCATACACCGTCATGGTGTAGAAGTTGCGGATCTCCATGTACGACTGCGGCCGCACCGGATGCTTCATCGGCCCGGCGTCCTCCGGGAACTGGCCGGCGCGAAGGCTGCGCACCTCCTGGATGCGCGTCACGCCTCGCGAGTAGGTGTCGGCGCCGTACTCCTGGTCGCGGAACACCGTCAGGCCTTCCTTCAGCGAGAGCTGGAACCAGTCGCGGCAGGTGACGCGGTTGCCGGTCCAGTTGTGGAAGTACTCGTGCGCCACCACGCGGTCGATGTTGAGGTAGTCCGTGTCGGTCGCGGTGTCGGCGCGCGCGAGCACGTAGCGCGTGTTGAAGATGTTGAGTCCCTTGTTCTCCATCGCGCCGGAATTGAAGTCGCCCACCGCGACGATCTTGTACTGGTCGAGATCGAGCGACAGCCCGAAGCGCTCCTCGTCCCACTTCATCGCGCGCTTCAGGCAATCCATCGCCCACGCCGCCTGGTCCAGCTTCCCCGGCTCTACATAGACGAAGAGGTCTTTGTCCTTGTACTTGTCTTCGACAACCTCCAGGTTTGCCGCGACGAGGGCGAAGAGATACGAAGGCTTGGGAAACGGGTCGTGGAATTTGGCCCAGCCCGGCCCCGAGTCCACCAGGTTGCCGTTCGAGAGCAGCACCGGATACTTCTGCGGGTCGGCGCGCACCGTGGTCGTATAGCGCGCCATGACGTCGGGCCGGTCGATGAACCAGGTGATGCGCCGGAAGCCTTCCGCTTCGCACTGCGTGACGAAGCCGTGGCGCGTCGCGTACAGGCCCTCGAGCTTGGTGTTCTTCTGCGGCACGACGCGGCTCACGGTTTCAAGCGTGAACGCGTCGGGAACGCTCGGGAGGGTCAGCTTCTCGGCCGTGACGGTGTAATCGGGCTTCTTGCCGTCCACCGAGACGGAAAGCAATTCCAGCTCGTCTCCGTCCAGAACCAGGGGGCCGGGGGCGTTGCGCCGCAGCTCGAGCTTCGCGCGCACGAGGGCGTCGTCGGGGCGAATGTCGACGTCGAGCTCGACAGTGTCGACGCGGAAGGCGGGCGGAGCGTAATCCTTGAGATGGATGGTCTTCGGCTGGGGTTCGCGCATCCCGTATTCTAGTGGTGCACGACTCGAGCCCGATGCCCGCCGGCGGTGCAGAAAACGCGCTTTCGGGCGCCAAAGCGGGTGGTACGCGATTTGCGATCCGACGGTCCGACATGACGCCGCGCGAGATCGAGCTTGTGCAGACCACCTGGAAAAGCATGCTGCCGATCCGCGATACGTTCGCGGAGATCCTCTATGGAAAGCTCTTCAGCCTCGACGACAGCCTGCAGCGCTACTTCGCCGGCGACATGAAGGAGCAGGGACGCAGCTTCGCGGCAATGATGTCGATCTTCGTGCGCAACCTGGAGGAGCCCGAGAAGGTGGCGGTCGCGCTGCAGGGGCTCGGCCGGCGCCACGCGGCGTATGGCGTAGCGGCGCGCGACTACGAGACGCTGTCCACGGCGCTTTTCTGTACGCTCTCGCACGCGCTTGGCGAGGCGTTCACCGACGAGGTGCAAGCGGCCTGGCGGGGCGCCTGGCAGCGCCTCGACGCGGCCATGCAGCCCTAGCGCCGGACACGCGCGAGCACCTCGTCGTAAAGGCCCTTGAAGACGCCGTCGCGGGCACAGCAGCGCGCTAGCCGGACTTCCTCTGGAAGAGGCCTACGAAGCGCTGGGTGATCGAACGCTTGGGCTGCTCGGCGGGGGCTTCGCCCTCGGCGGCCATGCGCGCCCGCGCCTCGAGGATCTGCGCTTCCCGCTCGGCGTTCACCGGGGTTTGCGGCTGCGCATGGCGGTGCGGCCGGCCGTTGTGCCGCTCGGGCCGGCGTGGCTGCTGCGGTCGTTGCGGCTGGCGCGGCTGGCCCTGCGCACGCCGCTGGCCCTGCTGGCTTTCGCGCCGTCCTTGGCCCGGCCGGCCTTCGCGCCGCCCCTGGCCGCGCCTCGGCTCCTGCGCCTGGCGGCGCTGCGCCTGACCCGCTTGCGGAGCGCGGGCGGAGGACGTCCCGGGCTCGAAGCCGTCCACGATGCGGCTCTCGACCTTGCGGTTCATCAGCTTCTCGATCGCCGCCATGAGCGACCGGTCCTCATGGCTCACCAGCGAGACGGCCTCGCCTTCGGCGCCCGCGCGGCCGGTGCGGCCGATGCGGTGCACGTAGTCCTCGGCCACATGCGGCAGGTCGTAGTTGACGACGTGCGGCAGCGCCTCGATGTCGAGCCCGCGCGCAGCGATGTCGGTGGCGACGAGCACGCGCATCTCGCCCGCCTTGAACTGCTCCAGGGCGCGCGTGCGCGCGTTCTGGCTCTTGTTGCCGTGGATCGCATCGGCCTGCACGCCTTCGCGCGTGAGCTGCTGCGCGAGGCGGTTGGCGCCGTGCTTGGTCTTCACGAACACGAGCACCTGCTTCCAGTCGTTCGACTTGACGAGGTGCGCGAGCAGCTCGCGCTTGCGTCCGGCGTCGACCGGGTGCGCGACCTGCGCGACGAGCTCGGCGGGGGTGTTGCGACGCGCCACCTCGACGGTGGCCGGATCCTTCATGAACGAGCCCGCGAGCTTGCGAATCTCCTCCGGGAAGGTGGCCGAGAAGAGCAGGTTCTGCCGCGCGGCCGGGAGCAGCGCGAGGATGCGGCGGATGTCCTGGATGAAGCCCATGTCGAGCATGCGGTCTGCCTCATCCAGCACCAGGATCTCCACCTGGCGCAGGTCGACGGTCTTCTGCTGCACATGGTCGAGCAGGCGGCCGGGCGTGGCGACGAGGATGTCGACACCGCGGCGCAGCGCGTCGATCTGCGGCTGCATGCCCACGCCGCCGTACACGAGGCTGGTCTTCAGCTGCACGTATTTCCCGTAGGTCCGGATGTCCGCCTCGACCTGCGCCGCGAGCTCGCGCGTCGGGGTGACGATGAGTGCGCGCACCGGATGGCGGGCGGGGGAATGGCTTTGATTCGCTTTTGCGGCGAGCCTCTGGAGGAGCGGCAGCGCGAAACCGGCGGTCTTGCCGGTGCCGGTCTGCGCGGCGCCGAGCAGGTCGCGGCCCGCGAGCACGACCGGGATGGCCTGGGTCTGGATGGGGGTGGGCTGGGTGTAGCCCTGCTCGGCGACGGCGCGAGCGAGCGCGGGCAAAAGCCCGAGGCTTTCGAACGAGTTGCTAATGACGATCTCCTGGTGTCGGCCTGGAGAAGGGTGGCCCCTTCGACCGGTTCAGGACGACGCTTTTAGGCTTGTTATTCGAGGTCCAGGATGGACTGAGTAACGACTGGAACGCTAACCGGAAGTACGCGCAACAGAAACCTGGCCCGCATTATTGCACATTTCTCATGGTTTTCGATTCTCCGCCTTGAGCGAGCGCAGGGCCTCCACCGAGCGCAGCAGCCGCACCAGCGCCTGGGCGCCCTCCGCGGTCTCGTCCCAGGTCCGCAGGGCCGCCTGGATCACCGCCTTACGCGAGCGCAGGTCGGGCTTCGGGCCCTTCTTTTCCGGCTTGACCTCGAGAAGCTTCCGCACATTGGGCGAGACGCGGCGGAACTGGCCGCGCAGCAGCCGCGACACCTGGCTTTGGTGGATGCCGGTGCGCGCGGCGAGCTCGACGGTCTGCGCGCGCCGCGCGAGCGCAGAGAGCGAACGCTTCGCCTGGGCGAGCTCGGCGGCCCGCCCTTTGACATTGCCCTGCATTTTGCATATTGTCCTGCATATGCAAACAAATCTCAAGCCGCCGGCCGCCACGGCCGCCGCAGCTGCTGCGAGGCGGCATACCGCTGTGCTGTTCGCGGGCCTGGAGGGCAAGCCGGGCGCCCTCGCCGCGGGCGAGCTGCGGGGCCTTGAGGACACGCTCGGGCAGGCCATCGACCTGTCCGGCGGGCGCATCGTCAACCGGCGCGAAGGCGTGCTGATGGCCTTGTTCGCCACGGCAGACGCGGCTGCCGCCGCGGCGATGCGCCTGCACGCCTACGCGCAAACCATGGCGAGGGACCAGGGCGGCCTGGCGATCCGCATCGGCTTCCATAGTGGGCCGGTCGTGCAGCGCGGCGAGGACATCTGCGGCGACACCGTGGACCTGGCGCTGCAGCTCGTCGACAAGGCGAAGAACGGCCAGATCGTCACCTCGCAGAGCACCGCGACGAGCCTCAGTCCGGCCGTGCAGGAGCGCGTGCGGCTGATCGGGCATTTGCAGGCGAGAGGCGTGGCGGAGCCGGTGCCGCTCGGGGAGCTCGTCTGGCGCCCGGGGCCCCACCACGAGGTGCCGCCGATCATCCCCGCTCCCGCGGCGCGCCGCGCCACGCTCGGGCTTCAGTACCGCAAGACACTCATCGTGCGGCGGCGGGAGGGCGACGTGATCACCCTCGGACGCGAAGACGCCAACGACATCGTGCTCACGGGAGCAGCGGCCTCGCGGCGGCATTGCACCATCGAGCGGCGCAATGCCCGCTTCTTGCTGACCGACCACAGCACGAACGGCACCTTCATCGCCCCGGAGAAGCAGGAAGAGTCCGCCGTGCGTAGCGCCACCGTGCCGCTCGCCGGCCGAGGTGCGATCGGCATCGGGCTGCCCTGCGCCATCGCCTCCGACGTCGTTACGTACGCGAGCGAATAGCAGCGACCCGCAGGGTCGGCAGCTCGTTCGCCGCGAGCGCACCGAGCACGATCATCCCGCCGAGGAGCGTGCTTTCCGCCGGCACCTCACCGGCTCCGAGCCACGCCCACAGCGGCCCCAGCACCACCTCGAGGAGGCCCAGGAGCGCGATCTCCGGCGCGAGCAGCGTGCGACTCGCGATGACCAGCAGCATGCACGGCAGTCCGAGCTGGAAGAAGCCAAGGAAGGCCATCAGCGCGATATCCCTCGGAGTGGCGGAGAGCGGCAGGGCGAACGGCAGCGCGATCAGGCAGGACATCGCGCCCCCGAGCATCACGGCTGGAACCAGGTCCAGCTTCGCCGCCGATGCCCGCAAGACCACCACGTTGACCGCGGCGGCGACCGGAATGACCAGCGCCACCAGCATCCCCGCCAGGTGTCCGGATTCCAGGTTGCCGCTGAACATCCACACGATGCCCGCCGCTGCGGCGAAGGCGGCGATCCAGGTCCGCAGGGGGAGCGGGTCGCTCAGGAACGCCCGCGCGAGGAGCGCCGTGATGAGCGGGCTCACGCTCATCGTGATGAGCGCGTTTGCGGTCGTGGTGAGTGCGAGCGCGAAGAGGAACGCGGTGAACATGATCGCCCACATCGCGCCGGAGATGAGGCCAGGAGAAGAGGCTGCCCTCACGGCTCTTAAAGGGTTCTGCTTCTTCATCGCCAGAAGCACGACGGCGATGAAGATGAAGGCGAACAGGCTGCGCCAGAACACCTGCTCGAAGGGCAGCGCGCGCTCCACGTGGCGGGTGACGACGCCGGCGGTGCTCCACAGCACCGGCGCGAGCACCATCAGCGCTAGTGCCCCCGGGCGAGAAATGGCGAAAGCGCCTTGCAGGTATGCGAGCGGCCGCCGGCTGCCTTCTCCGGCGGCCCGTGGAACACGACGCGCCCGCCGGCCGCACCGCCCTCGGGGCCGAGGTCGATGATCCAGTCGGCTTCCGCCACGACATCCAGATTATGCTCGATCACGACCACGGTGTTGCCGGCGTCGACCAGGCGATGCAGCACGCGGATGAGCTTCTCGACGTCGGCCATGTGCAGGCCCACCGTGGGCTCGTCGAGCACGTACAGGGTTTCGATGGAGCCCGACTTTGAAAGTTCATAGACCAGCTTGATCCGCTGCGCCTCGCCGCCGGAGAGCGTCGGGCTCTGCTGGCCGAGGGTGAGGTAACCGAGCCCCACGTCCTGGAGGAGCCGCAGGCAGCGGTGGATCGACGGATGCGCGGCGAAGAACTCCACTGCCTCGTCGACGCTGAGCGCGAGCACCTCGCCCACGGTCTTGCCGCGCAAGCTCACCTGCAGGGTTTCCGGGTTGAAGCGCGCGCCGCCGCAGGCCTCGCAGGCCACCTTCACGTCCGGCAGGAAGGACATCTCGACCTTCTTGATCCCCTGGCCCTCGCATTCATCGCAGCGGCCGCCGGCGGTGTTGAAGGAGAAGCGGCTCGCGCCCCAGCCGCGCATGCGCGCCTCCGCGGTGTCGGCGAAGAGCCGGCGGATCTGGTCCCAGAAGCCGACGTAGGTGGCCGGGCAGGAACGCGGTGTCTTGCCGATCGGCGTCTGGTCCACCTCCAGCACGCGCTCGACCTTGCCCTTGAGCGCCTTGCACCCCACGGGCTCGCCCGCCTTGAGGCTTTCGTAGAGCACATCGCGCGCGAGCGTCGACTTTCCGGAGCCCGAGACACCGGTGACGGCGACCAGCCTCCCGAGCGGGATGCGCACGGTCCCGCTCTTCAGGTTGTGAAGATAAGGGCGCTTGACGGTGATCTTCGGGGTTGTGAGCCCGACCTTCCGCCTGGGCTGCACGGGATGCCGGAGCGGCGTCTTCAGGAAGCACCCGGTGAGCGAGTCCGGGTTCGCCATGAGATCCTCGGCGTCGCCTTCGGCGATGACCCGGCCGCCGAGCTTGCCGGCGCCGGGCCCCAGGTCGATGACGTGCTGCGCGCGGCGGATGGTGTCCTCGTCGTGCTCCACGACGACGAGCGAGTTCCCCTTGCGCTCGAGCTTCTCCAGCACGTCGAGCAGCACCTGGTTGTCGCGGTGGTGCAGCCCGATGGTCGGCTCGTCGAGGATGTAGCACACCCCGCGCAGATTGCTTCCTAGTTGGGCAGCCAGTCTGATCCGCTGCGCTTCGCCACCCGAGAGCGTCGGGGCCGAGCGGTCGAGCGTCAGATAGCCTAAGCCGACCTCCTCGAGGAACCCGAGGCGCGAGCGCAGCTCCGGCAGCAGGTCGCGGACGATCTCGCCTTCCCGGCCTTTCAATCGACTTTTCTCGAAGAGATTCCTGAGAGAGGAAATGGGGGAAGCCGCGTAATCGGCGATGCTCCGGCCGCGCCAGCGCACCGCGAGCGCTTCCCTGTTGAGGCGCCTGCCCTCGCATGCCGGGCAGGGCTGGTCCACCTCCAGCCAATCGATCCAGGAGTCGAGCACGTGGTCCTCGGCGCCGGTGCGCGCGCGCTCGTCCGTCCACTGGACCTCGTCGATGGCGAGGCCGGTACCGAAGCAGGCGGAGCACCACCCGTGCTTCGAGTTGTAGGAGAAGAGCCTCGGATCGAGCTCGGGGAAGCTCTTGCCGCAGGAGCGGCAGGCGCGCTTGGTCGAGAAGATCTGAATCTTCCTTCCGGTCTGGACGTGGACCACGCCCTTGCCGAACTCGAGCGCGGTGCGCAGGACCTTCCTCAAAGAAGGCTCGGCTCTGGGCGAGACGGAGACATATCCCACCGGCAGCTCGATGGTGTGCTCCTTGAAGCGGTCGATGCGCGGGAAGGGGCGCAGAGGGAGGAGCTTGCCGTCCACGCGCAGCTGCGGGTAACCCTTGGCGGCGGCCCACTTCGCGAGGTCGGTGTAGACCCCTTTGCGGTTCAGCACCAGCGGCGCGAGCATGACCACGGTCTCTCCGCGGTACTCGCGCATGAGGCGCGCCACGATCGCGTCCTCGCTTTGCGGCTCGATCGGCACGTCGCAGTCCGGGCAGTGCGGGACGCCGAGCTTGACGAACAGGAGGCGCAGGAAGTGGTGGACCTCCGTGAGCGTTCCGACAGTGGACTTGCGCCCGCCGCGGCTCGTGCGCTGCTCTATCGCCACCGTGGGCGGGATGCCGAAGATCGCGTCCACATCGGGCCGCGCCGCGGCCTGCACGAACTGGCGCGCGTAGGCGTTGAGCGACTCGAGGTAGCGGCGCTGGCCCTCGGCGAAGAGGATGTCGAAGGCGAGCGTGGACTTGCCGGAGCCCGACACCCCGGTTACCACCGTGAAGCGCCCGCGCGGAATCTCCACGTCGATGCTCTTCAGGTTGTGCTCGCGCGCATTATGGATCCGGATCGCGCTCGGCAGATAGCGGCCCGCGGGCTCCTCGGCCTTCAGCTTCCGGGTGAACGCCGTTTCATACTCGCGCAGCGCCTTCCCGGTGTGCGAGCTCGCATGTCCCCTGACCTCGCGCGGCGTGCCCTCGCAGACGAGCATGCCGCCCGCTTCTCCGCCCTCGGGCCCGAGGTCAATGATCCAGTCGCAGGCGCGGATCACGTCGAGGTTGTGCTCGATGACGATGAGCGAGTGCCCGGCGGCGAGGAGCTGCCGGAACGCGCCGAGCAGCTTGCCGACGTCCTCGAAATGCAGGCCGGTGGTCGGTTCGTCGAACAGGAATAGAACGGGGTCGGAACCCGATTTCGCTTCCGCGAGGTAGCCGGCGAGCTTGAGGCGCTGCGCCTCGCCGCCGGAGAGCGTGGGCACCGGCTGGCCGAGTCTCAGGTATTCCAGTCCTACGTCCACGAGCGGCTTGAGCCGCCGGCGCACCTCCTCGTGCTGGGAGAAGAACAGGGCCGCCTCGGCCACCGTCATCTCGAGAATGTCGGAGATGGAGCGGTCGCGAATCCGCACGTCCAGGATCTCGTCTCGAAACCTCCGCCCGTCGCATTCCGGGCAGCGCAGGTAGACATCGGAGAGGAACTGCATCTCGACGTGCTCGAAGCCGTTGCCGCCGCACGCCGGGCAGCGGCCGTTGCCCGAGTTGAAGCTGAAGGTGCCGGCGGTATAGCCCCGCTCCCTGGACTTCTCGCTTCTCGCAAACAAGTTCCGGATGCAGTCCCAGGCGCCGACGTAGCTCGCCGGGTTGGATCGCGTGGTGCGGCCGATCGGCGCCTGGTCCACCATGACGACCGCGCTGACCTGCTCTGCGCCGCGCAACGCCCGGTGCCCGCCGGGGGCCTCGGTGGGCTTGCCCTTTGCCTTCAGCATCGCGGCGCAAAGCACGTCCTGCACGAGCGTCGACTTGCCCGAGCCCGACACGCCGGTGACGCACACCAGACGCTCCAGCGGGAAGCGGACATCAAGGCCCTTGAGGTTGTGCTCGGCGGCGCCCTCGAGCGCGATGAATTTCCCCGAGAGGTGCGCGTCCCTGAGCTCGCCCGCGCGCTTTCGTCCGGAGAGGTACTCGCCGGTCAGCGTGCCCTCGGCCTTGAGCTTCTCCGGCGCGCCGAAGAACACGATCTCGCCGCCGCGCTCGCCCGGCCCCGGCCCCATGTCGAGGATGCGGTCGGCGGCGAACATGATCTGGGGATCGTGCTCGACCACCACCAACGTGTTGCCGGCGTCGCGCAGGCGCTTCATCACCTCGATGACCCGGCCCATGTCGCGCGGGTGCAGGCCAATGGAGGGCTCGTCCAGCACGAAAAGCGTGTTGACCAGCGACGTGCCGAGCGCCGTGGTGAGGTTGATGCGCTGCACTTCGCCGCCAGAGAGCGTGCGCGACTGACGGTCGAGCGTGAGGTAGCCCAGGCCGACTTCGCACAGATATCCCAGGCGGGTGCGGATCTCGTTCAGCACCAGCTGGACCGCCTCGTCCTCGCTATGGAACTCCTTGAAAAACGCATTGGTCCGCTCGACCGGCAGGAGCACCAGGTCGTGGATCGACTTGCCGTCGAGCTTCCAGAGCAGCGCGTCGGACTTGAGCCGCGTGCCGGCGCAGGCGGTGCACTCGGTGTAGGCGCGGTACTTGGAGAGCAGCACCCGGATGTGCATCTTGTACGCTTTGCTCTCCAACCACTTGAAGAAACGGCGCACGCCGTACCAGGTGCCCGGCCAGGACTTCTTCCAGCTCTGCCACGAATCTTCCCCTTCGAGCACCCAGTACTTCTGCGTTTCACTCAGATTTCTGAACGGGACATCCAGGGGAATGCCGCGCTTGTTCGCGTACTTGGCGAGATCGTCCTGGCACTCCTTGAAGCTTGCGGTCTGCCAGGGGCGCACCGCGCCTTCTCTCAGCGAGCGGCCTTCGTCGGGCACCACCAGGCCGAAGTCGACTCCGATGACGCGCCCGAAGCCGCGGCAGTTCTCGCACGCGCCGATCGGCGAGTTGAACGAGAACATCGCCGGCGTCGGCTCGGCGTAGTGGATGTCGCAGTCGGGACAGTGGAGGTCGGTCGAAAACCGGAACACCCGGAGATCGGGGTCAGACCCCGAATAGATATTGACCCGGCCCTTGCCGAAACGAAGGGCGGACTCCAGCGCATCGGTGACACGCGCGCGCTCGGCCGGCATGCGGATGCGGTCCTGCACGACCTCGAGCAGGGTTTTCGAGCGCGAGTGCAGCCGGGTGTAGCCCTGGCGCTGGAGCAGATCCTCGACTTCCTTCTCGGTGAAGTTCTTGGGTATCTCCACGGGGAAGGTAACGCTGATCCTCTCCTGGGAATGGCTCTGGAGAAAAGCGTAGATGCTCTGGGGCGTGTCCCTGACCACCGGCTTGCCGCAGCCGCGGCAGAAGAGCTTCGCGCCGCGGGCAAAAATGAGCTTGAGATGGTCGTTCAGCTCTGTCATCGTGCCCACGGTGGAGCGCGAGGTGCGCACCGGGTTGGTCTGGTCGATGGCAATCGCCGGCGGGATGCCCTCGACCGCGTCGACCCGAGGCTTGTCCATGCGGTCGAGGAACTGACGGGCGTACGGGCTGAAGGTCTCGACGTAGCGGCGCTGGCCCTCGGCGTAGAGGGTGTCGAAGACGAGCGAGGACTTGCCGGAGCCCGAGACGCCGGTCACCACGACCAGCTCGCCGGTCGGGATCGCTAGGTTGAGGTTCTTGAGGTTGTTCTGGCGGGCGCCACGGATGACAATGGCGTCGCCGGGGAGTTGCTCATGCTTCACTGCACAAGATTTTATCTTGTCCTAGCCTCATTTTTGTTCGGCGCCGCGCATGCGCAGCCGGCTTCGGTGCTCGTCGTGCCCGTCGAAGGCGCGATCGGGCCGGCGAGCGCGGATTTCGTGTCTCGCGCGCTGAAGCGCGCGGGGGCGGACAAGGCCGTCCTCGTGGTGCTGCGCATCGACACGCCCGGCGGCCTGGACACCTCAATGCGGGCGATCATCAAGGACATCCTCGCTTCCCCGGTGCCGGTGGCTTCGTTCGTCGCGCCGAGCGGCTCGCGCGCCGCGAGCGCCGGCACCTTCGTCCTGTATGCCAGCCACTACGCCGCCATGGC
Source organism: Burkholderiales bacterium (assembly GCA_035649175.1). Classification (GTDB taxonomy): domain Bacteria; phylum Pseudomonadota; class Gammaproteobacteria; order Burkholderiales; family SG8-39; genus SCGC-AG-212-J23. The sequence continues at coordinate 8,135 of DASRKB010000146.1, read as the reverse complement.
CCCGGGGACCAACCTCGGCGCCGCCTCGCCGGTGGCGATCGGCGGAGGCGCCGCGCCCGGAAAGGGCGACAAGAAGGACGCGGAGCCCGATACGATGACGAAGAAAGTGACCAACGACGCAGTGGCCTACATCCGCGGGCTCGCCGAGATGCGTAAGCGCAACGCCGACTGGGCGGAGAAAGCGGTGCGCGAGGCGGTGAGCCTCTCGGCCGACCAGGCCCTGAAGCTCAATGTCATCGACGCCGTGGCCATCGATGTCCCGGATCTCCTGAAGAAGCTGGAGAAGAAGTCGAAGCTGCGCCTGGCCGACGCGGCGCTCCACGAGGTCGAAGTGGACTGGCGTACGCGCATCCTCGGCGTCATCACCAACCCGAGCATCGCCTACATCCTGATCCTGGTCGGCATCTACGCGCTCATCTTCGAGTTCATGAACCCGGGCGTGATCCTGCCCGGAGTGGTCGGCGCGATCTGCATCGTGCTCGCCCTGTACGCATTCCACCTGCTGCCGGTGAACTACGCCGGCCTGGCTCTGATATTGCTGGGAATCGCGTTCATGATCGCCGAGGCCTTCCTGCCTTCCTTCGGGGCGCTCGGCGTGGGCGGGCTCGCCGCGTTCGTGATGGGCTCGATCATCCTGATGGACGACGCCGAGCTGCCCGCCTTCGAGATTCCCTACACCCTCATCGGCGGGCTTGCCATGGCGAGCGGGGCGTTTCTCTTCTTCGTCGTCGGCATGGTCGTGCGCAACCGCCGCCGTCCCGTGGTGAGCGGCCGCGAGTACCTGCTTGGCGCCCCCGCAACCGCCCTCGAGGACTTCGAGCGCGAGGGCTGGGCGCGCGTCCAGGGGGAAACCTGGCGCGTGCGTGCGAGCGCGCCGGTGCGTCATGGCCAGGTGCTGCGGGTGACGGCCGTGCAGGGACTCATTCTCACAGTGGAGGCCGACCAATGATCAATTTCGTCCTGGGCGCGCTGGTGCTGCTCATCATCCTCGCCGCCGCGTCCATCAAGATCCTGCGCGAGTACGAGCGCGCGGTCGTGTTCTTCCTCGGGCGCTTCCAGCGGGTGTTCGGCCCGGGGCTGATCATCATCATCCCGGGCATCCAGCAGTTCGTGCGCGTCGACCTGCGCATCCGCGTCTTCGACGTGCCGGCGCAGGACGTGATCTCGCGCGACAACGTCTCGGTCAAGGTGAACGCGGTGGTGTACTTCCGCGTCGTCGACCCGCAGCTCGCCATCATCCAGGTCGCCAACTTCATCGAGGCCACCAGCCAGCTCGCCCAGACCACGCTGCGCGCCATCCTCGGCCGGCACGACCTCGACGAGATGCTCGCCGAGCGCGAGAAGCTCAACCGCGACATCCAGGACGTGCTCGATGCGCAGACCGACGCCTGGGGCATCAAGGTCTCCAACGTCGAGATCAAGCACGTCGACCTTAACGAGAACATGGTGCGCGCCATCGCGCGGCAGGCCGAGGCCGAGCGCGAGCGGCGCGCCAAGGTGATCCATGCCGAGGGCGAGCTCCAGGCCTCCGAGAAGCTGCTACAGGCGGCCGACATACTTTCCAAGCGGGCCGAGGCAATGCAGCTGCGCTACCTGCAGACCCTCACGCAGATCGCCGGCGACAAGGCCAGCACCATCGTCTTTCCGGTGCCGATGGACGTCATCGGCCCGATCCTGGAGGCCGCCGGCCGCGTCGGACCTAGATAGCGAGTGCGGCGGGAGATCGGGGTCAGACCCCGAACTCGAAAGCTGCCTTCCCCCTATCCCAGCTCGTCGATGGAACGCGGCCAGCTCTTCTTGAGCAGCCGCGAGAGCGCGCGGTCGGCGAGGATGCGGCCGCCGGTCTGGCATCGCGCGCAGTAGTTCGTCTCATTCTCCGCGTACACGATGCGCTGCACCGGCGCGCCGCAGGCGGGGCAGGGCTTGCCGTAGCGGCCGTGCACCGCCATGCCTTCGCGAAACGCCGTGACCTTCTCGGGAAAGCCGCCCTTCGCCTCGTCGCGCAACGTCTTGACCCAGAAATCCATCGTTTCCCGGGTCGCGCGGTGGAGCCTTCGAACCTCGTTGTCCTTGAGCTGCGATGTCAAGGCGACCGGCGAAAGCCGCGCGCGGTGCAGGATTTCGTCGGAATAGGCGTTGCCGATGCCGGCGAAGAGGCGCGGATCGGTCAGCGCGCGCTTGAGCGTGTGGTTTTCTCTCCGGAGAAGTCGCGCGAACCCTTCCTCGTCCAGGGAGTCGATCTCCACGCCGCCCGGATCCATCTCCCGGAGGGATGCCTCCCCAAGAACCAGATGCAACGAGGCGCGGCGCTTGGTCCCCGCCTCGGTGAGGGCGAGGGCGCCGTGGTCGAACTCGAAGCGCGCGAGTACGTTGCGGCCTTTCGCCTTGTCCTCGAGCCAGCGCAGCCGCCCGGCGATCATCAGGTGAAGGACGAGGAAGAGGTCGCCTTCCAGCGCGAGCACGAGGCGCTTGCCGATGCGCCGCAGGCCCGTGACCTCGCGCCCGCTCACCGCCGCGAGCGGCGGCACGGCGGTGCGCAGCACGAACGGATCGAGCAGCCGCACCTCGCGCAGCTCGCGCCGGAGGATGCGCTGCTCGAGGCACTCGATGTAGACCGTGAGGTCGGGCAGCTCCGGCATTTCGCGATGATAAGATGCGCGCTCCCATGACGTCTGAGCGCCGCGCGGCGAGCGAACTGCAGTCCCGCCTGCGCGGCGGCGAGTTCGTGGTCACCGCCGAGATCACGCCGCCGGTCTCCACCGATCCGGCGGAATTCCTGCGCCGTGCGCTGCCGCTGAAGGGCCTCGCCGCCGCGGTGAACGTGACCGACGGCGCGGGCGCCAAGGTCCACCTCTCCAGCCTCGCCGCGGCGCACTTTCTCGTGCAGAGCGGGATCGAGCCGATTTTCCAGATGACCTGCCGCGACCGCAACCGCCTCGCGCTGCAGGCGGACCTGCTCGGCGCGGCCGCGCTCGGCATTCACAACATCCTCGTCCTGCACGGCGACGATCCCAAGGTGGGCGACCAACCCGACGCCAAGCCGGTCTTCGATGTCGACAGCCGCGGCCTGCTCGCGATGGTGAATGCCATGCGAGGACAAGGAAAGCTTCCCTCCGGCACCGAGATCCAGGGGAGATTCAATCTGGTGATCGGCGCGGCCGACATGCCGGTCGATCCCGCGCCGGGCTGGGAGCCCAACGGTCTCGCTGCGAAGGTGGCGGCGGGCGCGGACTTCGTGCAGACGCAGTTCTGCATGGACCTCGGGGTGGTGCGCCGCTACGCGGCGCGCGTGAGCGAATGCGGCGTCCGGGTGCCCATCCTCATCGGCGTGGCGCCGATCCCTTCGTCGCGCTCGGCGCGGTGGATGAAGGAGAAGCTTTTCGGCACGCGTATCGCCGACGAGTACCTGCGTCGGCTCGAGACGGCCACCGACCCGAAGCGCGAGGGCCGGCGCATCTGCGCCGAGATGCTCCAGGGCCTGGCCGACATTCCCGGCATCGCGGGCGCGCACGTCATGGCGCCGATGAACTTCGGCGAGATCCCGGCGGCAATCGAGGAGGCGGGCGTTTTGGGCCGCAAGCGCGCCGCCGCGTAGCGTTTCCACTACACGGCGGTAGCGTGGACCGCGACTCGTCGCCACGCAGCGACACCGTTATTCTCGCGCGAAGAAATTCGCAGCGCGGGAGGCTTCATGAATACCGTCGTCAATCCGGCCGAATCGGCAGCGCACGTCCACGCCGAGGAGCTCACGCAGGTCCTGAGCGCGCTCATGGCGCTGCGCCGCGGCGACGCGAGCGTGCGCCTGCCCTACGGCGGCGCCGGGGTGTTCGGGCGCATCGCGGAGGTCTACAACGACCTCGCCGAGAGGAGCGGCGAGCTCTCGCAGGAGTTCGCGCGCCTCGCCCAGGTGGTCGGAAAGGAAGGCAAGCTCAGCAAGCGCGCCTCGGTGCCCGACGCGCGCGGCATCTGGGCGAGCTCGGTCGAATCCATCAATTCGCTCATTGACGATCTCGTCTATCCCACGAGCGAGGTGGCGCGCGTGATCGGCGCTGTGGCCGAGGGCGACCTCACCAAGAGCATGGCGCTCGAGGTGGACGGGCGGCCGCTCGAAGGCGAGTTCCTGAGCACCGCCAAGACCATCAACAAGATGGTGGACCAGCTCGGCACTTTTTCCGAGGAGGTAACCCGCGTCGCGCGCGAAGTGGGTACGGAAGGAAAGCTCGGCGGCCAGGCGGACGTGCAGGGCGTTGCCGGCACCTGGAAGGACCTCACCGAGTCGGTGAACTCCATGGCGGGCAACCTCACCGACCAGGTGAGGAACGTCGCCGAGGTGACGACCGCGGTGGCGAAGGGCGACCTCTCGAAGAAGATCACGGTCGACGTGAAGGGCGAGTTCCTCACGCTCAAGAGCACCATCAACACGATGGTGGATCAGCTCCGCTCCTTCGCCTCCGAGGTGACGCGGGTGGCGCGCGAGGTCGGCACCGAAGGGCGCCTGGGCGGCCAGGCCAAGGTCGAGGGGGTGTCGGGCACCTGGAAGGACCTCACCGACTCGGTGAACTCCATGGCCGGCAACCTCACCTCTCAGGTGCGCAACATCGCCGAGGTGACGAAGGCGGTCGCCACCGGCGACCTTTCCAAGAAGATCACGGTGGACGTGAAGGGCGAGATCCTGGAGCTCAAGAACACCATCAACACGATGGTGGACCAGCTCTCGTCCTTCGCCGCCGAGGTGACGCGCGTGGCGCGCGAGGTCGGAACGGAAGGCAAGCTCGGCGGCCAGGCCGACGTGCGGGGAGTGGCGGGTATCTGGAAGGACCTGACCGACAACGTGAACTCCATGGCCGGCAATCTCACCGACCAGGTGCGCGAGATCGCGGAGGTCACGACCGCGGTCGCGAAGGGCGACCTCTCGAAGAAGATCACGGTCGACGTGCAGGGCGAGATCCTCGCGCTGAAGAGCACCATCAACACGATGGTGGATCAGCTCTCGTCCTTCGCCGCCGAGGTGACGCGCGTGGCGCGCGAGGTGGGAACGGAAGGAAAGCTCGGCGGCCAGGCGGAGGTGGAGGATGTCGCCGGCGTGTGGAAGGACCTCACCGACAATGTGAACTCCATGGCCGCCAACCTGACGAGCCAGGTGCGCAACATCGCCGAGGTGACGACCTCGGTTGCGCAGGGCGATCTCTCGAAGAAGATCACGGTCGACGTGCAGGGCGAGATCCTGGCGCTGAAGAGCACCATCAATACGATGGTGGATCAGCTCTCGTCCTTCGCCGCCGAGGTGACGCGCGTGGCGCGCGAGGTGGGAACGGAAGGAAAGCTCGGCGGCCAGGCGGAGGTGAAGGGCGTGGCCGGCGTGTGGAAGGATCTCACCGACAACGTGAACTCCATGGCGGCGAACCTCACCGACCAGGTGCGCAACATCGCCGAGGTGACCACTTCCGTCGCGAAGGGGGACCTCTCGAAGAAGATCACCGTGGACGTGCAGGGCGAAATTCTCGAGCTCAAGAGCACGATCAACACGATGGTGGACCAGCTTTCCTCGTTCGGCGCCGAGGTGACGCGCGTCGCGCGCGAGGTGGGAACCGAGGGGCGGCTGGGCGGGCAGGCGGAGGTGGAAGGCGTCTCCGGCACCTGGAAGGACCTCACCGAGTCGGTGAACTCGATGGCCGCGAACCTCACCACGCAAGTGCGCGAGATCGCGGAGGTCACGACGGCGGTGGCGCGCGGCGACCTGTCCAAGAAGATCACCGTGGACGTGAAGGGCGAGATTTTCGCCCTCAAGAACACCATCAACACGATGGTGGACCAGCTTTCCTCGTTCGGCGCCGAGGTGACGCGCGTGGCGCGCGAGGTGGGCACCGAGGGGCGCCTGGGCGGGCAGGCCGAGGTGAAGGGTGTTTCCGGCACCTGGAAGGACCTCACCGAGTCGGTGAACTCGATGGCGGCGAACCTCACCACGCAAGTGCGCGAGATCGCGGAGGTGACCACGGCGGTGGCCAAGGGCGACCTCTCGAAGAAGATCACGGTGGACGTGAAGGGCGAGATCCTGGAGCTGAAGAACACCATCAACACGATGGTCGACCAGCTCAATGCCTTCGCCGCCGAGGTGACGCGGGTCGCGCGCGACGTCGGAACGGAAGGCAAGCTCGGCGGCCAGGCCGACGTTCAGGGCGTGGCCGGCATCTGGAAGGACCTCACCGACAACGTGAACTCCATGGCCACCAATCTCACGAACCAGGTGCGCGGCATCGCGAGCGTGGTGACCGCGGTGGCGACGGGCGACCTGAACCGCAAGCTCTCGGTGCAGGCGAAGGGGGAGATCGCCGACCTCTCGAACACCATCAACGGCATGATCGACACCCTGGCGACTTTTGCGGACCAGGTCACGAACGTGGCGCGCGAAGTCGGAACCGAAGGAAAACTCGGCGGGCAAGCTCGCGTGCCAGGCGCCGCCGGGCTGTGGAGGGACCTCACCGAGAACGTGAACCGCCTGGCGGCGAACCTCACCACGCAGGTGCGCGCCATCGCCGAGGTGGCGACCGCGGTGACCAAGGGCGACCTGACGCGCTCGATCGCGGTCGAGGCTCAGGGAGAAGTCGCGGCGCTCAAGGACAACATCAACGAGATGATCCGCAACCTGAAGGACACCACGCGCAAGAACACCGAGCAGGACTGGCTGAAGACCAACCTCGCCAAGTTCAGCCGCATGCTGCAGGGCCAGCGCGACCTGGTCGCCGTGGGCGAGATGATCCTGTCCGAGCTCGCGCCGGTGGTCGAGGCGCACCAGGCGGAGTTCTACGTACTCACCGGCACGCCCGAGGAGGGGCAGCGGCTGCGCCTGCTCGCGAGCTACGCCTCCGGCGGGCGGCGCTCCCACGGCAAGGAGATCGACCTGGGCGAGGGACTGATCGGGCAGTGCGCGATCGAGAAGCGCAAGCTCCACCTCGACAACGTCCCCTCGGCCGCCTTTCGCATCGCCACGGGGATGAGCGAGTCGAGCGCGCTCGAGGTGCTCGTGCTGCCGGTGGTGTTCGAAGGCGCGATCCGCGGCGTGCTCGAGCTCGCCTCTCTCGAGCACTTCAGCGAGGCGCACAACGCCTTCCTCGACCAGCTCACCGAGTCCATCGGCATCGTCATCAACACCATCGAGGCCAATACCCGTACCGAGGACCTGCTGAAGCAGTCGCAGTCGCTCGCCCGCGAGCTGCAGCAGACCAATCAGGAGCTGCAGGACAAGGCCCAGCAGCTCGCCGAGCAGAACCGCGAGGTGGAGACGAAGAACCAGGAGGTCGAGCAGGCGCGCCAGGCGCTCGAGGAGAAGGCGGCGCAGCTCGCGCTTACCTCCAAGTACAAGTCGGAGTTCCTGGCCAACATGTCGCACGAGCTGAGGACGCCGCTCAACAGCCTGCTCATCCTCTCCGACCAGCTCGCGAGGAACGGCGAGGGCAACCTGAGCGCGCGCCAGATGGAGGCCGCGCGCACCATCCACGCATCGGGCAACGACCTGCTCGCGCTCATCAACGACATCCTCGATCTCTCGAAGATCGAGTCGGGGACGGTGGTGGTGGACGCGGCCGAGCTGCGCCTGGCGGACCTGCAGCGCTACGTGGAGCGCACCTTCCAGCACGTGGCGGAATCCAAGCAGGTGAGCTTCGACGTGCGCCTGCACCCGGCGCTCCCGGCCACCGTGCTGACCGACATCAAGCGCCTGCAGCAGATCATCAAGAACCTGCTTTCGAACGCCTTCAAGTTCACGCACGAGGGCGGCGTATCGTTCTCCGTTGCCCCCGCCAGCTCCGGCTGGTCTCCCGAGAACGAGGAGCTGAACCGGGCGGGCGGGGTGATCGCCTATACCGTGTCCGACACCGGCATCGGCATCTCGGCGGAGAAGCAGCACATCATCTTCGAGGCCTTCCAGCAGGCCGACGGCTCTACCTCGCGCAAGTACGGCGGCACGGGCCTGGGCCTCGCGATCAGCCGAGAGCTCTCGAAGCTCCTGGGCGGAGAGATCCGCCTGGTCAGCAGCCCGGGCAGCGGCAGCGTCTTCACGCTGTACCTGCCCCAGAACTACGCGCCGCGCACCGCGCGCGCGCGCCCGACCGCGCCGCTCGCGGTGCCTGCCGCGGCGA
>DASRKB010000145.1:0-28194 GCA_035649175.1 Burkholderiales bacterium | reverse complement strand
ACCCCTTTTCGCGCTTTCCTGTCTTCCTATCGCTGGAGGTGTAGCGGGGACTTCTGCGAGGCGAACCACGCCGACAGGTCCTCGATGTCCTTCCTCGAGAGCGCAGCGGCGAAGCCCTTCATGATCGGGTTGGTGCGCCGGCCGCTTTTGTAGTCGGTGAGCGCTTGGACGAGGTAGTCGTAGTGCTGCCCAGCGAGAATCGGCTGGTCGGGCGTCGAAGGCTTGTCCCCGTTCGGGCCGTGGCAGGCGGCGCAGACCTGTGCGGCCTTTTCCCGGCCCGCCGCCGGGTTCTTGGCGTGCGCGGCCGCGGCGACGGCGAGCGCCAGGAAAGCGAGCAGGAGTCTCATTTCTTCTCCCCGCCTTTCCCGCCGTAGTAGTCGGCGTAGCGCTTCATGTCCTCCTCGCTCATGCTCGCCGCGATGCCGCGCATGGACGGATGCGAACGCTCGCCGCTCTGGTAGGCCTTGAGCGCCGCGACGAGGTAGGCGGGCTGCTGCCCGCCGATGAAGGGCACGTGGTACACGCTTGGGAAAGCGGTCTTGTAGCCCGGGATGCCGTGGCAGCCCTGGCACATCGCGACGTTGGGAGCGCCCTTGTCCTGGGCATGCGCCGGTGCGAACGCGGCGGCGAGGACGAGGAGGAGGATGCGCAGGGACATCTCGTTCTTGTCTGGAGAATGGAAAGCTGCCGGATTCTATTCAGGCGGCTGCTAGAATGCAACGCGCATGCGCTTCCAGGGCTCCGCGTCCTACGTTTCCACCGAAGACCTCACGCTCGCGGTGAACGCCGCGATCACGCTGCAGCGCCCGCTCCTCGTGAAGGGCGAGCCGGGCACGGGCAAGACGATGCTCGCGCTCGAAGTGGCCCGCTCGCTCGGCGTGCCGATCCTCGAGTGGCACATCAAGTCCACCACCAAGGCGCAGCAGGGCCTGTACGAGTACGACGCGGTGAGCCGCCTGCGCGACTCGCAGCTCGGCGACCCGCGCGTGCACGACATCCACAACTACATCGTCAAGGGAATGCTCTGGCAGGCGTTTGCCGAAGAGAAGCCCACCGTGCTCCTGATCGACGAGATCGACAAGGCCGACATCGAGTTCCCGAACGACCTGCTGCGCGAGCTCGACCGCATGGAGTTCTACGTCTACGAGACGCGCGAGCTGGTGAAGGCCCGGCACCGGCCGATCGTCTTCATCACCTCGAACAACGAGAAGGAGCTGCCCGACGCCTTCCTGCGCCGCTGCTTCTTCCACTACATCCGCTTCCCGGACAAGGAGACGATGGAGAAGATCGTCCAGGTCCACTTCCCCCAGCTCAAGAAGTCGCTGCTGCGCGAGGCGATGGAGGTGTTCTTCGAGGTGCGCGAGGTGCCCGGGCTCAAGAAGAAGCCCTCGACCTCGGAGCTCCTCGACTGGCTGAAGCTCCTGCTCGCCGAAGACATCCCGGCCGAAGCGCTGCGCGCCAAGGACCGCAAGACCATCATCCCGCCGCTGCACGGGGCGCTGCTCAAAAACGAGCAGGACGTGCACCTCTTCGAGCGCCTCGTATTCATGACCCGCGCCAAGGGCGCGTAGGACACGCGCCTTCGCTACTCCGGCCTGGCTTGCGGCGTTCCGCGCGTGACCAGATCGAGCGCGGCGAGATGAATCTCCATCGGCGGCGGCTCCGCCCCGTCCAGCCACCGCCGTAGCGTTTCGGGCGGCACGTTCAGCACCGCAGCCAGCTCGGCTTCGCCGCCCGCCACCTCTGCCGCCTGCCGCAGGGTTTTGGCGTAGTACTCCGCCACCGATCGGTGCGCCGCCGTCGAGAACTCGCGCCGCTCGCGAAGCGCGTTGCGCGCGAGGCGAACAGCGACGGTGATAGCGGCGACGATGATCGCCGCCAGCACCACCAGCATCAGATAAGCGTCGATGGAATTCCCCTCGCTTTGTCTTGGCCGCGCATCTCCACCCGCCTGTCAGATTATGGGGACAACCGCGCGCTAAGTCTTCTTCCTGTTCCTGGAAAAGCGCTCGGCCTTCATGCGCTCGAGCGTCAGTGCGCCGAGCTCGCCTGCCTGCTGCGCCAGGCGCTCGAGGATGACCTGGCGGCTCGCGAAGCCGCCGCAGCGCGCGCACGCGAGCTCGCTCGACTGTGCGCCGTCTTCGAGGAAATCAAGGCTCCCGCAGTAGGGGCATTCGGCGAAAAGATCTCCCAGGGGCACTCGCATAGCAGAGCCTCGCTGCCATGGTCACGTTGCCTATCCGAAGGCTTAGATAGCGCCGGCATCACCGGATTCAAGCCGGCCCAAGCCGTTCCTTGACGGGGTATCCTCGGCCAGATGGACCTCAAACTGAACGGAAAGACGGCCCTGATTTCGGGCTCGACCAAGGGCATCGGCTTCGCCGTCGCCGAGCTCCTCGCCCGCGAGGGCGCGAAGGTGATCGTCAACGGGCGGACCGAGCAGGCGGTCGCTGAAGCGACGAAGGTGATTCCCAAGTCGGAAGGCTTCGCCGCAGACCTCGCGACCGCCGCGGGCTGCAAGGCCATCGCGCAGCGTTTCCCGGACGTGGACATCCTTGTCAACAACCTCGGCATCTTCGAGCGGAAGAGCTTCGAGGAGATCGCCGACGAGGAGTGGCAGCGCTTCTTCGACGTCAACGTGATGAGCGGCGTGCGCCTCTCGCGCGCGTACCTGCCGGGCATGAAGAAGCGCGGCTGGGGGCGCGTCGTCTTCATCTCGAGCGAGAGCGCGATCCAGATCCCGGACAACATGATCCACTATGGCATGACGAAGACCGCCCAGCTCGCGATCTCGCGGGGCCTGGCCGAGACCTGCGTCGGAACGCAGGTGACCGTCAACACCGTCATGCCGGGCCCTACGCTGACCGATGGCAACAAGGCGGCGATCGCGAAGCGCGCACCCGGGCGCCCCTTCGCGGAGGTGGAGAAAGAGTTCTTCGAGAAGGTGCGCCCGAGCTCGCTGCTCAAGCGCTACGCGCAGCCTGAGGAGGTCGCGCCCTTGGTCGCCTACCTCTGCAGCCCGCTCTCCGCCGCCACCAACGGTGCGGCGCTGCGCGCCGACGGGGGCATCGTACGCGCCTGTTTTGGCTAGTGATAGACTGTTCGGGTTCCGAAGAGGAGGAGCAATCCCTATGAAGAAACTGCTTGCAGTCGTCTCGCTCGCGTTCGCGCTGCCCGCGGCGGCGCAGGAAACGCTGAAGATGCACCATTTCGTGCCGCCCAAGGCGCCGCCCAGCTCGCGGTTCATGATGCCCTGGGCGGAGAAGGTGGAGAAGGCTTCCGGCGGCAAGATCAAGATCGAGCTCTTTCCGACCATGTCGCTCGGCGGCACGCCGCCGCAGCTCGTCGACCAGGTGCGCGACGGCGTCGTGGATCTCACTTTCACGCTGCCGGGCTACACGGCCGACCGCTTCAAGCGCACCGAGGTGTTCGAGGTGCCGTTCCTGCACACGCATGCTTCGGCCACCGCGCAGGCGCTGCAGGACTACTCGGACAAGTATCTGAAGGAGGAGTACTCGGCCTACAAGGTGATCCTGCTCTACACGCACGACGGGGCGGTGATCAGCGCCAGCAAGCCGATCATGTCGCTCGCGGACTTCAGGGGGCTGAAGATCCGGACCGCCAACCGCGGCGGCGGCGTGTTCCTGCGCGGCGTGGGCGCGACGCCGGTCGGCTCGCCGGTCACCGAGATCCAGACCATGCTGAACAAGGGCGTGATCGACGGGGTCCTGCTGCCCTACGAGATCATGCCGGCCTACAAGATCCACGAGCTCGTCCACAATCACGTCACGCTCTCGGGCCCGCAGCCGCGCGTCGGCACCTCGGTGTTCGCCGTGCTGATGAACAAGAAGCGCTACGACTCGCTCGCGCCGGACCTGAAGAAGGCGATCGACGACAACTCGGGCCGCCACATCGCCAAGTGGGCGGGCGAGACCTGGGAAGAGGTCGAGAAGCCGGGGCAGGCGATGGCGCAGAAGGCCGGGAACAAGTTCATGCAGATCCCGGCGGGCGAGGTGGAGAAGATCCGCAAGGCGGTGCAGCCCGAGATCGATAAGTTCCTGGCGGAGCTCTCCGGTTCCGGCTTCGACGCAAGAGCGGCCTACGCCGACGCCCAGAAAATGGTGGCGAAGTACAGCAAGTAGCCGCCTTGCGCGGGGCCATCGAGCTGGCGGCGAAGGCGTTCGCCTTCGCCGGCGGCGCGGTCCTGGTGGCGATGCTCGTCATGTCGGTGTCGAGCATCGTGGGCCGGACCATCTTCAAGAGCCCGGTCCCGGGCGATTTCGAGCTGGTGCAGCTCGCCTGCGCGGCGAGCATCGCGGCCTTCCTGCCCTGGTGCCAGCTGCGCCGCGCCAACATCATCGTCGACTTCTTCACCACCGGGCTGCCGCCGCGCGCCCGGTCGGTGCTGGACGCGATCGGCGCCCTGCTGCTCGCCGCCGTCATGGCGCTCGTCGCCTGGCGCGCGGGGCTCGGGGCCGAGGCCATCTACGCCTCGGGCGAGCGCGCCATGATCAGCCGCATTCCGCAGTGGATCGGCTACGCGGCGATCGTTCCCTCGCTCGCGCTCACCGCGCTCGTGGCGCTGTATACCGCCTGGGAATCGTTCATCGACAGAAAAGGGGTCTGACCCATTTTCGAATGACCGGCCTCGCCCTCGGCATCGCGATGTTCGCGGGCATGCTGGCGCTGATGGCGCTGCGCGTGCCGATCGCCATCTCGATGTTCATCCCCGGCGCGCTCGGCTATCTCAGCATCGCGGGGGAGGCGCCGTTCCTGAACCTGCTCAAGGGCATCGCCTACGCGAGGCTCTCGAACTACGACCTCTCCGTCATTCCGCTATTCCTTCTCATGGGCGCCTTCGCGACGCAGGGCGGGCTTTCGCGCTCCCTCTTCGCCTTCGCCAACGCTCTCATCGGCCACGTGCGCGGCGGCGTGGCGATGGCCTCGGTGCTCGCGTGCGCGGCGTTCGGCACGGTGTGCGGCTCCTCGGTCGCCACCTGCGCCACGGTGACCCAGGTGGCGCTGCCCGAGATGCGCCGGCACGGCTACTCCGGCCGCCTCGCTACCGCCTCGATGGCCGCGGGCGGCACGCTGGGCATCCTGATTCCGCCCTCGGTGGTGCTCATCGTCTATGCCATCCTCGCCGAGCAAAACATCGCCAAGCTCTTCGCCGCCGCGATGCTGCCGGGCATCCTGGGCGCGGCGCTGTACCTCGGCGCGATCGCCATTTATGTGCGCCTGTACCCCTCGCACGGCCCCGCGCAACCGCGCCACAGCGCGGCGGAGCTGCTCCGCGCTGCGAAAGAAGTGTGGCCGATCGGCGCCATCTTCCTCGTCGTCTTCGGCGGCATCTACGGCGGGCTCTTCACGCCTACCGAAGGCGCTGCGGTCGGCGCAGCGAGCACCTTCCTGAGCGCGCTCCTCAAAGGCGAGATGGGGCTCGAGGCGTTCAAGCGCTCCTTCCTTTCCACCGCCGAGACCGCGGGCTTCGTGTTCATGATCTTCCTCGGCGCCGACATGCTGAACAGCGCGCTCGCGCTTTCGCAGATGCCGATGCGCATCGCCGACGCGGTCGGCGCGCTCGAGCTGCACCCGGTGGCGGTGATCGCGAGCATCATGCTGCTCTACATCCTGCTCTCCTCGGTGATGGACGAGCTCGCGATGATCGTGCTCACCATCCCGATCATCTTCCCGCTGGTGATCGAGCTCGACATCTACGGGCTGGGCACCACCGAGAAGTCGATCTGGTTCGGCATCCTCGTCCTCTCGGTGGTCGAGATCGGGCTCATCGCGCCGCCGGTGGGCCTGAACGTCTACGTGGTGAACAGCCTCGCGCCCGACGTGCCGATGCTCGAGACCTACAAGGGCGTCGCCGCCTTCCTCGTCGCCGACGTGGTGCGCGTCGCGCTGGTGCTAGCCTTCCCCTTCCTCTCGCTCTGGCTGGTGAGGCTGATATGGGCTGCCGGCTGAAACGCGCCGATTACACGATCACCACCAAAAGAAACCATGCGGCCGCTCCGGCCCGCTAGGATGGGCCCTCGTTCTCAAGGAGGGCCGAAATGCTCCACGATGCACGCGGCTGCGCCGTAACCTGCACAGACCCCAAGGCGCTCGAAGCCTACGAGCGCGCGCTGTACGCCTTCCGCGCCTACCGCGGCGACCCCATCGCCCTCGTCGACGAGGCGATCGCCCTCGATGCGGGCTTCGCCGCCGCCTACGCGGCGAAGGCGCTGATCCTGACCACGCTGTTCGAGCGCCGCTTCATGCGCGACGCGCTCTCGACCCTCGAGCAAGGCCGCGACGCGCTGCAGCACGCCACGGCGCGCGAGCAGGCGCTCGCGGCCGCCGCGCGGCGCATCGCGCTGGGCGAGTGGCGCGAAGGCCTGCGCGCCCTCGAGCAGGTGCTGATCGAGCACCCGCGCGACCTCGCGGCGCTGCAGACCGCGCACATCCTCGACTTCCTGCGCGGCGACGCGCTGAACCTCAGGAACCGCGTCTCGCGCGTCCTGCCCGCCTGGAGCCCCGCGCTCCCCGGCTACGCGTTCGTCCTCGGCATGCACGCCTTCGGCTACGAGGAGTGCAACCAGTACCCGGAAGCCGAGCTCGCGGGCCGCAAGGCGGTAGAGCTGGGCGGCGACGACTGCTGGGCGGTGCACGCGGTGGCGCACGTCATGGAGATGCAGGGCCGCATCGGCGAGGGCCTCGCCTGGTACGAGCAGACGAGGGACGTATGGGCGGGCGAGGACAACGGCTTCGCCTTCCACAACGCCTGGCACACGGCGCTCTTCCACATGGACCGCGGCGAGCTCGCGAAGGCGCTCGCGATCTACGACCAGCGCTTCGGCGGGCCGCTCGAGCTCGCGCTCGTGCGCCTCGACGCCACCGCGCTGCTCTGGCGCCTGAAGCTCGAGGGCGTGGACGTGGCGTCCCGCTTCGCCGCCGTCGCCGAGAGCTGGAGCACGACCCTCGAGGACGAGCGCGGCTTCTACGCCTTCAACGACTACCACATGGCGCTCGCCTGCGCGGCCGCGGGCCGGCGCGACCTGCTCGCCAGGCTGCGCGAGGGCCTCGAGCGCGCCGAGCTCGACAACGTCGAGATGACGCGCGCCGTCGGCCGGCCGGTGCTCGAGGCGGCAATCGCCTACGGCGAGGATCGCTACGGCGACGCCGCAGGCCTGCTCGCCGCCGCGCGCGACGGCGCGTCGGCCTCGGGCGGCAGCCATGCCCAGCGCGACCTGCTTACGCTGACGCTCATCGACGCGGCCACGCGCGCCGGGATGGTCAGCCTCGCGCGCCACTACGCCAACGAGCGCCTCGTGCACAAGCCCCAGAGCGCCTGGGGCAGGCGCCTCGTGCAGCGCATCGACGCCAGCGCCGCGAAGCTCGCGGCCTAAAAGATGGCGCACCATGCTGGTGCGCCGCGCGCCTCAGCCGGTGAGCGTCTTGCGAGGCCGGGCGCGCGGGGCGCTCTTGCGGCCGGCGCTGCCGGGGCGCTTGACGGGATAGGCCGGCGACGAGCGCTGCTCGGGCGGGATCGGCGGGTTAGGCTGGCGCTTCCGGGTTTTTCTGATCCTTCATGGACCGCCTTTCCGCCACGAGATTCATCGCACTGCTCTCGCTGCGCGTGGACCTGGGCAGGCCCCGGCGCATCCCGGATCCGTTGCCCAAGGCGAAGGCGATCGTCATCTCCGACTGGCCGCGCAGGAACGCGCAGCTCCTGCTGCGCCTGATGCGGGCGCTCGGCGGCCGTGACGAGGTCTTCTCGATGCGCGACGTGGAGGGCATGAGCCACGAGACGCTCAGCGTGGCGATGGCGCTGGCGGCGGCCGGGATCAACGGCAGCTATAGCAGGAGCCAGTGGCAGGCGCATACCCGCCTCACCGAGCGGGCGGTCAGGAGCCTGAAGAAGCGCTGAGCCTTACTACTTCACCGGCGTGTAGCTGAACTTCTGCCCGCCGATCGTCGCCTGGTACATGAGCCCGCCCTTGGCAACGGTGAAGGTCGCCATGCCCTTTTGGTACTTGCCCACAGTGGTCGCGTCGTGCTGGCCGCCGCTCACGCCGGCCGAGGAGCCCGTGGTGCTCGCCTGCGCTCCGGCTGCCGCGGTGATGGCGACCGCCTGAGCCTCGGCGCTGAACTCGAAGTTGCCGCCGGTGAACTCCTTCAGCGCGCGGGCATCCTGGAAAAAGATGATCTGGCTGAAGGCCTGCGCGCCGGCCTGGAATCCGATCGTTCCCTGGGTCATCGAGGTGTCGCCGATGTACTTGCCCTTCTCGTAAACGCGCCCCTTGCCGTGCGCGGCGCCGATGCCCAAGCCCGCCTTGCCGATCGTCGGGAACACGGCATAGCCGTAGCTCGTCTTGAAGAAGCTGGCGCTTTCTCCGGCCTCCTTGAACACCTTGATCGTGTCCTGGTACTCGTCGGCGGATGCGGCGCTCGCGGGAATGAGAAGGGCGAATAGAGCGGCAGACAAGAAACGGAAAAGCATCGTGTTCTCCTTTGGGTTGGAACTTGACTTGGGACGCTCCGATGCATGCATGTTGGCCACATCGGAAGTTACGCTACCAGCACTTCGAGGTCCATGGCCGCGGCGAGCAAGGCCTTGGTATAGGGATGCTGCGGCCGCTCGAAGAGCTGTGCCGCCGGCCCCTGCTCCACGACCATGCCCTCGCGCATCACGATGAGGTCGTCGGCCATGGCGCGCACCACCTTGAGGTCGTGGCTGATGAAGACGTAGGCGAGATCGTGCCGGGCCTGCAGGTCCCGAAGGAGATCGACGATCTGCGCCTGCACCGACATGTCGAGCGCGCTGGTCGGCTCGTCGAGCACCACGAGGCGGGGCTTGAGCACCATGGCGCGCGCGATGGCGATCCTCTGACGCTGGCCGCCCGAAAACTCGTGCGGATAGCGCTCGGCGCTCGCCGGATCGATTCCGACCTCGGTCAGCGCTTCCTCGATGAGCTTCCTGCGCTCGGCAGGCGAGCCGCCCAGGCCGTGCACTTGCAGCCCCTCCTCCACGATCTGCGCCACCGACATGCGCGGCGACAGGCTGCCGTAGGGATCCTGGAACACTACCTGCATCTCCCGGCGCAGCGGCCGCAGCGCGCGCCATGAAAGGCCCTGGATCGAGCGGCCGTCGAAGGTGACGCCGCCCTCGCTCGACTGCAGGCGGAGCAGCGCGAGCCCGAGCGTCGTCTTCCCGGAGCCCGACTCGCCCACCACGCCGACCGTGCGGCCCGCGTGCACGCGGATCGAAACGCCGTCCACCGCCTTGATATGACGTTGCGTGCGCCGGAGAACACCGGCCTTTACGGGGAACCAGACCTTGAGGTTCTCGACCCGGGAAACTTCCGCGCCGCTATCTCTGCCTTGAATGGAACGCGGGCGCGGCTGGGCGTTCAGAAGCCTCTTCGTATAGGCATGCTGCGGCCGCTCGAAGATGTCGCGCGCGGCGGCCTTCTCCACGATCTCGCCCTCGGTCATGACGCAGATGCGGTCGGCCATCTTGCGCACGATGGAGAGGTCGTGCGTGATGAGCAGCAGCGCCATGCGGAACTCTCGCTGCAGGTCTTTGAGCAGCGCGAGGATCTGCGCCTGGATGGTGACGTCGAGCGCCGTGGTCGGCTCATCGGCGATGAGGAGATCGGGCTCGTTGGCGAGCGCCATCGCGATCATCACGCGCTGGCGCTGGCCGCCGGAGAGCTGGTGGGGATAGGCGTCGAGGCGCTGCGCGGCGTCGGGCAGGCCGACCAGCCGCAGCAGCTCGAGCGTGCGCGCGCGCGCCTTCTCGCCGCCCATGCCCTTGTGCAGCCGCAGCGTCTCGCCGATCTGCTTCGCGATGGTGTGCAGCGGGTTGAGCGAGGTCATCGGCTCCTGGAAGATCATCGCGATGCGGTCGCCGCGGATGCCCTGCAGCACCGCGGGCCCGGCGCCGACGAGCTCCGTGCCGCGGAACCGGATGCTGCCCGCCGAGTGGCGCGCGCGCGGGTAAGGCAGGAGCTGGAGAATCGAGAGCGCGGTCACGGACTTCCCGGAGCCCGACTCGCCCACCAGCGCGACGGTCTCGCCTTCCTTGACGTCGAAGGAGATGCCGCGCACGGCGTGCACGTTCGCAAACTCGACGTGCAGGTTCTCGACCTGGAGGAGCTCGCTCATAAGGTGCTCTTCCTCGGATCGAAGGCGTCGCGCACCGCCTCGCCGACGAAGACGAGCAGCGAGAGCATGATCGCGAGCGCGAAGAAGCCGGTGAGCGCGAGCCAGGGCGCCTGGAGGTTGGCCTTGCCCTGCGCGAGAAGCTCGCCGAGCGACGCCGAGCCCGGCGGCAGGCCGAAGCCGATGAAGTCGAGCGCGGTGAGCGTGGCGATCGAGCCGGAGAGGATGAAGGGAAGGAAGGTCAGCGTGGCCACCATCGCATTTGGCAGCACGTGGCGGAACATCACCGCGGGCTCCGAGGCGCCGAGCGCGCGCGCGGCGCGCACGTAGTCGAAGTTGCGCGCTCGCAGGAACTCGGCGCGCACTACGCCGACCAGCGCCATCCACGAAAAGAGCAGCATGATGCCGAGCAGCCACCAGAAATTGGGCTCGACCACGCTCGCCAGGATGATGAGGAGATAGAGCACCGGCAGCCCCGACCAGATCTCCATGAAGCGCTGGAAAAGGAGGTCCACCCAGCCGCCGAGATAGCCCTGCACCGCGCCCGCGATCACCCCGATCACCGTGCTCACCAGGGTCAGCGTGAGGCCAAAGAGCACCGAGATGCGGAAGCCGTAGATGAGCCGTGCCATCACGTCGCGCGCCTGGTCGTCGGTGCCCAGCCAGTGCTGGCTCGACGGAGGCGACGGTGCGGGCTGTGGCAGGTCCCAGGCGACGGTGCGATGGTGGTAGGGAATGAGCGGCGCGATCATCCAGCCCTTGTCGCGGATGAGCTTCCTCACGTACGGGTCGCGGTAGTCGGCCTCGGTCTTGAACTCGCCGCCGAAGGTCGTCTCCGGGTAGGCAGTGAGCATCGGCGAATAGAACTCGCCGTCGTAGTAGACGAGCGCGGGCTTCTCGTTGGCGATCAGCTCCGCCCCCAGGCTCGAGATGAAGAGCGCCAGGAAGACCCACAGCGACCAGAAGCCCCTGCGGTTGGCGCGAAAGGCGGCGAGGCGGCGTCGGGTGAGCGGCGTCACCTCACCCTCACGCCTTCCTTGCCTCGAAGTCGATGCGCGGGTCTACCACGGTGTACATGAGGTCGCCCACCAGGTTCATGAGCAGGCCGAGCAGCGAGAAGAAGAAAAGCGTGCCGAACATCACCGGGTAGTCGCGGTTGATCGCCGCCTCGAAGCCGAGCAGCCCGAGGCCGTCGAGCGAGAAGATCACCTCGATCAGCACCGAGCCGGTGAAGAGGATGCCGACGAACGCTGAGGGAAAGCCCGCGATGACGATCAGCATGGCGTTGCGGAACACGTGGCCGTAGAGCACGCGCTTCTCGGCGAGGCCCTTGGCGCGCGCGGTGGTCACGTACTGCTGCGAGATCTGGTCGAGGAACGAGTTCTTGGTGAGCATGGTGAGCGTGGCGAAGCCGCCGATCACCATGGCGAGCACCGGCAGCGTGATGTGCCAGAGGTAGTCGAGCACCTTGCCCGCCAGGCTGAGCTCGGCCCAGTTGTCCGAGGTGAGCCCGCGCAGGGGGAACCAGTTGAAGTAGCTGCCGCCGGCGAAGAGCACGAGGAGCAGCACCGCGAAGATGAAGCTCGGGATGGCGTAGCCCACGACGATCGCGCCCGAGGTGGCGACGTCGAACCGGCTGCCGTCGCGCACCGCCTTGGCGATGCCCAGGGGAATCGAGATCAGGTACACGAGCAGCGTGGTCCACAGTCCGAGCGAGATCGACACCGGCATCTTCTCCACGACCAGCTCCACCACGGAGCGGTCGCGGAAGAAGGAGTTGCCGAAGTCGAAGGTGACGTAGCTCTTCATCATGAGGAGGAAGCGCTCGTGCGCCGGCCTGTCGAAACCGAAGCGCCGCTCGAGCTCGCGGATGAACTCGGGATCGAGCCCCTGGGCGCCGCGGTAGGCCGTCTTGTCCCCCGCCGCCGGCGCCTGCGCGGCGCCGGCGAAGTCGCCGCCCGCGCGCGTCACGCGCTGCGCGGCCGTGCCGCCCACCTGCTCGAGCTCGGCGATCACCTGCTCCACCGGGCCGCCCGGCGCGGCCTGGATGACGACGAAGTTGATGACCATGATCCCGAAGAGCGTCGGGATGATGAGCAACAGGCGGCGGATGATGTAGGCGGCCATCGCGACTTACTTCTTCGCCCACCAGTAGTCGGTGGAGGTCCCTTGCAGTGGAATCGTCTCCGGGAATCCGAACTTGTCCCAGAAGATCATGCGGTCGACCGGCGAGTGCCAGTTGGGCACCACGATATGGCTCCAGAGCAGCACGCGGTCGAGCGCCCGCGTACGCGTGACCAGGCTCTCGCGGTCGGGCGCGGCGATGATGGCGTCGATGAGCGCGTCGACCGCGGGGCTCGCGATGCCGGTGTAGTTGCGGCTGCCGGGGGCCGCGGCCGCCGCCGAGCCCCAGAAGTCGCGCTGCTCGTTGCCCGGCGACGTGCTCTGCCCCCACACCGACACGATCATGTCGAAGTCGAACGCGCGCAGGCGGTTGATGTACTGGGAGCTGTCGACCACGCGCACGCGCGCCTCGATCCCGAGGCGCCTCAGGTTGCGCACGTAGGGCAGCACGATGCGCTCGAAGCCCGAGCCGACGAGCAGGATCTCGAAGCCGAACGGCTCGCCGGTCTTCTCGCTCACCAGGCGCATGTCGCGCACCACCCATCCGGACTCCTCCAGCAGCGCGAAGGCGCGCCGCAGGTTCTCGCGCGGCCAGCCGCTGCCGTCGGTACGGGGCGCGCGGTACTCCTCGGAGAACACCTCCTCGGGGATCCGCCCGCGCCAGGGATCGAGGAGCTTGCGCTCCTCGGGGTCCGGGAGCCCTTTCGCCGCCAGCTCCGAGTTGGCGAAGAAGCTCTCGCTGCGTGCGTACTGGCCGAAGAAAAGGTTGCGGTTGCTCCACTCGAAGTCGAAGGCGAAGGCGAGCGCCTGGCGCACGCGCGGGTCCTGGAACAGCGCGCGGCGGGTGTTCATCGCAAAGCCTTGCATGCCGCTCGGCCGGTCGTGATCGAAGGCGCGCTTGATGAGCCGGCCCTCCCGCACGGCCGGCGTGTCGTAGTCGAGCGCCCAGGCTTTCGCCTGGTTCTCGGCACGCAGGTCGATGCTGCCCGCCTTCAGCGCCTCGCGGATCACCGTGTCGTCGCGGAAGTAGTCGTAGCGGATGCGATCGAAATTGTGCATGCCGCGGTTCACCGCGAGCCCCCAGCCCCAATACTCGCGTACGCGCTCGAGCTCGACGAAGCGCCCGGTCTCGAAGCGGCTGACGCGATAGGGCCCGCTGCCGGGCGGTGGCTCGAGCGTGGTCCGGCTGAAATCCTTCCCTTCCCAGTAATGCCGGGGCAGGATCGGCAGCTGCCCGGCAATGAGCGGCATCTCGCGGTTGTCGCCGGCGCCGAACGTGAAGCGCACCTGCCGCTCCCCGACCTTCTCCACGCGGGTGATGGCCTGGTAGTAGAAGCGAAAGAAGGGCCGCCCGTGCTTGCGCAGCGTCTCGAGCGAGAAGATCACGTCCTCCGGCGTCACCGGGCTGCCGTCGTGCCAGCGCGCCTCGCGCCGCAGGGTGAAGAGCGCCCAGGAGCGGTCCTTCGGCGTCTCGATCGTCTCGGCGAGCAGCCCGTACTCGGTGAAGGGCTCGTCGGCGCTCGAGGTGAGCAGCGACTCGAACATCGCGTTCGAGCCCGCCGCCGCCGTTCCCTTCGGTATGAAGGGATTGAAGCTGTCGAAGGTGCCTTCGGCGGCGAGGCGCAGCTCGCCGCCCTTGGGGGCGTCGGGGTTCACGTAGGCGAAGTGGCGGAAGCCCGGCGGGTACTTCGGCTCGCCGTGCATCGCGATGGCGTGCGATGGCGCGCCGGCCGCCGGCGCCGCCGCGAGGCAGGCCAGCGATACCAGTAGGAATTTCAAGGAAATACGGCCGCGCTTGCGAAGATGATCGAGGGTATCACGGCTGAGGTTCGGCCCATCAACCGGCTGACACCAGCTCGAGGAGCTCGGCGCCGTAGGCCTCCAGCTTGCGCGCCCCTACGCCGCTGATGCGGCGCAGCGCCTCTCGCGAGGCGGGCTTCGCTCTGGCGATGTCGGCGAGGGTCGCGTCGTGGAAGACGACGTAGGCAGGCACGCCACGGCTGCGCGCGGTCTCGGCGCGCCAGGCGCGCAGCCTCTCGAACAGCGCCAGGTGTTCCGAGGAAATTTCCTCTTTGGCAACGCGGGGCCTGGCAATCCTCCTTCCTTCCTTCCACGCCCGCAGCGACACGCGGCGCTCGCCCTTGAGCACCGCGCGGCTCTCGCCCGTCAGCCTGAGCGCGCCGTAAGCCTGGTGATCGACCTGCAGCAGGCCGAGCGCGATGCACTGGCGCGCGATGGCGCGCCATTCGCGGGCGCTGCGCGAGGCGCCGATGCCGAAGGTGGAGAGCCGCTCGTGGCCGCGGTCGGTCACCTTCGCGGTCGCCTCGCCGCGCAGCACGTCGATGACGTGCATCGCGCCGAAGCGCTGGCCGGTGCGGACCACGCAGGAGAGGAGTTGCTGCGCCGCCTCGGTGCCGTCGAAGGTGACGGGCGGGTCGAGGCAGGTGTCGCAGTTGCCGCAGGCCCCGGAGGCTTCGCCGAAGTAGCCGAGCAGCCGCATGCGGCGGCACTGCGCCGTCTCGCATAGCCCGAGCATCGCGTCGAGCTTCGCCGCCTGTATCCGCTTTTGCGCCTCCCCCGCCTGCGACTCATCGATCATGCGACGCAGCTGCACGACGTCCTGCAGCCCGTAGGCCATCCACGCGTCGGCCGGCAGCCCGTCGCGGCCCGCTCGCCCCGTCTCCTGGTAGTAGCCCTCGACGCTCTTCGGCAGATCGAGGTGCGCGACGAAGCGCACGTCGGGCTTGTCGATGCCCATGCCAAAGGCGATGGTGGCGACCATCACCACGGCCTCCTTGCGCTGGAAGCGCTCCTGGTGGCGACGGCGCGCCTCGGCGTCCATCCCGGCGTGGTACGGCAAGGCTGTCATTCCCCGGGAAGAAAGAAATTCAGCAACCTCATCAACCTTCCGCCGCGACAGGCAGTAGACGATGCCCGCGTCCCCGGCGTGCTCCGCACGGATGAAGTCGAGCACCTGGCGGCGGGCATCGTCCTTCTCCACGATGCGGTAGCGGATGTTCGGCCGGTCGAAGCTCGAGACGAACACGCGCGCGGCGGAGAGCTCGAGCCGCTCGAGGATCTCGGAGCGCGTTTGGGCGTCGGCCGTGGCCGTGAGCGCAATGCGAGGCACGCCCGCGAAGCGCTCGCGCAGCACCGCGAGCTGCAGGTACTCCGGGCGGAAATCGTGCCCCCATTGGGATACGCAGTGCGCCTCGTCGATCGCGATGAGCGCGAGGCGGCATCGCGCGAGAAGCGCCAGGCAAGACGCCATCATGAGGCGCTCGGGCGCGACATAGAGGAGGTCGAGCTCGCCGCGGCGCGCCCGCGCCTCGACCTCCGCGGCCCCGGCGCCGCTCAGCGTCGAGTTGAGGAACGCCGCGCGCACGCCGATTTCCGCCAGCGCCGCGACCTGGTCCTGCATGAGCGCGATGAGCGGAGACACCACGACCGCCATGCCCTCGCGCAGGAGCGCCGGGACCTGGTAGCAGAGCGACTTGCCGCTGCCGGTGGGCATCAGCACGAGTGCGTCGCCGCCGCCGGCGACGTGCCCGATCACCTCCGCCTGCTGCCCGCGGAACGCGGGGTAGCCGAATACCTCGTTGAGGATGCGCAGCGCCTCGCCCATCGCCGCCATTGTGTTACAGTGCGCGCGCAGGATCTCAAGTAGTGAGCCCGAACCGCAGTCCGTTCCCTCCCCTTGATCGTCGTGCCCGCGAGCGGGACCCGGATTCGTCCCGCAACTGACGCAAGGATTGGAACAGCAATGCCTACAGGTACCGTGAAATGGTTCAACGATGCGAAGGGCTTCGGCTTCATCACCCCGGATGACGGCGGCAAGGACCTCTTCGCCCACCACAGCAGCATCCAGGGCAGCGGCTACAAGTCCCTCAAGGAAGCACAGAAGGTCTCGTTCGACGTGACGCAGGGCGCCAAGGGCCCGGCGGCCTCCAACATCAAGCCGCTCTAAGGCGGCTTCCCTGAAGAACTCCGAGGTGCCGATGATGGCGCTTCGGCGCGCCGTCCAGCTCTGCAACGGGCTGGACGCGCTCGGGGATGCGCTGAATGTCTCCACCGACCGGCTGGAGCGCATGCTCGCCGGCGAGGAAGAGGTAACCCTCCCCATCTTCACGCAGGTCGTTGGGCTTCTCCTCGAAGCCACGGCTACCCGCAATCCCAAGCGCTCGACGCCCGACTCCAACGACGGCGGCAGGAAGGATCCCCGGTCCCGCCACTAGGACGTTCGCCGTGATGAACAGCGCTTCGCCCTAGAACTCGAAGTACAGGAACGTCGTCGGACGGGTCAGCAGCACGAGGCCGAACGCCAACAGGCAGGCGGATAGCGCACCCGCGGCGTTGGGGTGCAGGCGCAGGCCGCGCTCCCCTGCAAGGCGCGCCAGGTGGTACCCGGCCACCGGCAGGACGAGCACGAGCGCGTCCCGGTGCAGCGCATCGAGCGGGCGCCAATCAGCGAAGAGCACCATCTTGTGCAGCATGACCGACGCCGTCTGCAGGTCGGGCGAGCGAAAGAGCACCCAGGCGAGCACCACCGTGAGCTGCACCACGACGAACCAGGCGGCCCGGAGGATCCACGATCGCGCCGCCGGGCGGTCGAAGCCGAGCCAGCGCTCGACCACCAGCGCGAGGCCATGCAGGCCGCCCCAGGCGACAAAGGTCCAGTTCGCCCCGTGCCAGAGTCCCCCGAGCAGCATGGTGAGGAGCGTGTTGAGCTGCGTGCGCAGCCAGCCGCTGCGGTTGCCCCCGAGCGCCAGGACGTACAAGTAGTCGCGCAGAAACCTGCTGAGCGTGATGTGCCAGCGCTGCCAGAACTCGCGGAAGCTCGCCGCCAGATAGGGCGCGTTGAAGTTCACCGGCAGCGCGTAGCCCAGCATCCGCGCCATGCCGAGCGCCATATAGGAATACCCGGCGAAGTCCCCGAAGATGCGGCACGAGAAGAGGACCGCGGTTGCCCAGGCGTCGGCCGACGAAAGCCGCACAACCCCTTGGCTCGTCCAATCCGCGTCTGTGGCGGCGCCGATGAGGTCCGCGGCGCACTTCAGGAAGAAGCCGATGGCGAAAAGCTGCACGCCCGCCGCCCAGTCAAACCGCCCCGCCGACGGCGGGGCCGCGAACTGCGGCATGAGCTGGGCGCAGCGCACGATCGGGCCGGCAATGAGGTGCGGGAAGAAGCTGAGGTACGCGACGTAGTCGATGAAGGCTCCCGGCGCGCACAAGCGGCGGTGCACGTCGACGTGGTAACTGAGCAGATGGAAGACGTAAAAAGACAGGCCGAGCGGCGCCCAGACCGCCGCAGGCGGCAGCAGGGCCCCGACGACAGCGCCGATGAAGAAATTGGAGTATTTGAAATAGGCGAGCACGGCCAGATTGCCTGCGACGGCCACGGCGGCGAGCGTCGCTCGGCGGCGACCGGCGGCGGCGTGGATGGCGCAGGCAATCGGGTAGTTGGCGGCGAGCATCGCAGCGAAAAGCAGTACGTCCGCGCCGCCCCAGGAGAGGAAGAAGACGAAACTCGCGGCGATGAGCAGCAGCTTCTGCGCGAGCGGGAAGCGCCGCAAGGCGAAGTTCCCCGCCGCCACGGCGGCGAAGAAAGCGATGAAAAGGTACTGATTAAAGAGCACGGGCGAGCTGCTGCGACAGCCGCTCCCGGCTCGCGCGATCGACGTGAATGCCGTCCTCGGTACGCACGAGCCGCCAGTCCAGCTCCACCGCGCGGCCGCCGTAGCGCTCGACCGCTGCCTTGGGCAGCGCGGGGTTGTAGTCGCTCGGGTGGCCGCCATTCGCATAAGGCACGGTAAGGAAGACAAAGCTCATTCCACGGGCCTTCCAGGACTCCAGAATCGTGCGCACGTGCGGCCGGTCGAGCGCCTCGGGCGCGAGCGCCTGCTCTGACGGGGCCGGCAGGAGCGGCTTCGCTTCGCTGGGCGGCGCGCCCCTTGCTCTTGCCGCGAGGACGTCGCCGGTGCGCGCGTCGCGGTAGGTGCGCGGCTGCTCGCGTGGACCGACGCGCAGCCCCTCGCGTCCGACAGAGAGCTGCGGCAGCCCCAGCCGGTCGAGCCAGGTATCCATGCCGGCGCGCAGGCGCACCGAGTACACGCGCGTGGCGGCCTGGAACCAGTCCATGCGCAGCGCGTGCCCCGAGCGTTGCAGCGCCGCGTTCCAGAGCATGTCGTTGTCGAGGTTGACGACCAGCGTGCGGCCGCGCAGATCCAGTCGCTCGACGAGCGCGTTGGCGGAGAGCATGCCCTCGCCGCCACCGACGCCCAGGTTGAAGACGCGCACGCTGCCGCCGAGCTGCGATTCAAGCTGGGCCGCGGACAGCCCGAACAAGGTCCTGGAGCTCCCTAGCAGCAACACGTCGGCCGAGCGGATCTGCTTGCTCAGGCCGCTCACCTGATGCGCCACGTCAGGCCAGAACGCGTCGTCCTCATAGGTGTCGACGTAAACGCTTCCTGACAGGCTCATGTAGAGGTCGCTACGGTAGGGCGAGAAGGAAAGTACGAGCCCCCAGCCGAGCAAAGCGGCCAGCAAGCCTTGCCAATACGGGCCGATATTGCGCATGCCGGGCAAGCGTATCATTGGGCCGTGCTGATCGACTTTTTCCTGAAGCTCAAATCCCACAAGCTGCCGGTCTCCATCAAGGAGTACCTCACGCTGCTCGAGGCGATGGACAAGAAGGTAATCGGGCCGTCGATCGACGAGTTCTACTACCTGTCGCGCGCCGCCCTGGTGAAGGACGAGGCGAACTACGACAAGTTCGACCGCGCCTTCGGCGAGTTCTGGCACGGCGTCGAGACCATCCCGGGGATCGAGACCGAGATTCCGCTCGAGTGGCTGCTCAAGCAGGTCGAGCTCACGCTCTCCGAGGAGGAGAAGAAACAGATCCAGGCGCTCGGGGGCTGGGAGAAGCTGATGGAGACGCTGCGCCAGCGCCTCGAGGAGCAGAAAGGCCGCCACCAGGGCGGCAGCAAGTGGATCGGCACCGGTGGCACCTCCCCCTTCGGCGCCTACGGCTACAACCCGGAGGGCATCCGCATCGGCCAGGACAAAGGCCGCAACCGCAGCGCGGTCAAGGTCTGGGATCAGCGCGAGTACCGCAACCTCGACGACTCGGTGGAGCTGGGCACGCGCAACATCAAAGTTGCCTTGAGGAGACTAAGAAAATTTGCGCGCGAAGGCGCCCCCGACGAGTTCGACCTGCCAAGGACGATCGACGAAACCGCCAAGAAAACCTACCTGGACATCCACATGCGCCCGGAGCGGCGCAACGCCATCAAGGTGCTGATGCTGATGGACATCGGCGGCACGATGGACGAGCACATCAAGCTCGCCGAGGAGCTCTTCAGCGCCGCCAAGACGGAATTCAAGCATCTGGAGTTCTACTACTTCCACAACTGCCTCTACGACTTCGTGTGGAAGGACAACCGGCGGCGGCATTCCGAGCGCACGCGCACCTGGGAGCTGCTCCACAAGTACGGTCACGATTACAAGGTCATCTTCGTGGGCGACGCCACCATGAGCCCCTACGAGATCCTGCAGCCCGGCGGCTCGGTCGAGTACTTCAACGAGGAGCCCGGCGCCGTGTGGGTGCAGCGCGTAACCGACGTCTACCCCAAGTGCGTATGGCTCAACCCCGAGCCCGAGGAGATCTGGAACTACCGCCAGTCGATCGGCATCATCAAGGAGCTCATGAACGGCCGCATGTTCCCGACCACGCTCGCGGGCCTGGAACGCGCGATGAAGCTTCTCTCGAAGTGAACGCGCCGCACGTCGAGGAGTTTCTCACGCTGCAGGAGATCGTCGCCGCCGCGCGGCGCAACCTCTCCCCGGGGCCGTGGGCGTATCTCATCGGCGGCGCCGAGACCGAGACGACGGTCAGGCGCAACCGCCACGCGCTGGACTCCATCGCCTTCCGTCCGCGGGTGCTGCGGGACGTGAGCCGCGTCGACACGTCAGGAAGCTATTTCGGAGAAAGAATTCGACTGCCCATCATGCTTGCGCCGATCGGCGGCCTCGAGTCGATCGTCGAGGGCGGCGCGGCGACCGCAGCGCGCGCGGCGGCGGAATTCGGCGTGCCGCAGATGCTCTCCTCCGTGTGCCAGCCCGGGCTAGAGGAGACCGCCGCGGCGGCGAAGACGCTGCGCAGCTTCCAGCTCTACGTGCGCGGCGACGACGCCTGGGTGGACGACTGGGTGCGCCGCGCGAAGGACAACGGCTACGGCGCCTTCTGCATCACCGTGGACGTCGCGCACTACAGCCGGCGCGAGCGCGACCTCGTCGGGCGCTTCGTCAAGCCCTGGCGCTCGCGTGCCGCGGAGGGCGCGCCCTTCCAGGCGGCGCTTTCGTGGGAGCACGTCAAGCGGTTCAAGGAAAAGCACGCGGGTATCCCGCTCGTCATCAAGGGCATCGCCACCGCCGAGGATGCGCTGCTCGCGGTAGAGCACGGCGTCGAGGTGGTGTACGTCTCCAACCACGGCGGTCGCCAGCTCGACCATGGCCTGGGGTCGATCGCCGTTCTCCCCGAAGTTGTTTCTGCCGTGAAAGACAAGGCGCAGGTGTGGGTCGACGGCGGGTTCATGCGCGGCACCGACGTGGTGAAGGCAATCGCGCTCGGCGCGAGTCTCGTGGGCATCGGCCGGCTCGCGGGACTCGGGCTCGCCGCCGGCGGCGCGCCGGCACTGGTTCGGACGCTGGAGCTCCTCGAGGAAGAGATCCGCACGACGCTCGGCCTGCTCGGCGTCAGGGCCTTCGCGGAGTTAACGCCCGCGCACCTCGCAGCCGCTCCGGCGGCGAGCCAGCCGGACATCTTCAGCGCCTTTCCGCTGCTCGAGTCTAGTTGATGGCGCAGGAGCCCGGGCCGTTCGGGTTGCCGCAGGTGCCGCAAGGCCCGACGGCCGGCGCGGCGCCGGCGGCCGGGGTGCTCTGCGCGGCGAACACCGAAAGCTTTTTCTCGAGATCGGCGCCGCTGCAGTGCACGCAGGCTGGCTTCTCCGAGGCGCGCACCAGGGTCTCGAAGTCGCGGCCGCAGGAGCGGCAGTGGTATTCGTAGATCGGCATGGTCGCGATTCTAGGCTAGAAATTCCTCACTGAAGAGAGCGCGAGAAGGTGCGCTCGCCGGGCGGCAGCGTTTCCAGCTCGAAGTAGATCCGGCCGATCTCGCGGCCGTCGGTCGTCTCCACCTGCAGCTTCCAGCGGCCCGGCTCGTAGTTCGCCTTGAATCCGTAGCCGCGGAAGCCCTCCTCCCGCCCGCCGACGATACCGATCGGGACGCTGTCCTGCAGCGCCCAGCCCGCGTCGGTGCGGCGGTGCCAGCGCAGCAGCACCTGGTCGGAGAACTTGGCCGGTGAGAACACGCGGAAGAACACGTACACCCGGTCGCCCGGCTGTGCGCGGAAATGCTGGTCGCCGTGGTGCCAGAAGCGCCACCAGGGCCGCTCGTGCGAAAGCACGAACCCCTCGGGCGTGCGCTCGACGTGGTGGTAGATGCCGATGAAGGGAATGGAAAGCGGGACCGGCGGCACGACGCGCAGCAGGTAGGCGCCCAGGAACATGGCCAGCACCGCGCCGAGCGGCACCAGGATCGCCCTTCGCCCGCCGCGCGCGTGCAGGCGCCAGCCAGCGGCCGCGAGCGGCGCCGCGCCCGTCAGCATGGAGAGCAGGAAGACCCCCAGGCCCATGGACCCGACGGCGATCGGCACGACCGCCGCGGCGAAGCACAGCAGGCACAGCGAGAGCAGCGCGAACTTGAAAGGCAGCCCTAGCGCCTTGAAGCGCTCCGACTCGTTCGCCACGAGGAGCGCCACGAGGAACGCCAGGAACGAGAACGAGACGAGCAGCGACGAGCTCTTGAAGAAGAAGATGGCGTACACGCTGAGCAGCGCGCCGAGCAGGAAATGCAGCAGCGGGCCGCGCCAGCGCCACCACCGTCCCTCGCGCGGCGGCGCGCCCGCCTCGAGCAGCATCTGCAGGAGGATGAAGGCGCACAGCGCGAGGTAGAGCGCCTGCTGGGCGATGGTGAGCCACGAGTCGATGCGCCCGACGGTGAGGATGTCGAAGACGAAGCCCGCGGCAAAGAAGCCGGCCGAGACCACGCGCTCGTTGCGCGCGTAGCCCAGGCGCAGCTGCTCAAGAACCTGCGAGGCGGCCGAATTCACGCCGGAGGCCTTCGACCCGGGAGAGATAGGCGCCCAGATCGTGATCGCCGCAGCGCTGCCCGGGCGCCGGGCGGAAGCCGCGGCGCGCGAACGCCTCGCCCGCGCTCCCGCCGCAGAGGTGGATCACCGCCGCGAGGCGGCGCTTCTCTG
The DNA here is from genome assembly GCA_035649175.1 of Burkholderiales bacterium. GTDB lineage: Bacteria > Pseudomonadota > Gammaproteobacteria > Burkholderiales > SG8-39 > SCGC-AG-212-J23. Next base: position 5,599 of record DASRKB010000145.1, on the reverse strand, counting down.
CAGGGGTTGCCTTTACGTTTCTTACAGTGCTGTCCAGAAAGGCCGACGTCATCTCGATGGCGTGGCCGGGCACCACGCGGAAATAGAACGCGTTGAACCAGCAGGTGCGCGGGTCGTACCAGTCGCCCGCCTCCACGCTGCGGTGGCGGTGGATGCAGAAGCGCTTCGCGTCCTCGAAGCGCGCGTCCGTGATCTGGTACATGCCGACCGCACTCGACGCGGGCTTGTAAACCTCGATAGGGTTCCAGCGCCAGCGCCACCGCCAGTAGGTACGCGCGACCGGGTTGCCGGCGCTCTCGGCCTGCGCGATCGCGGCGAGGAGCTCCGCCGGGATCGCCGGCGTCGCGTGCCGGCGGAAGAGCGGCCCGTACACTTCCCAGGTCTCCTTGGGGCTGCGGGTGAAGCCGTCGAAGGGGAACAGCACCTCGCTCGGCTTGCGCACCGCCTGCACCGCCCAGTTCAGCGCCGCGAGGAGCGCAGCGAGCGCCAGCACGAGCCCCGCTATCCGCGCGGCACGCGCGGATTCATGACGGCGAACCATAGGGGCGGAATAAGCGCGATCGGCACCATGCCGGCGTAGCCGGTCGGGAGCTTCGGGCTCTCCGGCTGCGGCTGCAGCGCCGCGTAGGGCCGCATCGGGTTGAGGTGATGGTCGGCGTGGCGCTGCAGGTGCACGAGGAAGCAGTTCGACAGCCGCTCGTACGCGTCCCAGGCGTGGCGCGCACCCTGGCGCTCGTAGCGCCCGTCGGGGAGCTTGCGGCGCTCGAGGCCATAGTGCTCGATGTAGTTGACGGCTTCGAGCAGTGTTACCGCCATGGCGCTCTGGCCAAAGAAGAACGCGACCGCGAGCGGCCCGAACGCCATGCCCAGCGCTGCGGCGACGAGAAGCGTGGCCATCCATCCCGCCATCACTTCCCCGGAGTCTATCTTCAAGGAATCCCTAAAAGAGCCCGCGAGCGTCCGCGGCAGGAAACGCCAGAAGCTTTCGCCGTAGCGCGCGCTCGCCGGGTCCTCCGGCGTCGCGACGCGCACGTGGTGGCCGCGGTTGTGCTCCACCGTGAAGTGCGGGTAGCTGACGCTGACGAGCAGCACGCGGGAGAGGAACCGGTCGAGCGCCGCGCGCTTGTGGCCGAGCTCGTGCGCGATGGTGATGCCGGCGCTCCCGGTGGCAAGGCCGATGGAGAGCGTTAGAAGGACGGCGTCCACGTTGCTCAACGTCGATATCACTGCCGAACCCCAGACGATCAAGGCGAGCTGGAGAGGCACCCAGGCATGGAGCACGAAGCGGAAGAATGCGCTCCTCGAGAGCCGCTCGAGCTCGGCCGGGCCCGACGCCGCGACGCTGCGCCCGAGCAGGAGATCGACCAGAGGGATCGCGAGGAAGAACACGGCGAGGGTGTACCAGTACAGGCCGGACAGGTGCCCGACGACGGGCGCCGCCGCGGTGGTCAGCGCGAGCAGGAAACGGGTGTCCGCGAGCTTCATTTTTCCGGCAGTGTACAGCCGGACTATGGCACCGAAGCCCGCCGCTCGAGGCTACCGGTCGATGCGCTCGGCCGATACGGGTCGCCGCTCCTGCAGGTTGAACCGATCGTCGTAGATCGGGCGACCTCCCGTGGTGGGTCCCGGATACTGAACGATGAGAATCTCACCGCCCGTCTTCGTGTGGAATTCGTCTTCGTAGTGTGGATCCGGGTGAAAAATCATCGTTCCCGGCCCGCACTCCCGGCCACCGATCTGGAAGGTTCCTTCGAGGATGTACCAAACCTGCGCGAAGTCATGGTGGTGCAGTGGAAACTTCGGATCTGCGGCCATCAACACTGCTCCTTGGGGTTGAAGCGAGGGACTAGGGTCATTCCGCTGCGGAGCCGGGCTGCAATCCCGCTCGCAAGGCGGCCTGCATATCGCCAGGAAGGCTGGCGACGCCCTTGACGACACCGGGACCGCCGTTGTGCCAGTGAACGGTGAACTGGCGGACCTCGTCGCCTGACTGAGGCGAGTACGCAATGATGCGAAGCACGGCCTCCGTCCCGCCTTCGATCAGCGCCGCGGACGACAGTAGTTTGACGATTGGACCAAGCTCGCGGACCTCGACGCCAACCACCTGTGCCGGCGGGTCGCGCATCCCGCCGAACTGCGCCCGCACCGTTGGTGCTGTCAGGTCTGGAACTCGTCGGAGCTCGGAGCGAGCGAAGCAACCCGACTGAGCCAGGAAGTCCTTGAGGCCGGCGGCCGCAGCTTCTTCACGGGCGGCCACATCTTTCTGGTCGGGACGCCAATGAGGTGCCCATACTACAAGGGCGCTCGCTGAAGCAGCGCAGACTGGTGCCTGTGGCGCTGGCTGAACCGTGACCGTCGTGTTCGCGCACCCGGCAATGAGCGCACAGACAGACAGTCCGACGCATGAGCGTGAAGCTCGCGCGGAGGTTCCCACACGCGAGCCTCGGAACGCGTGCGCCACCGTTGGAGTCACTGCGGCCGTTGGCCCATTACCCAAAGGAAGACATTGTTGTAGCGGACGCTCCCGTCGGGCCGCGTGTGGCTGCGATCAGCTTGCGCGTAGACGGCGCGAACTGCGGCTTCTCCGCTGTGAGAAATGGCCGCCTGGTTAACGCCTGCGCTGGCGTTGCCGCGCCATGAGAGCTCAGCGCTGGGGAAAACAAAGGGACAGACTACCTCCCCTTCCTCCACGACGTTGAGGCCCGCGGCCTTGAGGACGCCCGCCAGCGCCCCGGGCTCGGCCAAAGCGCCCGGATGCGGCGGTGGAGCGCCGGGCGGCGGTGGTGGCATCAGCGGCCCAAGCGCCGGCATCACGGCGGAAAGGAACTCGCAGCGCTCGGGCGGTCCCCAAGCGGTGACGACAAGCCGCCCACCCGGCCGCACGACCCGGACGAGCTCGTTCATGGCAGCGCCCATGTTTTGGGCGTAGAAAAGGCTGTTCACAGCGGTGACCGCGTCGAAGCTCGCATCGGCAAAGGGCAGCGCCTCCAGATCGCCTTCCCGCACGTCGGCCGCGGGCAAGCGTTGCCGCGCTACGGCGAGCAGCCCCGGCGAGGCGTCCAGAGCGGTTACCTGGGCGCCCCGCAGGTTGGCCAACAGTGCGAGCAGTCCTGCGCCGCAGCCGGCATCGAGCAAGCGCGTACCAGAGGTGACGCGAGCAGCGTCGAGCGCCGCTCCAAAAAGCGGTAGGCATACCTGCTCCACGCAGGCCGCCCAGTCCTGGGCTCGCGCCCCCCAGAGTTTGCCTTGTACCGTTGCGCTTCCCATAGAGTCCTCAGTCCGTCCGCTGTCACGGCTCCTTACGACCCAGGGGATTCTCCCGGGAAGTCTGCCGCCCGAGCTGTTGTGCGAGCCCGATGAGAATTCCTTCGGGACCCCGGATGTAGCAAAGCCGGTACATGTTCTCATACGGCACCACTTCGCCAACGAGCTTCGCGCCGCGTTTGCCGAGCCGGACGAGCGTATCGTCAATGTCCTCCACGGTGAACATGACGCGTAGGTAACCCAGAGCGTTCACTGGGGCGCTGCGGTGATCGGCGACCGCAGGCGGCGCGAGGAAGCGGGAGAGCTCGAGCCGGCTGTGGCCGTCCGGCGTACGCATCATGGCAATCTCGACGCGCATGTCGCGCAATCCCGTGACGCGATCGGCCCAGCCTCCTTCAATTGGCGCACGCCCCTCGAGCTCGAGACCAAGTTCGGTGAAGAACTCGATGGCGCCATCGAGGTCTTCCACCACGATGCCGACGTTGTCCATGCGCTTGACCGTCATGATCGCTCCTTGCAAGTCGCCTGGCCGGCTTCTAGGGCGCGACCGCTTTCGGCCCAGCGGCGATCCAGATCTGATCTTCATCCGTTTGGGTGGACACTTCGCGATGCATTGGGCGGCCTGGCGTGTCCGCGTTCATGTCAGCAGCGCAGGCGAACGACGAATGACGCCCTCCGCTTCGGAGACCATTTGCTCCACGATTGCCGCCGCGGGAAGGATGTCGCGAATCAGGCCAACGCTCTGACCGGCATAGTTGGCCATGAGCTCTGTCTGTCCCTCGGTATGAACGGTTGGTGGTGCGCTGGTGAACGCCGGCAGTTCAACGAACTTGTCTCCGCGACGGATCCTTGCGAGCGACTCGGACGGCGGAGCCGCACCATCGGTCAGCGCATTTCTTAAGAGCCGATACGCGGCGTCAGGGGGCCACTCGACGCGGGGTGTCCTGCTAACAACGGTGTCCGTACCGGTAGCCTGGAGCAGCCGCTTCTTGTAATCCGGATGCGCCTCAGACTCCATGCTGGCGACAAAGCGCGTGCCGACCCACGCCCCTTCGGCGCCAAGGGAAAGAGCAGCCGCCAAGCCCCGGCCGTTGACGATGCCACCGGCCGCCAGCACCGGGATGGATGCCACCGCTTCCACGACAGCGGGCAGCAATGAGTGGAGACCCAGCTGTCCGCGGATATGTCCGCCCGCCTCCACCCCTTGCGCTACGATCACGTCCACGCCCGCGTCCGCGGCTGCGCGAGCCTCGTCCGCCGACCCCACTTGAAGGATCACCACGACTCCCGCCGCGTGGCATCTCTCTATGAACGGGGCGGCATCGCACCAGAAGAGCGACAACACGGGCACCCGCTCTTCCAAGCAGACCTGCAGTTGGGCGTCCACGCCGCCGGGCGCGGGCGCGCAAGGCGGAACGAGATTGACGCCAAAGGGCCTTTTGGTCAGAGCCCGAGTCTTACGAATCTGCTCCCGTATGTACTCCGGTGGCATGCGGATCATGCCGAGGATCCCGAGACCTCCGGCGTTGGAGACGGCTGCGGCCAGCTCGGCACGTCCTACTCCTCCAAGCCCGGCAAGTGCCACGGGATGGCGGATATCGAGCATTCTCGTGAAGCGAGTCGAGATCATCCAGTCCCCACAACCCTAGGCACGATTCCCGGATTTTGCGGCACCTTTCGGGCCTATCGAACCCGGGGTGTTGGACGGCGGTGCTCGCATAGCTACTTGGGTAAGGCACGTGTGTGGACGAGCTTGCCGCTCGTCAAGTACTCGAGCTCCTCCGGCGTCGACTGCCGTCCAAGCACCGCATTGCGATGAGGATGGCGACCAAACCGGGCAATTATGTCGCGATGGCCACGCGCTTGCGATGCCGAGTACTCAAGAACCCTACGCAGTTCTGATGGGGCACTTTGCGCAAGCTGCTCAGCGAGTGTGACCGCGCGCTCCACGTGCGAGATCTCCTCGGAATGCCCCAGCGGCAGAAGGAAAAAGGTCTTTTCCCAAGGAGTCTCGAGCGCCGAAAAGTGACCAGCCTCAATTCCTTCCAGCGCAAACGTGAGGGCTTTCTGATCTTGTGCGTAGGCCCGCGCCGTGTCCCTGTAAAGGGAGCGGGAGAATTGATCGAGAACGATGATCAGCGCCAGCCGTGATCGTGGCCACTTCGACCAAAAATCCAGCTCGCCTCGTGTCGCACGTTCCAGCAGCAGGGCAAACCGTTCGGCGATGGCAGAGTCCGCGCCACCACGAAACCACCATTCAAACTGCTGCACTATCCTCGCGTGGTCGGCACCCGATAACTCCGGGAACCAGAACCGGAGAACCTGTTCGGATTCT
>DASRKB010000144.1:0-2062 GCA_035649175.1 Burkholderiales bacterium | reverse complement strand
CACGCCCTCGATCAACTACGGGTACGGCTACGACGCGGTGGGCAACCGCACGAGCCGCCTCGCGGGCTCGAGCGCCGATACCTACGCCTATAGCCCTACGTCCAACCGCATCGCCTCCATCACGCCGCAGAGCGGCCCGGTACGGAGCTTCGTCTTCGACGCGAACGGCTCCACCACGGCCGACGGCTTGAACACCTACGCCTACGACGTGCGCGGGCGCATGGTGCAGGCGACGAGCGGCCTTGGGACCACGAGCTACCAGGTGAACGCGCTGGGGCAGCGGATAAGGAAGACGAACAGCTTGGGCGATACCGTCTTTCACTATGACGCTCAAGGAAGGCTGATCGCCGAGACGAGTGCCACCGGAACGCTCAAGCGCGAGCTTATTTACCTGGGCGATATACCAGTCGGGGTGGTGCAATGAGACGCCGCCTGCTCGGGATAATGCTTGCCGCTGCGAGCGGCACCGCGTTCGCGCAGAACCTTGCCTGCAATCCCGACGCGCCACGCGCCGATTCCGGCGTGGGTTTCAACGGCGCTGCCGAGCAGGTACTGGCCCGCGGGGGCAACTCGGGCCCCGCCTGGGAATGGGCGCTGGGCGACGTGGAGGGTAACCTCGACTGGACCTCTGGGGTGAGCGTTCAGTGGACGGTCACATACTCCAGTAGCGGGGCAGCGACGCTTCAAGTGCAAAGGCCCGGCATACCGCCACTCACGATCACCAAGTCCTCTGGCATGAGCCCTGGCAACGCGCTCCAGCTTACCGTGAGTACAAAAGCCGGCGTCGGCGCACAGAGCTCGGTCGTCGCCTCGATCAGCGGGATCAACGGCCAAGCGGTCTCTGGGACGATCTCACAGACGGGTGACACGCGGGACGCGTCGCAGAGCCTTTTCTTCTACCACCCCTCTATGAGTCAAGGCTTCAGCGCGAGCGGCACGATGACGCTCACTTACGGAAGCCTCCCCACGGGCTCGCGGCTGAGCTTCCAGGTGCGCGCGGGCAATGTGCCGTGCGACAACCAGGCGCCCACGGTGGCGCTTAGCTCGCCCGGCGCGCTAAGCGTGCACCACGCCGGGATGCCAATCGCGCTTACAGCCAGTGCCGAGGACCCCGATGGCACGGTGGCGCTAGTCGAGTTCCTCGCGAACGGCGCGGTCATAGGAACCGCCACGAGCGCGCCTTACAGTTTCGAGTGGATCGGTGCCGCGCCCGGGGTGCACACTATTAGCGCGCGCGCTACCGACGATGCGGGCGCCAAGACAACGAGCGCGGCCGTGGACGTCATCGTGAACGCCCTACCCACCGCTTTTCTCACCAGCCCTGCGCAGGGTGGCGTCTTTACCGCGCCGGCCGACATTCCGCTCGCCGCCCAGGTCGCCGACCCCGACGGCAGCATCGCCGCGGTCGAGTTCTATCAGGGGGCCACGCTCATCACCACCCTCAGCGCGCCACCTTATAGCTTCACCTGGACGGGCGTGCCTCCAGGCGCCTACGCCCTGACCGCCAAGGCGATCGACAACCACGGTGGTAGCGTCACCTCCGCCGCCATCAACGTCACCGTCAACTCGGGCGTGGCAAAGCTTCACTTCATCCACGTCGACCATCTCAACACGCCGAGGTTGGTCGCCGATGATCAGCAGCGGACGGTATGGCGGTGGGATCAGCAGGAGCCGTTCGGTAACAATGTGGCCGATGAGAATCCGAGCGAGCTCGGAGTGTTCAACCTACCGCTACGACTATCGGGGCAATACTTCGACAAGGAGACGAACCTCCACTATAACTACTTCCGGGACTACGATCCGAGTCTAGGAAGATACGCGGAAAGTGACCCTGTCGGACTCTTCGCCGGCGCTAATACTTACGCCTACGTCCTGGGCAAGCCTCTTCAGCTCTTTGACCCCAAGGGTTTGGAGGCCACCATTTGGCGGAATCCAGGTACTGGCGGACCGACTAACGGGAACTGGGGTGGCCGGTGTTGGGGTGGAGGTCAGTACTCGTGCGGGACTGCCGGTTCGGGAAGCGCGCCACCAACCGATAGCGCAGATGCTTGCTATATGAGGC
>DASRKB010000143.1:0-2962 GCA_035649175.1 Burkholderiales bacterium | reverse complement strand
GTAGGCGGGCGCCGGGCCTTGGCCGCCGAGGAAGGGCTGCCAGTAGTCATCGAAATCCGCGAACGACGTTGGTATGTCGATGGAGCTCACCTCGACCTCTTTCAGTCCGGCGCCGGCAAAGAGCTTCTCGAGCGCCTCCGGGCGGCACAGCGGGAAGCGGGTGCCTTCGTCCAGCTTTGCGGCGCTCGGGTCGAGCTCGACCGCCGCATCCCAGAAGAACCGCATGAGCTCCATCTTTCCCGCGTAATCCCACACGTATGCGGCGATCATGCCGCCCTTACCTGTCACCCGCGCCATCTCGAGGAGCGCGGCGGGCTGATCCGGGATGAAGTTTAGGACCAGTCCAGAGACCACCACATCGACTGACGCGTCACCGAGTGGAATCGCCGTCGCGCTGCCTTGGTGAAGCGCTGCCCGGCCCGCGAGATTCTCCGTTGCCGTCTTGAGAAATCCCTCCGAAGGCTCGACACCGGCAACCGACAAGGGCGAACAGCGGTCCGCGATCGCCGCGCATAGCGCCCCTGTGCCACATCCCACGTCGAGCCATCTCCGGCCGGCCGGAACGCTCAACCACGAGAGAAAGAGCGGCGCGACCTGGCGGCTCCAACGGCCTACGTACTGCTCGTATGGACTCCCGCGCTCCCAGGTGTCGGAGACCTGCTTGTGGTTCATAGTCAGACCCCTCTACGCATCATGCGATGCCCAACGCTTCCGATCAGCAGCCGCTAAGATGCGGGCGAAGGCCCGCTTCGTAGCCCTCCGCTGCATCGGATGGTTGGGCGTCATTGCCTACTTCCATGCACGGTACTCGCGCACCGACCGTGACCTCGTCATGCTCGAAATGACAGCTTACCTCGCGCGCGCAATTCCAGCGGCAGCAGACTGCAATAGATGAATCGGTGCACGGGCGTCGCCACGCCACGCTCCCTCCCCAGGCGCACCACCGCGCCATTCCAGGACTCGAGTTCGGACGGCTTGCCTTCCGCGATGTCGCGCTGCAGCGATGTGGTGGCGCTCTCTGCAAGCGAGTCCAGGAACGCAATGGTGTCCGCCACCGCAGAATCCGCTAAGGCGACTTGGTGCGCACGCGCGACGCTGTGGGCCTCCTGCGCGCATTGCTCTAGCAAGCCTCGTGTTTCTGGCAGACTCCGGATGATGCCGATGGGCGCGCGCGTCACCGCCCCCATGCCGCCGAACGACGTGACGATCATGAACTTTTCCCAGAGCGCCTTGCGGATGTCGGGCGCGACTTCCACTTTCACGCCCGTGCGCTCCAGCGCAGCGCACAAATGTTGGGTGCGCTCGCTCTGCCGGTTGTCGAGCTCGCCGAACTTGATGAAGTTCGTCGCGCCGATGTTGCGGATACGGCCCGGCCCCACGACCCAGCTAAATGTCCCGCAGAGTCCACCGAGGACGTGCTCTGCGCCCAGAATGTCCGCCAGCTGCGCGGGCGCCTCGACTCCATTCTGCAGCGGCACCACGAACGTGCGAGGCCCGATCATCGGCCGCATGGCGTGCGCCGCATCGATCACCTGCCACGCCTTTACCCCGAGCAGGACTACGTCTACTTCCCCAGCCTGCGCCGGGTCGTCCGTCGCCTGCGCCGGGTGGATTCGGATGTCTCCTCCTGGTGTCTCGAGGTGAAGCCCGTCGTCGAGGATCGCACGCAGATGTTCGCCGCGCGCAATGAACACCACATCCTCGCCAGAGCGGGCAAGATGTACTCCAAAAAACCCGCCGGCACCTCCGGTACCGTAGATGGCGATGCGCATCGTGTCCCTCGCGTTAATTCAAGCCGTCCTGGCGCGTGGTCCCGCTTATCCTGTCCCGCGTCTCATGACGCCCAACGTTGGAAATCAGCGGCCGCCTGTGGCGGTCCGCTGGATTGACCTGTTAGGCCCTGTGCCGCCATGAACCTACGAATGGCCGCCGCGCCCTCGGCAGGAGTGCATGCTGAGGTATCGACTTCGAAGGCGTACGTTCGCTTATATGCGGAATGCTCAAATTGCTCTCGGGCCATCCCTATGCCGCGATCTCCGCGCGCATGTTCCCTGGCTTCTAGTACCGAAAGTGGAGCCCAAACGCGCACGACATAGGTCGGCCTCGATGCGAGCACCTGCAGACACGCATCGAATTCCGCAGTGTCTCTCAATACGAGGTCGAGGATGATTTCGAAGTCGGTGTCCACGACGCGCGCCAGCGTTGAGCGGAGGTTTTCGCAATGGATGTGATACGCGAAGTCCCGCTCTTGATCGCTGCGCATATCGCCACGGTTGGCCATGGTCGCAAACGCGTCCAGCGAAATATGAAATGCCGGATTCGCGGCGCTAGCCTGTAGAGCCTTGGCAAGCCTCGATTTTCCGGAGCTCGTGGGGCCATGCAGAACGATCGCGGCGGGTTGCACAGTGTCTAACGTTCCGGATCAGGCGTGCGACTTCACGCGCGCCCCTCCAACCGGCGATTAGGCTTCGCCTGGAGCTGTGTAGCAACCAGTGGCGTTACGGCAACTGAGCCGGAAGCTTTCCCAACTCGGTAGGCGGTCACGCCTGTTCGACTCGATACCACTTCGGCGATGGCCTGATCCCGGTAGAGCACAGCAACTCCATCGTCAATCCCGATTCCCGATGGCAGCTTGCCGCTGGCAATGAGACGGCGAAAGTCGCCACGCCGACGGGGTTCACCGTCAAAGTGCGGTGAGCAACTACCGGGAAGAAAACCCAGGCATGAAAGTTCGGATGACCTTCCCGGACCCAGAACCGAGTCGGTGGCACCGTACTTGAACCAGCATATGGCTCCCGAACTCATTCCGCCCAGGAGAACACCGGCGTTCCAGGCCTTCCTGAGAATCCGGTAGAGGTCCCGTAAGCTCCCCCGTCAAGTAGACAGTTCGGAAATAGAGTTCGTCTTTGATTCTATAAGCGCTCGGAAGACGGCCGGAGGCTGTCTTCCGAGCGCGTCGTGC
>DASRKB010000142.1:0-21735 GCA_035649175.1 Burkholderiales bacterium | reverse complement strand
GCTGGTGCGCGGCGCGTGCGGCGCGGTGTATGCGGCGCGCATCGCGCCGATCGCGTCGTCCCAGTCGAGCACCTCGCGGGTGACCGCCGCCGGTACGAAGGCGGCGCTCACCCTCCGCGGAGGAAGGCGAGCACGGCGTCGTTGAAGCGCCGCGGCCGCTCGAAGTACGCGAGGTGGCCGGCGCCTTTGAAGAGGTTGCACCGCCCTTTCGGGAACATCTTCGCCACGTCCTCGAGCTCGGCTGCGCCGAAGAGCGGGTCCTCGGTGCCGCCCACGACGAGCACCGGGAAGTCGAGCTCCGCCGCCTCCTGAGCCGTCACGGGACGCGCGTCGAAGACCGGCATGGTCTTCGCCGTCGGCGGTCCGTCCGAGGACGCCATGATCTCCGCGTAGAGGAAGGTCAGCGCCGGAAAATCGAGGTGCATCGCCTCGCCGACCGGACCGTAGGGATGGTAGGCGACAGCGAAGCGCTCCTTCTCGCCGGGGCTGCGCACCGGCGGCACGCCGCGCGCGTCGATCGCCGGCGCGCCCGACTGGAAACGCGCCTGCAGCTCCTTCTGACGCTCCTGCATGCGCGTCCGGCGCTCCTGCCACGCGGCCTCGATGCGCGGCGTCTTCGCGCCGCCGGTGCCACACACGAGCACCAGCTTGTCGACGCGCTCGGGGTGCTTGACCGCGAAGTGCAGCGCCGGGCCGGTGCCAAGCGAGGAGCCCAGCAGGCTCACCTTCTGGCCGCCGAAGCCGACATGCTCGATCAGCGCCTCGAGGTCGCGCAGCAGCGCGTGGCCGTCGCCGGGGTCGTAGTTCTTCTTCGGCCGCGAGCGGCCGAAGCCCCGCAGGTCGTAGATCAGGCACGAGTAGTGGTAGCGCAGCTCGGCGACCTGCTGCCAGAACGACATGTGCGTGCCGCTCGCGCCGTGGATGAAGACGAGAGGCGGGCCCTCGCCGTGCAGCTCGTAATAAAGGTCCGTCTCGTCAGTGGCGAGAATGCTCATCGTTTCTCCGTGCCTTAGCGCCGCGCGACGTGGCGGCCGCCGGCGTGGTCGTAGCGCTCGTGGTGCTGGCGCAGCAGATCAGCGCCGTAGTCGCCGCCGTTCGGCGTACGGACGATCGTGTGGATGTGGTGGCGGCTCGGCGCGGCATTGTCGAACACGATGCCGGGGTGGTGGTCGAACTCGATCAGCAGGACCGGGCTGTGCGCGCGATAGTAGAAGGGCCCGTCGCCGTCGCTCGCCCCCATCCAGGCGAACCAGGTCTCGTCGAGGTGGGCCTCGACCTCCGACATCTTCACCGCCGCATGGTCCTCGCGCGCCCAGCCGACGTAGGTGCGGATCAGCCCGAGCAGCAGGCGGCGCTGCGCGTCGGAGAGCCGGTCGGCGCGTACCCCCGCATAGGGAATGACGGCGTTGTCCTTGAAGGCGCCGCCCTGCATGCGCCCGTCGATGAAGTGGTTGAGCCCCGGCGGCAGCGCGTCGGGCATGATCGAGGGGCAAAGCACCGCGTGGCGGTGCTGCTCGGCGCCGAGCGAGCGGATGAGCGAGAGCCCGGCGTGCTCCTCCGGCACGAACACCGCGGTGCCGGCGAGCGGGCCGTGCGACGCGCTGCAGGGCTCGGAACCCATGAAGCTCGGCGTGAAGACGAGCTGGTCGCCCAGCACGAAGAAGTTGAGGCAGAGGTGGTGGCCATCGATCTGCCAGCCCCACGGCCCATCGGCGGAGGGCATGCCGAAGAGCGTGACGAAGTAGAACCACTCGCTGTATTCGTCGGTGCGCCCGGTGATGCCGACCAGCATGTCGTTCAGGCGCATGATGTCGCGCGCCTGGGCGAAGCCGCGCGCGGAGAGCGTCGCCTGCATCAGGCCGAGCGCCGCGGCGCGCTGGCGCGGCGCGAGATCGTCGAGCATCAGGCCGTGGCGCATGACGTTCGGATGGATGTTGAACCACATCCGGCGCTCCTGCGCCTCGAGGTCCATCACCACCTTCGATCGCTGCTCGGCATCGAGCGTGCCGAGGAAGTCCTGCGCCGCGCCCACGATCGGCGCGGTCGGCACGCCCGTTGCGCGCAGCGGAAAAAGCCCGGGGCGCAGCCGGCCGTCGGTGGAGATGCCCGAGAGCGGCTGCGCGAGGGCGCGGTGCGCCGCCTCCATCACGGGCTGCAGCGGCGGCGGGATCTCGGTGACGCGGCTGCGCGCGGAAGCCGGCGGCAGGCCGCGCAGCCCGAACTCGGTCCAGTCCTTCATCGCTCGCCGAACATACACCGCGACCGGGCCGCGCAAGCGGCCCAATCGTGATTGGGTGATCCTAGTTCACCAGACGAGATCGCCCTCGCGGATGAGCATCATGCAGCGCTCGTCCTCGGTGTACGGCGCGTGCGGCTTGCCGCAGGGCATGCGGAACCACACGCCGGTGCTGTAGGTAGCGTACTCGTCCTTCAGGCAGCCCCTGACGACGAAGGTCTCCTCGCCGATCGAATGATCGTGCGAGGGCAGCTTGCGATGCGTGTACACGTTGCCGATACGCCCGGTCTCGAGCCCGTTAGGGTCCTTGTGCAGGTGCAGCACCTCGGCGCCGCGATGCGGGAAGTCGAGCCATTTCGTGGCCTTGGTGTCGATCACCTTGCGCTCGCGCTTCGCCTCGTCCTTGTAGATCGGCACGCGGCGCTTGGCGTAGAAAACGCAGCCCTCCTTCGACGAGATGGTCTGGCGCCGGCCGGGAGGGTTCCAGATCCAGGTGTGCTCGCCATAGCTGCCGTCCTCGTCGGCGAAGCTGCCCTCCAGCACGAAGACCTCCTGGCGATGCTCGAGCACCTCGGTGGGCAGGCTCGCGCCCGGGTCGAGCTTGAAGAGCGCCGTCTCGCGTCCCTTGACGGGATGATGGACGCGCTCCAGCACTTTGACGTGGACCCCGGGAACTCCGGTCGGCTCCCAGGGAACTTGGTTGGTGTCGACTACCGCGCATTGGGTGGGATCAGCGTTGACTTGGGTGCTCGCGAGCATGGCGCCTCCTTGACGGTCCCGCGAACGATAATGACAATGAATCGCGCCAGTCAAGCCAAGGAGAGATCGTGTCCAGCACCGTCGAAGAACCCGTCATTGCCCAAAAGGGTCCTTACAAGGTCGAGCTGCTCGCCGGCTATCGCTACGCGTGGTGCGCATGCGGGCTCTCCAAGTGGCAGCCTTTCTGCGACGGCTCGCACACCGGCTCCAAGGCGGGTCTCAAGCCCAAGGTCTGGATACAGGACAAGGACCAGACCGCCTTCCTTTGCGGCTGCAAGCGCAGCGCGAAATTTCCCTTCTGCGACAGCACGCATAAGAAGCTGTAGGCGGTGGACCTGGGCATTCGCGGCCGCCGCGCCCTCGTGACGGGTGCGAGCAAGGGCCTGGGCCGGGCCTGCGCCCTCTCGCTGGCGCGCGAAGGCGCGTCGCTCGCCATCGTTGCCCGCAGCGAGAAGCCCCTGCTCGAGACCGCGAACGCGATCGGCCGTGATGTCGTTCCCGTGGCGGCGGACATCGCCACGGCGGAAGGAAGGGAGCGGGTGCTCCGTGCGTTTCCCGACCCGGACATCGTGGTCAACAATGCCGGCGGACCGCCGCCCGGTGACTTTCGCGAGTTCGGCCGGGATGACTGGCTGCGCGCGCTCGACGCCTGCATGCTCGCGCCGATCGAGATGATCCGCCTCACGCTCGACGGCATGATCGCGCGGCGCTTCGGGCGCATCGTCAACGTGACCTCCTATGCCGTAAAGATGCCGATCGACGTGCTGTGCCTGTCGAACGGCGCCCGGGCCGGGCTCACCGGCTTCGTGGCCGGCCTCGCCCGCCAGGTCGCGCGCCACAACGTCACCATCAATAACCTCCTGCCGGGCGTGTTCGATACCGAGAGGCAGCAGGCAACCGTCGCGGCCGCGGCGAAGAAGGACGGCGTCGACATGCCGACCGCGCGGCAACGCAAGATCGCTTCCATCCCGGCGAAACGCATGGGCGAGCCGGCGGAGTTCGGAGACTTCTGCGCCTGGCTTTGCAGCGACCGCGCCGGGTACCTCACCGGCCAGAACCTGCTCCTCGACGGCGGGCTGTATCCCGGGACGCTCTAGGCCATGGACGCGATCGACGTCCACGCCCATTGGTATCCGAAGCCGTTCCTGGAGCTGCTCGGGCGCGAAGGCCCGTCCCACGGCCTGGAGTGGCGCGACACGCCGTCGGGCCCGCAGTTCAAGATCCGCGAAGTCACCACCGGCCCGGCCGGCCCGCGCTTCGTCGACCTGGACGCGCGCCTGCAGGCGATGGACGAGCAGGGGGTCGCCGTCCACGCGCTCTCGCTCAGCCAGCCGATGCTTTACTGGGCCGGCCGCGAGCTCGGTAACCGCCTCTCGATCATCTTCAACGACGAGCTGGCGCGCGCCCACGAGCGCTCGCCCCGGCGCTTCGTCGGCCTGGCGACCCTGCCGATGCAGGCGCCGGACCTCGCACACCGCGAGGCCGAGCGCGCCTCGGGCCTCCCGGGGGTCCGCGGCGCCTATGTGGCCACGGTAGTGCTCGAGCGCGAGCTCTCCGACGAGTCCTTTTTCCCGGTCTACGAGGCCCTGGAGGGCCTCGGGCTGCCGCTCTTCCTGCATCCCGTCTTCGTTGTTGGCGAGGAGCGGCTGAAGAAGTTCTACCTGACGAACCTGCTCGGCAACCCCTTCGAGGCCGCGATCGCGGCCGCGCACCTGATCTTCGGCGGCGTGCTGGACCGTTTCCCTAAGCTCCAGATCGTGCTTCCGCACGCCGGCGGCGCGTTCCCGTGGGTTGCCGGTCGGCTGCAGAGAGGCTGGGAGAAGCGGTCCGAACTGCGCACCACGAAAAAGGAAGGTCCCGCGGCGTACCTCCGGGACTTCCACTACGACACCATCGGATACTCCGAGTCGCTGCTCCGCGACCTGGTCGGGCTGGTCGGCGCCGACCGTGTCCTCATGGGAAGCGACTACTGCTTTCCCATCGCCTACGAGCGCCCGGTCGAGGTCGTTTCGGCCAACCCGCACCTCGCCGAGGATGCCAAGGCCGCAATCCTCTTCCGAAACGCGAGGAAGCTCCTGAAGGTTATCAGCGAGACCTCTTG
This sequence comes from Burkholderiales bacterium, assembly GCA_035649175.1. Classification (GTDB taxonomy): domain Bacteria; phylum Pseudomonadota; class Gammaproteobacteria; order Burkholderiales; family SG8-39; genus SCGC-AG-212-J23. Next base: position 16,639 of record DASRKB010000142.1, on the reverse strand, counting down.
AGCGCGGGGTTGAGGCGGTCGATGTCCGCCTGCACCTGCGCGACGCTGCGCTCGTAGACGATCTCGCGCCCCATGACGCTGCCGGCGTAGGCAAGCTGGTTGCGCGTCGGCGAGAGCTCGCACTTCATGTTGTGCACGCCCTCGCCGAGCACCACGGTGATGCCGGTGGGGCGCTTGGAGAAGACCACCACCTCCATGGTCTGGCCCGTCGAGGTGACGCGAACCGTGATCTTCTCGGTGTTCATGCGGCCGCGGGCTGGCTCGCCCCGCGCTCGGCGTCGATCCGCTTGCCGAGGGTGCGACGGAAGTGCGCGAGCGGCGCATCCGCCACGATCGCGTTCATCTTGAAAGACGGATCGGCGTCGAGCACCTCCTGCTGCCCCTCGATGATGAACTTGTCCTCGTGGAAGCCCTCGATCATGCTGCGGTTGAGCGAGAGCGCGACGTTCGGGTCGTCGAGGTCGTAGTCGTGCAGGTAGTCCCAGAAGAAGTGCGTCGAGCGCTTGGTCTCCGGCGTGAAGAACTGGCAGTTGCGGTACTGCCTCGCGCCGGCCATGCTCCCCTTTTCGGCCCCCGAGCCCGCGGGGGAGAAAAGCGTCTCCATGAAGAAGATGCCTGGGACGTACATGCGCGCGATGTTTCGCCGATCCACTTTCTCTGCATCTCTCACCACCTTCTTGTGAAACGGCGGCGCATCGGCGTTCATGTGCCAGCGCTCCACGCGGAAGCCGTCCTCGAGCCGCTCGATCGCGGTGGGCTTGGACTTGTACGCGTATTCCTCCGAGCCGCCGAGCGTCTTCGTGTGCACGAAGGCGAGGTGCGCGAAGTCCGAGAGGTTGTCGACGATGAGGAGGTAGTTTGCGTCGTAGTGCAGGTAGTCGGGCTTGCCGCGCCAGTTCGGGTCGCGCAGGTACGGGAAATCCAGGATCTTCGCGGGATCCGCCCTCGCCGCGTCGCCCATCCAGATCCAGATGAGGTGATCGCGCTCCACCACCGGGTAGCTGCGCACGCCCAGCCGGGGCGGGATGTTGTCCTGTCCCGGGATCTGCACGCACTTGCCGCTCGGGTCGAACTTCAGGCCATGGTACATGCAGCGCAGGCAGTCGCCCTCGCGCCGGCCGTTGGAGAGCTTGGCGCCGCGGTGCGCGCAGCGGTTGTCGAGCGCGACCACCTTGCCGCTCTCGCCGCGGTAGAGCACCACCGGCTTCTCGAGGATTGTCCTCGCCAGGAGCGTGCCGTCGATGAGCTCATAGTCCCACGCGGCCACATACCAGCAGTTCATCAGGAAGGCTTCGGTTTCCGCGGCCATGGCAGCCCTATTTCGCGAGAATGTTCGGGAAGAGCAAGAGTAGCAAAAGGCCGGCGGCGACGATCCAGAAGCGCACGTGACTGTGGGTCATGTGCGCGACGTTCCGCGCCGCCATCGCCTCGTACTGGCGCTTGAGATCGGCGATGAGGCGATTCTGCTCCTCGAGCAGGGCCTTGATGTCCCGCAGCAGCTCCTTGTCTTCCATCGCCCGCGCAGTCTACCGCCAGCGCGAGCGCAGAAGCCACCAGGCGCCCGCGGCAAGCGCGGCGAGAAACCAGTAGGGCTCCCGCTCCTCGCCCGGCGCCCAGAGCGCCGCCATGACGAGCACCGCAGCGGCCCACAGAAGCAATTGCAGGACGACGAACCTGCCAGGGCCCATGTCAGGCGGTGGCCCGGAAAAGCTGCCAGTCTCCCGGCACCCCCTTCAGCACACGCCGGCCCCGATCCTCGAAACGGATGCCCGAGCCCGCCACAAGGTCCTTCACCGTACTCGAGACGACCACCTCGCCGGGGGCCGCCTCGGCCGCGACCCGGGCGCCGATGTGAACGGCGATGCCGCCCACCTTCTCGCCGATGATCTCGACTTCGCCGGTGTGCACGCCGGCGCGCACGGTGAGGCCAAGCGCGGGCACGTCCCCATTGATCGCCTGCGCGCAGCGCACGGCGCGGGCCGGCCCGTCGAAGGTGGCGAGCAACCCGTCGCCTGCGGTGTCGACCACCCTGCCCCGGTAGCGCTCGAGGTTGCGCTTCGCCACGCCGTAGAAATTCTGCAGCAGGTCCTTCCACTTTCGATCGCCGATCTCGGCAGCGCGCTCGGTCGACTTGACGATGTCGGCGAACATCACGGTGGCGAGCACGCGGTCGACCTCCGCCGCGTGACGCGTTCCGGTGAGGAACTCCTGGATGTCGTCGAGGATCTTCTCCGGGTCGGTGGTCCAGGGCAGGTGGTCCTCGCCCGAGTACTCGATGAAGCGGGCGCCGGGAATGCGCTCGGCAAGGTAGCGCCCGCTGCCCACGGGCACCGTGAGGTCGCCGCCGTTATGCATGATCAGCGCCGGGACCCGAATGGCCGGCAGAACGTGCCGGATGTCGATTTGCGCGTTCATGCGAAGCAGCAGCGCAGCGGTGCGCGGCGTGGCGCTGCGCACGAGGTAGCGCGTCCACCATTGGCGGAACCGCTCATCGTGCCGCCTCGACGGGATTCGCTTTTCCAGGCCCACCGGCTGCGCCCCCCACCCTTCCTGCACGAGCTTGATGAGTGCTTCCTGCTCTTGTTCCGTACGCGCCCACGGATAGTCCGCGGCGGCGATTGAACGCGCGAAGCCGCCGAAGCTCATGAATGCGGCAGTACGCTCCGGATACGTAGCGGCGAAGAGCGCGCACATGGGGGAGCCTTCCGATATACCGAGCAACGCGGCCTTCTTCGAGCCGACGGCGTCCATCACCGCACGTACGTCGTCCATGCGCTGCTCGAGACTCGGCAAGTGTGCTTCGTCAACGCGGTCGGAGAGGCCGGTGCCGCGCTTGTCGAAGACGATGAGGCGCGAAAAGGACGCGAGGCGCTCGAGAAAGCGCGCCCATGAGGGCTCGGTCCAGAATTCGTCGATGTTCGACACCCAGCCCATGACGAATACGAGGTCCACGGGCCCCTCGCCCACGAGCTGGTAGGCGATGCTCACGTCGCCGCTGCGGGCGTAGCGGGTCTGCGGAGGTGCGTTCACAGGTCCGTACCGTATACCATGTGCGGCGCAATGAGTGATCTCTGGTCCCTGACCGCGGCCCGCCTTCTCGAAGGCTATCGCAAGCACGAGTTCTCCCCGGTCGAGGTCGCCCGCGCGGCGATGCAACGCATCGAGACCTTCAACCCCAGGTTCAACGCGTTCTGCCTTGTCTCCGAAACCATTCTGGAAGATGCAAGGCGGAGCGAATCGCGCTGGCTGGCGGGGCAACCCAAAGGCCTGCTCGACGGCGTCCCGGTGTCGATCAAGGACCTCGTCCTCACGAAGGGTTGGCCGACGCTGCGCGGCTCGAAGGCGATCGACCCCAAGGGACCCTGGAACGACGACGCGCCCTCGAGCGCTCGCCTGCGCGAGCACGGCGCGCTTTTCATCGGCAAGACCACGACGCCCGAGTTCGGCTGGAAGGGCGTCACCGACAGCGCGCTGACCGGCATCACACGCAACCCTTGGCATCCGGACAAGACCCCGGGCGGCTCCTCGGGCGGCGCGGTCGCCGCGGTCGCCGCGGGCATGGGCCCGCTCGCGATCGGCACCGACGGCGGCGGCTCGATCCGCATCCCGTGCAGCTTCACGGGCCTGTTCGGCATCAAGCCCACCTTCGGCCGCGTGCCCGCCTGGCCGCTCTCGCCCTTCGGCACCGTGGCGCACGTCGGCCCGATCACGCGCAGCGTCGAGGACGCGGCGCTCATGCTGAACGTCATCGCGCAGCCCGACGCGCGCGACTGGCACGCGCTGCCCTACGACCCGCGCGACTGGCGCATGGGCCTCGAGCAGGGCGTGCGCGATCTGCGCATCGCGTATTCCCCGGATCTCGGCTATGCGAAGGTCGATCCGGAAGTGGCTTCTCTCGTAAAGGACGCGGTCAAGGTCTTCCAGGATCTGGGGGCGAAGATCGAGGAGAAGAGTCCCGGGTTCGAGAATCCGGAAGGCCTCTTCCGCACGCAGTGGTTCAGCGGTGCGGCGTTTCTCCTGAATTCGCTTCCGAAAGAGAAGCAAAAGCTCGTGGACCCCGGGCTGCAGGAGATCGCCGCCGAGGGCGAGAAGATCACTGCGCACGAGATCCTCGACATGAACCTCAAGCGCGGCGCGCTCGGCGCGCACATGAATCTCTTCCATCGCGACTACGACCTGCTCCTGACGCCGACGCTCGCGGTGCCCGCCTTCGACGTCGGGCGCGAGTTCCCCCCGGGCTGCAAGCGCTGGATCGACTGGACGCCCTTCAGCTTCCCCTTCAACCTCACCGGCCAGCCCGCGGCTTCCATCCCCTGCGGCCTGACCAAGGCCGGCTTGCCGGTCGGCCTGCACATCGTCGGGCCGCGCTACGGCGACGCTCTGGTGCTGCGCGCGGCCCGCGCGTTCGAGCAGGCCCGCCCCATCCGGCTCCCGCTTTAGTCTGAAAACCGTTCTTGTCCTGGTCTTGCTTGCGGGTGCCCCGCTGTGCGCTTTCGCCCAGGGCTGGCGCCCGTTTGCTTCCATCGCGCCGTGGACTCAGGGCAGCGCAGATCTCGAAGCCGGCGGCGACTTTCGTGCGTCCAGCGTCGTCCTGCGCGCGGGCGTAACAGGGCCGATCGGCAACGCAAACCGAGGCGGCCTGACTTTCAGCTACGACTTCACCGATTACGAATTCTGGTCGCCGGCGGGCTTCGCCGGCAGCGCCCCCTGGAACGACCTGCACCGCGTCGGGCTCTCCGCTCCCCTTCTGCTCCGTGGCGCAGGGGGGTGGGGGTTCCTTGTGACGCCCTCGTTCGACTACTTCATGGAGCAAGGCGCGCGTTCAAGCGAGTCGCTGGGCTACGGCGCGGTGCTCGCTGCGGCGAAACGCTTTGACGCCGACCGGCAGATTGGCTTGGGCTTCGGCATCTTCGACCAACTCGAGGAAGTGAAGGTCTTTCCGTTCATCGTGGTGGACTGGAAGCTCGGGGATCGGTGGCGGCTGGCGAACCCGCTGCCCGCCGGCCCGACCGGAGGCGCGGGACTCGAGCTCGACTACCGCTTCGACAGCGGCTGGACGCTGGGCGGCGGCGCTGCCTACCGCTCGGCGCGCTTTCGGCTTAGCGAAGACGGCGCCGTCGCCAACGGCATCGGCGAAAGCCGAAGCGTCGCGGCTTTCCTGCACGCCGGGCGCGATCTCGGCTCGAACGCGCGTCTGGGCTTCTATGCCGGGGCGCTCCTCGCCGGTGAGCTTCGCGTGGAGAACGCGAGCGGCGAGCAGCTAGCGAAGCAGGACTTCGATCCCGCCCCCTTCTTCGGCGCGGCCCTTACGCTGCGTTACTGACCGGCAGCCTGTACAACTCTTGTAGCATTCCTGTACATGAATTGCCTTCTTTTCCTGGTTATGTACAATCCTTGTACACATTTACAAGGAGACCCTCATGAGAAAAGGCATAGTGATGCTTGCCTTGGCGGCCTGGGTAGGCGCGGCCGGCCAAGCCCTCGCCCAGCCGAGCGACCAGCAGATGGCGTCGGTGCGTTCCGGCATGACGCCGGCCGAAGTCCGGCAGATCCTCGGCGAGCCCGACGGCGGCACGGCAACCTACGGCCGGGGCGCGCAGGCCGAGACCGTGACTTCCTGGCTGCTGCCGACGCGGGGACGGGTGCGCGCGGAGTACTTCAACGTGCACTACCGCGACGGCAAGGTCGTACGCACGAGCCGCAACGCCGAATATCCCGCCGGCTGAGTCGCGGCGCGGCGTGTACCCCATCCGGGCGGTCTCATCGCTCACCGGCGTGCATCCGGTCACCCTGCGCGCCTGGGAGCGCCGCTACGCGCTGCTCAAGCCGGTGCGCACGCCGAAAGGCCATCGTCTTTACACGAGCGAGCATGTCGACCTGATCCAGCGCGTGCTGGCCATGACCGGGCGCGGCATACCGATCGGCCAGGTCAGCGAAGCGTTGCGCGCCGAGGCCGCTCGCGCGGCGAAGCCCGCCGCCGGCCTCTGGCCGGGCTACATCAAGCGCATGTCCGAGGCGATCGCCGACTTCGACGAGCAGGCTCTCGAGGCGGTCTACGAGGAAGCGCTCTCGCTGCACCGCATCGAGGTGGTCACGCGCGAGCTGCTGATGCCGCTCCTGCGCACGCTCGGCGAGCGCTGGTCGAAGGTGGCGGGCGGCGTAGCCGAGGAGCATTTCTTCTCCTGCTACCTGCGCAACAAGCTCGGCGCGCGCTTCCACCACCGCAGCTCCCGCGCGGAAGGCCCTCGCCTTCTCGCCGCCTGCGCTCCCGGCGAGCACCACGAAATCGGGCTGCTGCTCTTCGCGCTCGCCGCGCACGAGGCCGGGCTGCGCATGGTGCTCCTCGGCGGCGACATGCCTCTGCCCGAAATCGCCGTCGCGGCGCGCCGCGCGCGATGCGACGGGATCGTCATCTCGAGCTCGGTCGAGTCGAAGACGTTCGCCGAGGGTCTCGCGGCTATGGTCGCCGACTGCGCCCTTCCGGTCTTCGTCGGCGGCGCCATCGCGCGGCTCCGCCAGGAGACGATCAATCGCTCCGGGGCCATGGCCCTCGCCGACAGCATCGACGCCGGCGTGCGCCGCATCGCGGCGGCGCTCTCTTCACGCAAAGGAACCTAGATGAGCACCGCGCAGCGACTCGCCATTACCTGGATCGAGCAGGGCTTGGTGCCCGACACGGTGGTACGCCGGGCTATCCGGCGCCTTTGCGAGCGGCGCCTCGCCGAAGTCGACGCGAACGACGCTGGCGCCGCCGCGCTGCGCACCGAGGCATTCATCCGCGAGATGGAGCGCTCGCCGATCGCGCTCTCGCCGGAGCTCGCCAACCAGCAGCACTACGAGGTGATGGCGGATTTCTTCACGCTCGTCCTCGGGCCGCACCTCAAGTACAGCAGTGCCTACTGGCCGGACGGTGTCACGGAGCTCGGCGAGGCGGAGACGGCGGCACTCGCCGAGACCTGCTCGCACGCCGATCTTGCCGACGGGCAGGAGGTGCTCGAGCTCGGCTGCGGCTGGGGCTCGCTCAGCCTCTTCATGGCCGCGCGCTACCCCGCCAGCCGAATCACCGCGGTGTCCAACTCGCGCTCCCAGCGCGCGTACATCGAGCACGAGGCGCGCCGCCGGGGCCTCGCCAATCTGCGCGTCCTGACCGAGGACATGAACGTGTTCGATCCCGGCGCCGACTTCGACCGCGTGGTCTCCGTGGAGATGCTCGAGCACATGCGCAACTGGTCCGCGCTCTTCGCTCGCGTCCACGACTGGCTACGGCCGCAGGGACGCTTCTTCATGCACGTGTTCTGCCACCGCGCCGTGCCCTATGCCTTCGTCGACGCCGACGCTTCCGACTGGATGAGCCGCTATTTTTTCTCGGGCGGGATGATGCCGAGCGACGAGCTGCCGGCGCGCTTCCAGGACAAACTGCGGCTCGCGGCGCGCTGGCGCTGGGACGGCAGGCACTACGAGCGCACCGCCAACGCGTGGCTCGCCAACATGGACGCGAACGCCGACCTGCTCACGCCGGTGCTCGAGGCCATCTACAACGGCGACGCGGAATTCTGGCGCTGCCGTTGGCGCATCTTCTTCATGGCCTGCGCCGAGCTCTTCGGCACCCGCAACGGCCAGGAGTGGTGGGTCAGCCACTACCTCTTCGAGCGCCGGTGATCGCCAACATCGTCCTTTTCCAGGCGGGCTGGCTCGCCTGCGTGCTGGGCGCGGCCCACGGGTACGTGCGCGAGGGCGCGGCTGCGGCGCTCGCCATCGTCGCCTCGAACGTCGCGCGCGCCGCACGTCCCGCGCGCGAAGCCGCGCTCGCCGCTCTCGCCGCGCTCCTCGGCCTCGCCTTCGAGACGGCGCTGGTGCAGGCGGGCTGGGTGCGCTTCGGCTCCGGCGTGCTGCTCGAGGGTGCGGCGCCCTACTGGATGGTGGCGCTCTGGGCGCTGTTCGCCACCACGCTCAACGAGTCGCTGCGCTGGCTCCAGACACGCCTGTGGGCCGCAGCGCTCATCGGCGGCATCGGCGGGCCGCTCGCCTATTACGCCGGCGCGCGCCTGGGCGCGCTCGAGCTCGTGCAGCCTGCGGCCATGCTTGTTGCGCTCGCCCTTGCCTGGGCGCTCGCTACGCCGCTGCTCCTCTTCGCCGCCCGGCGCCTCCACAGCACGCAATGATCTTCCTTGCCCCCTGGGCAGCGGCGCTGCCCGCGATCCTCGTTTTGTCGCTCGCCGCGTGGGCGCTGTGCACCGCGCGCCGCAACGCCGGGCTGGTCGACATCTTCTGGTCGCTCTTTTTCATGGCCGCCGGGGCGGTCTATGCCGCCCTCGCCGATGGCATCTCCACCCGGGCGCTGATCGTTCTTCTTCTTCTTTATGCGTGGGGCATCCGCCTCTCGGCGTATCTCGCCTGGCGCAACTGGGACGAGCCGGAGGACCGGCGCTACCGCGAGATGCGCGAGCGCCACGCACCGCACTTCACGCTGAAAAGCCTCTATCTCGTCTTCGGCCTGCAGGCAGTGCTCGCGTGGCTCATCAGCGCTCCGCTCTTCGCTGCCGTTTCGGAAAGCTCCCCACTGAATGTCCTCGATCTGGCGGGCGCACTCCTGGTGCTTTTCGGCATCGGCTTCGAGGCCGTAGGCGACGCGCAGCTCGCCGCGTTCAAGGCGGACCCCGGGAACCGCGGCAAGGTGATGGACAGGGGCCTGTGGCGCTATACGCGCCACCCGAACTACTTCGGCGAGTGCTGCGTGTGGTGGGGGTTCTGGCTGCTCGCGCTCGCCGCGGGCGGCGCGTGGACGGTGTTCGCGCCGATTCTTATCACTTTCATGCTGCTGCGCATCTCGGGCGTGGCGCTCCTCGAGAAGGACATCGCGGAGCGCCGCCCCGCCTATCGCGACTACAAGCAGCGCACCAACGCCTTCTTCCCCGGCCCGTCCAAACCCGCATGAAAGTTATGGTGTTTCTCTTGTGTCTTCTGGTGCCGTTCGCATCACACGGAACGGAAAAGCGATGGCAATTTCGCGTCTACCTCGACGGGCGTGAGGTGGGCACGCACCGCTTCACACTCACCGAGAAAGGCGACGTGCGCGAGCTGCGCACCGTGGCCCGGTTCGACCTGCAGTTCCTGTTCGTCACCGCATGGCGCTACCGGCACGAGGCGACCGAGCGCTGGCGCGGCGGCTGCCTCGAGTCGCTCGTCTCGCGCACCGAGGACAACGGCGAGCCTTACGCGGTGGACTGGCGCCGCGGCGAGGGCTGCGAGATGAGCTTCGCCTACTGGAACCCGAGCATCACCGGCGCAAGCCGGCTGCTCAACGCGCAGACCGGCGAGGTGGAGCCGGTGCGCTTCGCGCGGCTTGCGGACGGGCGCTGGCGGCTGTCGGCGCCGGGCATCCGGATCGACCTCGAGTACGCCCAGGGGGACTGGGTGGCGCTCGAGGCGCTGAAGGACGGCCGGCGGCTGCGCTATGTGCGGGAGACGACGAGCGGATGAAAGCCCTCTTTCCCACGCTCGCCCTTCTTCTCTCGGGATGCCATTCGATGCAGGACCATCCTCCCCTGCGGCTCGCCCGGCAGGTCGACCTCCAGCGCTTCATGGGCGACTGGTACGTGATCGCGAGCATCCCCACCTTCATCGAGGAAGGGGCGCACAACGCGGTCGAGTCCTATCGCCTCGCCGGGGACGGCACGATCGCGACGACCTTCACGTTCCGCGAAGGCGGCTTCGAGGGCGAGAAGAAGACCTACACGCCGACCGGCTTCGTCCGCGACACGAAGTCGAATGCGGTATGGGGCATGCAGTTCGTCTGGCCCATCGAGGCGGACTACCGCATCGTCCACGTCGCGCCGGACTACTCGACCACGGTCATCGGCCGCGAGAAGCGCGACTACGCCTGGATCATGGCGCGCAAGCCCGCGATTCCCGAGGCCGAGTACCGCAGGCTGCTCGGCCTGCTCGCCGACCAGGGCTACGACATCTCGAAGGTCCGCAAGGTGCCGCAGCGATGGAACTGATCCGCGTCCTGCGCGGCTGGGTCCATTCCGACGTCCCGGTCGGCAAGGAAGTCGACTCCTCCCACATCGACTGGGTGCGCGTGGTGCCGTTCATCGCCCTGCACCTCGGCTGCCTGGGGGCATTGTGGGTCGGCGCGAGCCCCGCGGCGCTCGCCGTAGCGGCCGCGCTCTTCGCGCTGCGCATGTTCGCCGTCACCGGCTTCTACCACCGCTACTTCTCGCACCGCGCCTTCCGCACCTCGCGCGCCGCGCAGTTGGTCTTCGCCCTCCTCGGCGCCTCGGCGGTGCAGCGCGGTCCGCTGTGGTGGGCCTCGCATCACCGGCACCACCATGCGCACGCCGACCGCCCCGAGGACGCGCATTCAACGCGGCAGCACGGCTTCCTGTGGAGCCACTGCCTGTGGTTCCTCGCCGCCGGCAACGTGCGCACGCGGGTCGAGCGGGTGCGCGACCTCGCGCGCTATCCGGAGCTGCGCTTCATCGACCGCTTCGATGTTGCCGTGCCGATTCTCCTCGCCTTGACGCTTTACCTGGCCGGTGGAGTTCAGTTTTTTGTCTGGGGATTCTGCATCTCCACCGTAGCGCTCTATCACGCCACCTTCACCATCAACTCGCTCTGTCACCGCTACGGCAGCCGCCGCTACGCCACGCGCGACGACTCCCGCAACAACTGGTGGCTCGCGCTGCTCACCTTCGGAGAGGGCTGGCACAACAACCATCACCACGATCCGCGCGCGGCGCGGCAGGGCTTCTACTGGTGGGAGCTGGACTTCACCTACTACGCGCTGCGGGCACTCGCGGCGCTGGGCATCGTCTGGGACTTGAACGAGGTGCGGCGTGAAGATCGCGATCGTCGGTAGCGGCATCGCCGGCAACGTCGCCGCCTGGCACCTGCACCGCGCCGGCCACGAGATCACGGTCTACGAGGCCGGCGGCCACGCCGGCGGCCACACCCACACGCACGACATCGAGCTCCGCGGCCGGGAGTACGCCGTCGACACCGGCTTCATCGTCTTCAACGACCGGACCTATCCCCGCTTTGTCGCCCTGCTGGAGGAGCTGCAGGTCCGCTCGAAGCCGAGCGCGATGAGCTTCAGCGTGCGCTGCGAGCGGACCGGCCTCGAGTACAACGGCTCGACGCTGAACGGCCTGTTCGCGCAGCGGCGCAACCTCCTTCGCTCCGCGTTCCTGCGCATGATCGGGGAGATCCTGCGCTTCAACAGGGAGGCTCCGGCAATCCTGGAAGTGGATTTTCCGCAGCTCACGCTGGGGCAGTACCTCGAGGAGAACCGCTACAGCGGCGCTTTCGTCGAGCATTACCTCGTCCCCATGGGCGCGGCGATCTGGTCGACGGAGCCCGAGCGCATGCTCGGCTTCCCGGCGCGCTTCTTCGTGCGCTTCCTGCACAACCACGGGATGCTGAGCGTCGACGATTGTCCGCTCTGGCGCATCGTCCAGGGCGGCTCGAGACAGTACGTGCGCCGCCTCACCGCGCCATTCGCGAGCCGCATCCGGCTGCGCACGCCGGTGCGCAGCGTGCGCCGCCTGCCCGCCGGCGTGGAGCTCGCGCTGGACGGGGCGCGGCGCCGCTACGACGCCTTGTTCCTCGCCTGCCACAGCGACCAGGCGCTCGCCCTGCTCGCCGACCCCTCGCCCGCCGAGCGCGAGGTGCTGGGCGCGATCGGCTACCAGGAGAACGAGGTCGTGCTCCACACCGACGCCTCGCTCCTGCCGCGCGCGCGCCGCGCCTGGGCGGCCTGGAACTACCACGTTCCCGCCGCCCCGCGCTCGCGCGTGGCGCTCACCTACAACATGAACATCCTGCAGGGCCTGGACGCCCCCGAGACGCTGTGCGTGACGCTCAACCATGGCGAGCGCATCGATCCGTCGAAGGTGCTGAAGCGCCTCGTCTACCACCATCCGCTCTACACCCCTGCCGCCGTCGCCGCACAGGCGCGCCAGGCCGAGCTCAACGCGGGCCGCAGCACGTACTACTGCGGCGCCTACTGGCGCTTCGGCTTTCACGAGGACGGCGTCGTCAGCGCCCTGAACGCTCTCGAGCACTTCGAAAATGAACAGCGCGCTCTACTTCGGGTCGCTTAGGCACCGGCGCTACGCGCCGCGGGCGCACGCGTTCCGCTACCGCACCTTCATGACGTACCTCGATCTCGCCGAGCTCGATGAGGTGTTCCGCGGCCGCTGGCTGTGGTCGGCGCACCGGCCCACGCTCGCGTGGATGCGGCGCGCCGACTACCTCGGCGATGCGCGGATGCCGCTCGACGAGGCGGTGCGCGAGCGCGTAGCACGCGAGACCGGCGAGCGCCCGCGCGGGCCGATCCGGCTGCTCACGCACCTGCGCATGCTCGGGACCTGCTTCAACCCGGTCAGCTTCTATTACTGCTTCGACGAGCCCGGCAAGCGCGTGGAGACCATCGTGGCCGAGATCACCAGCACCCCCTGGAATGAGCGCCATGCATATGTGCTAACCGCGGGAGGGATGGGCGTTTCGAAGTTCATTCTGAAAAAAGCCTTTCACGTCTCCCCGTTCATGCCCATGAACATCGATTACGAGTGGCGCTTCACGACGCCAGGCGAGCGCCTCGGCGTGCACATGCAGAACCATCGCGACGGCCGGCCCGTCTTCGACGCCACGCTTGCCCTCGAGAGGCGCGAGATCGGCTCGGCTTCTCTCGCGGCAGCGCTCACGCGCTTCCCGGCAGTCGGGCTGCAGGTACTCGGCGCCATCTATTGGCAGGCATTGCGCCTCGCCCTCCTCAGGACACCTTTCTACGCACACCCATGACGACGATTGCATTGAGAAAAGAGGGGAGCCTTGCCAGGCGCCTCGTCCTCTCGCAGCTCGAGAAGCTCCACCTCGGCCGGCTCTGGCTGCACGAGCGCGGAGAGACACAGGTCTTCGGCGCGCCGGATGCGCGCTTGCCGCTCGAGGCTTCCGTGACGGTGCGCGACCCGGCGTTCTACGCCGACGTAGCCTTCGGCGGATCGATCGGCGCTGCCGAGTCTTACATGGAGGGCCGTTGGGAGGCTGACGACCTGACCGCGGCGATGCGGCTGCTGCTGCGCAACCGCGAGGTCTCGGACGGCATGGACGGCGGCCTGGCCGGCCTTGCGGCGCTGCCGCGGCTCGCGGTGCACTGGCTGAGGCGGAACACGCGCGCCGGCAGCCGACGCAACATCCGCGCGCACTACGATCTCGGAAACGAGTTCTTCCGCCTCATGCTCGACGAGACGATGATGTACTCCTGCGCGCTCTTCGAGAGCCCCGGCATGAGCCTCGCCGAGGCGCAGCGCGCGAAGCTCGACCGCATCTGCCGTGCGCTCGCGCTCGCCCCGCGGGACCACGTCCTCGAGATCGGCACCGGCTGGGGCGGGTTCGCGCTGCATGCCGCAGAGCGCTACGGCTGCCGCGTCACCACCACGACCATCTCTCCCAGCCAGGCAAGCCTTGCTCGCGAGCGCGTGCGTGCGGCCGGGCTCGAGCACCGGATCACGATCCTCGAGAAGGACTACCGCGACCTCCGTGGCCGCTACGACAAGCTCGTCTCCATCGAGATGATCGAGGCGATCGGCCACCAGTACTTCGAGGACTTTTTCGCGCAGTCGGCGGCGCGCCTCGCCCCTGGCGGGCGCATGCTGCTGCAGTCGATCACAATCGCCGACCAGCGCTACGAGCAGGCGCGCGACGAGGTCGACTTCATCAAGCGCTACATCTTCCCGGGCTGCTGCATTCCCTCGATAACGGCGCTCCTGCAGGCAATGACTGCGGCAAGCAACCTGCGGCTCGCCGGCCTGGAGGACATCGGCCCGCACTACGCCCCCACGCTCGCGCGCTGGCGCGATAACATGAGCGCTCAGCTCGCGCGCGTGCGCGAGCTCGGCTACGGCGAGGCCTTCCTGCGGATGTGGACGTTCTACCTTTGCTACTGCGAGGCGGGCTTCACCGAGCGGGCGCTCGGGGACGTGCAGATGCTCATCGAGAAGCCCGCGTGAAGGCGCTCGCGGGCTGGCTCGCCGCGTGCTTCGCCGCCGCGGCGATCGGGGCAATGGCGACGCGCCAGGCGCCCGAGTTCTATGCGGCGCTTGCCCGGCCGGACTGGGCGCCCCCCGCGTGGGTCTTTGCGCCGGTATGGACGGTGCTCTACGCGCTGATGGGCATTGCCGCGTGGCGCGTATGGCGCAGGGTTCGTTTTGGCGCTCCATTGATGCTGTTCTCGGTTCAGCTCGGGCTGAACGCCCTTTGGAGCTGGCTCTTCTTCGCGTGGCGCATGGGCGCGGCGGCCTTCTTCGAGATACTTCTTCTCTGGATCCTCATCGCGGCGACCACCGCCGCGTTCTGGCGCGTCGATCGGCCGGCGGGCGCGCTCCTCATTCCCTATCTCGCGTGGGTCGGGTTCGCCGCGGCCCTCACCTGGACGCTCTGGCGCGGCAACCCGGCTCTGCTGTGACACACTGGCCGCGCATGAGCGCGGCGGCAGACCCGGGCCCGCCGCCTATGTTGAGATCGGCTGGGGCGATCGCGACTACTACCCGGCGGAGGGCTTCAATCTCTGGTACGCGATCAAGGCGATCGCCTGGCCGAGCGCCTCGGTGCTGCATGTGACCGGCTTCGACGAGCCGCCCGCGCGCCGCTTCCCGGCGAGCGAGGTGATCGAGCTGCGCCTTGCGCCGGCCGCCTGATGGCGCAGCTTCGCTCTCGCTACGCGACGCGATAAAGCTCGATGGGCTGGTCGATGCCCTTGACCTTCACCGGTCCGAGGGACTCGGCGGTCTGCATCGCACCGGCGCGACGCAGCACTTCGGCGGACGCGAGAAGCTCCGAGCCGTAGGCCTTGTTGAGCTGCTCGATGCGGAAGGCGACGACGACCACCTCGCCCGTGATCGAGTACTGCTTGCGCGCCTCCGAGCCGATATTGCCGCACACGGCCTCGCCGGCATGCAGGCCGATGCCGATGCGGGTCGGCGGGATGGCGCCGCGCTGCGAGAGCGCGCGCACGGCGGCGAGGATCTCGCAGGCCGCGGCGAGCGCGTCGGCGCATTCGCTGCCGGTCTCGACCGGCGCGCCGAAGCTCGCCATGAAGCCGTCGCCCAGGAACTGGTTGATCACGCCGCGGCGGCGGCCGACCACGTCGATCGCCGCGCCGAACAGCGCGTTCTGGAAGGCGACGACCTCCTCCGGCGTACGCGACTCGGCAAGCCGCGAGAAGTCGCGGACATCCATGAACATCACGCACACGAACTGCCGCCGGCTCTCCATGCGCCCGCCCTGCGCGAGCAGCGCCTGCGCGATCTGCGGCGACACCTGCTGGCCGAAGGCGGCGAGCACGCGCTCGCGCTCCTCGGCCGCGCGCAGGACGCGCTGCACGCGCCGCCGGATCTCGCCCGCGACGAGGCCGGCGGCGAGCCCGGTGAGGACGAGGAGCATGCTCTTGAGGACGTAGGCATGCGGTTGCGCGAACGGCGTGCCTGCGGCCGCGATGCTGCCCGGCACGAACCACGCGTAGAGCGCCAGATACTCCGCCGCGGCGACAACGCCGGTGAAGACGGACAGCCGCAAGTCCAGCCGCAGCGTCGAGAGCACGATGAAGATGGCGTAGAGAAAGGCCCCCGGGCCCTGAAGCACGTGCACCGGCTCTACGTGGCGCGCAACGAGCACGAGGAGCACCGTCGGCATGCTGGTCTCCACCAGCGCATTCCAGTAGCGCACCGGCTGCGGCAACGGCCGGCCGGCCCTCAGCCGCCGCCCGACCACCCAGCGCGCGAAGACCTCGTACGCCGCGAGCAGTCCACAGGCGGCGACGATGAGCACCGCGGCGCGCGGCGAGCCGAAGGTGTCCAGGAAGTAGACGCGCTGCGTGACGGCGAAGACCGGAAACATCACCGCCACCGCAGCCAGCAGGCTGGCGAGGATCGCCATGCGCGAGCGCTCGCTGCGCAGGATCTCGAGCGCGAACTGCTCCTCGAAAGCGCTCGCGGCTAGAGCGCCGTCAGCTCGAGCGCCCACGTGGAGATCACCTTGTCCTCCTCCAGCAGCGCGCCGCGCGCGCTGTAGGCATCGTCATCCCGCTTCTGTATGCATTCATAGCCCCGGTATCGGCCCGTGGGACTCGCGTAGAAGGAAAGGATGGCGTCGCCCGCGAGAACGAAGCGCCCACGCAGCGCGCCCACCGCCGGGTTGATGGAGCTCCAGTGCGTCGAGCGCGCACCGGGGGAAAAGGGCTCGATCTCGTAGCGGTTGTGGTGCAGCGCCGGGCGCTCGCCCTTCACGCGCAGCACGCCCTCGAAGAGCCAGCGGCCGGTCTCGTGGCGGATGGTCGTCTCGCCCGCCACCGGCGCGGCCAGTCCCCCGGCGTCCCGGTATTCCCCTGCTGCGCGCCAGGCGCCTTCCCGGAAGAGGAAGGTGTGCGCGGTCCTAGAGTTTCCTATCTGCTCCATCCGTTTCGCGTTCTCATAGGGGGATTCTGAATTTCACGCCACTAGCGTTCATCACCGTTCCCCTCGGTACAATTTGATTCTTGGCGTCCCCACGGCGATCCGTACCTTTCGCAGCAAGCGGTGTTGCTTGAATTCGGGGATGCCAGCTAAGGGCCTTCTTCTAGAAAAGCCCTAACTGCCATCCG
>DASRKB010000141.1:0-11826 GCA_035649175.1 Burkholderiales bacterium | reverse complement strand
TGCAGAAGCGGCCGCTGGACGAGCAGCAGCGCTTCTTCTCTCGGTGGATCGCGCCGGCGTTCGCGCCGTTGTGCGATGCAATAGACGCCGATAGCGAAGTGGTCTTCTATCGTCACGTTGGAAATTTCGCTCGACGCTTCTTCGAGATGGAGCAATCCGCTTTCGAAATGTCCTAGAATCGCCGAGGCGCAACTATGATTTGCCGTTCATAACGAGGAGGTCGCCAATGGCCGAGAGGAAAGCCATACTGTCCCGCAGGAACTTCCTAGTCACACTCGGCGCCGGCGGTGCCGCCACTGCGGCGGCGATCGTGGCGAAGAAGCCTTCTCCATCAGCAACCGACAGCAAGGACAAACGCGCGTCTCGCGGCTACCACGCCACCGAGCACGTCAACAACTACTACCGCACCACGAAGGTCTGAGGAGCCCGTCATGCTGCTAACGAGGAAAGCGACTTCCGCCGCTGTTCCGCAGGCGAGGCTCGCCCGCGGCCTGTCCGGCGTCTTGGCGAAGACCATGGACCGGCGCACCTTCCTGAGGCGCTCCGGCGTAGGCGCCGGCGGCCTCGCCGTGGCGAGCCAGCTGCCTTTCAGCATCATCGAAAAGGCCGAGGCGCAAGACGCCGCCAAGAAGGTCGAGGTCAAGCGCACGGTCTGCACGCACTGCTCGGTCGGCTGCGCGATCGACGCGGTGGTCGAGAACGGCGTCTGGACGCGCCAGGAGCCGGTGTTCGACTCGCCGCTCAACCTGGGCGCGCACTGCGCCAAGGGCGCCTCGATCCGCGAGCACGGCATCACCAGCCACTCGCACCGGCTGAAGTACCCGGTCAAGCTCGAGGGCGGCAAGTGGAAGCGCATCTCCTGGGACCAGGCCTACACTGAGATCGCCGACAAGCTGAAGAAGATCAAGGCCGAGTCGACCGCCGATTCCGTCTTCTGGGTCGGCTCCTCGAAGCACAACAACGAGCAGTCCTACCTGATGTGCAAGTGGGTGCGCCTGTTCGGCACGAACAACACCGACCACCAGGCGCGCATCTGCCACTCCACCACCGTCGCCGGCGTCGCCCAGACCTGGGGCTACGGCGCGATGACGAACTCGTATAACGACGAGCAGAACTCGAAGTCGATGCTCTTCCTCGGCTCGAACGCGGCCGAGGCGCACCCGGTGTCGATGCTGCACACCCTGCACGCCAAGGAGAACGGCGCCAAGGTGATCGTCGCCGACCCGCGCTTCACGCGCACCGCGGCGAAGGCCGACAAGTACGTGCGCTTCCGCTCCGGCACCGACGTGGCGCTGCTCTTCGGCGTGCTGCACGTCATCTTCAAGAACGGCTGGGAGGACAAGGAGTACCTCCGCACCCGCGTCTACGGCATGGACCAGGTGAAGAAGGAGGTGATGGAGAAGTGGACGCCGCAGGAGGCCTCCCGCGTCACCGGCACCCCGGTCGAGGACATCGAGTACATCGCCCGCACGCTCGCCGAGAACAGGCCGGGCTTCATCATCTGGGCGATGGGGCAGACGCAGCACAACCACGCCAACGGCATCGTGCGCGCCTCCAACATCCTCATGCTCGCGCTCGGCAACGTCGGGCGCTCGGGCGGCGGCTGCAACATCTACCGCGGCCACGACAACGTGCAGGGCGCGACCGACATCGGCCCCAACCCGGACACGCTGCCCGGCTACTACCCGGTCGCCGTGCCCGGCTCCTGGGCGCACTGGTCCAAGGTGTGGAACGTCGACCTCGACTGGCTGAAGAAGCAGTACGCCTCCGAGGCGATGATGGCCAAGCCCGGCATGACCGTGTCGCGCTGGATCGACGGCGTGACCGAGAACGAGAACGCGATCGACCAGGAGAAGAACCTGCGCGCCGTGGTGTTCTGGGGCCATGCGCCGAACAGCCAGTCGCGCGGCCTGGACATGATGAAGGCGATGGAGAAGCTCGAGATGCTGGTGGTGATCGACCCGTACCCGTCGGCGAGCGCCGCGATGTTCGCCAAGGTACGCAAGGACGGCGCCTACCTGCTGCCGGCCGCGACGCAGATGGAGTGCGCGGGCAGCGTCACGGCGTCGAACCGCTCGCTGCAGTGGCGCGAGAAGGTGATCGACCCGGTGTTCGAAGCGCGCACCGACCACATGATCATGTACCAGCTCGCCGAGAAGCTCGGCTTCGCCGACCAGCTCGTCGGCAAGAAGGACGGCAAGCAGAACATCAAGCTGGTGCAGGGCAAGGGCGGCATGGAGCCCGACATCGAGGACATCACGCGCGAGTTCAACCGCGGCTGCTGGACGATCGGCTACACCGGCCAGTCGCCCGAGCGCATCCAGGCGCACATGAGGAACATGCACGTCTTCGACGTGAAGACGCTGCGCGCGCGCGGCGGCAAGGACGCGAAGACGGGCTACGACCTGACCGGCGACTACTACGGGCTGCCGTGGCCCTGCTACGGCACCGCGGCGATCAAGCACCCCGGCACGCCGAACCTGTACAACACGTCGCTGCATCCGATGGACGGCGGCCATACCTTCCGCGCGCTCTTCGGCGTCGAGAAGGACGGCGTCAACATGCTCGCCGAGGACGGCGTGCACGCCAAGGGCTCTGACATCACGACCGGCTACCCGCAGTTTGACCACGTGCTGCTGAAGAAGCTGGGCTGGTGGGACGAGCTCACCGACGAGGAGAAGAAGGAAGCCGAGGGCAAGCTCTGGACCAACGACCTTTCCGGCGGCATTCAGCGCGTGGCGATGAAGCACGGCTGCAGCCCCTTCGGCAACGCCAAGGCGCGCGCGGTGGTGTGGAACTTCCCCGACGGCATCCCGCAGCACCGCGAGCCGCTCTACTCGCCGCGCCCGGAGCTCGTCGAGAAGTACCCGACGCACGACGACGTCAAGGTGCTCTGGCGCCTGCCGACGATGTTCAAGTCGGTGCAGCAGAAAGCGGTGGCGGACAAGGCGCACGAGAAGTTCCCGCTCATCCTGACGAGCGGCCGTCTGGTGGAGTACGAGGGCGGCGGCGAGGAGACGCGCTCCAACCCCTGGCTTGCCGAGCTCATGCAGGACAACTTCGTCGAGATCAACCCGAAGGCGGCGGCCGACCGCGGCATCCGCTCGGGAGAGTACGTCTGGGTGAGTACCCCCTCGGGGGCGCGCATCAAGGTGAAAGCCAAGGTGGTGGAGGCGGTCGGGGCCGACACGGTATTCGTGCCGTTCCACTTCTCCGGCTGGTGGCAGGGCGAGGACCTGCTGTCGCGCTACCCGGAGGGCGCGGCGCCGATCGTGCGCGGCGAGGCGGTCAACACCGCCACCACCTACGGCTATGACCGGGTGACCATGATGCAGGAAACCAAGACCACGCTGTGCCAGGTGAGCAAGGCCTAACAAGGGACCGAGGAGACAACCATGGCGAGAATGAAATTCCTCTGTGACGCCGAGCGCTGCATCGAGTGCAACGGCTGCGTCACCGCCTGCAAGAACGAGAACGAGGTGCCCTGGGGCGTGAACCGGCGCCGCGTCGTGACGATCAACGACGGGGTGGTCGGTGCCGAGAAGTCGATCTCGGTCGCCTGCATGCACTGCTCGGACGCGCCTTGCATGGCGGTATGCCCGGTGGACTGCTTCTACCGCACCGACGACGGCGTGGTGCTGCACGACAAGGACCTGTGCATCGGCTGCGGCTACTGCTTCTACGCCTGCCCGTTCGGGGCGCCGCAGTTTCCCCAGGCGGGCGCCTTCGGCCTGCGCGGCAAGATGGACAAGTGCACCTTCTGCGCCGGCGGCCCGGAAGGCGACGGTACCCAGGCGGAGTTCCAGAAGTACGGCCGCAACCGCCTCGCCGAGGGCAAGCTGCCGGCGTGCGCGGAGATGTGCTCCACGAAGGCGCTGCTCGGCGGCGACGGCGACGTGATCGCCGACATCTATCGCGAGCGCGTGACGCGGCGCGGCCGCGGCTCCGAGGTCTGGGGCTGGGGCACCGCCTACGGCCCGGGCAAGCCGGGCGCGACGCCTCCGCAGCCGCAGCAGCAGCCGGGGCGGTCATGAGAGCGGTCATTCTCATCATCGCGGCGCTCGGCCTTGCCGCCTGCGGCGAAGCCGAGCAGGTGGTCGTCTACAAGCAGGGCAAGTACCAGGGCAAGCCGGACACGCGCTCCTGGGACAACGCGCCACCCGGTGCGGAGCTGCGCGGCAGCGCCTGGACCAAGGGCAACCGGGAGAGCTGGGAAGAGGCGATCAAGACCCGGCAACTCGCGCAGCACGAACACAAGCGCATCTACCAGTAGCGGCCAGGGCAAGGTAGAGCGGCCGAGGAGGATCCATGAAGCTCGCATCGAGCATCGTTGTCGCCGTTTTCGCATCGCTCGTCTTGGCGCTGCCGGTGCAGGCGCAGGCCCCGCAGGGCCCAGTGGAGGCCCAGCAGCAGCGGCAGGTCACACAGCCGGGAAACAATGCCCCGGTGTGGCGGCAGGTGCGCGAGGAAGGCCAGGCGCACTACACCAGCCTTCCGGGCCGCGAGATGGGCGTGCTTGTGCAGTCGGCCGGCGAGACCTGGCGCCAGATCCGCAATGGGCCGGTGACGTTCTACGGCGGCTGGTTGGTCGTGATCGTCTGCCTGATCCTCGCCGCGGTCTACTTCGGCCGAGGTCCGATCAAGCTGCACGACAAGCCCACCGGGCGCCTTATCCGGCGCTTCTCCACCTTCGAGCAGGTGGTGCACTGGTGCACCGCGATCAGCTTCGTGGTGCTGGGCATCTCCGGCCTGATCATGCTCTTCGGCAAGTACGTCCTCCTGCCCGTCTTCGGCTACACGCTTTTCGGCTGGCTCGCGGCACTCTCGAAGAACCTGCACAACTTCGTCGGGCCGTTCTTTATCGTGTCGGTGCTGGCGATGATCCTCATCTGGTTGCGCGACAACCTGCCGCGCTCCTATGACTGGCAGTGGTTCGGGCGCGTGTGGGGCTTCTTCATGCGCGGCGAGCACATCCCCTCGGGGCGCTTCAACGCCGGCGAGAAGGTCTGGTTCTGGGCAGGCGTAGTGGTGCTCTCCGTGGTCGTCGCCTGGAGCGGACTGATCCTGCTCTTCCCCAACTTCGATCAGACGCGCGCGGCGATGCAGGAGGCGTGGATCTGGCACGTGGTGGCGGCGGTCATCTACATCGCCATGTCGCTCGGACACATCTACATGGGCACGATCGGCGTCGAAGGCGCGTACGGCAACATGCGTACCGGCGACACCGACGAGACCTGGGCCAAGGAGCACCATTCGATCTGGTACGACGAGGTGAAGTCCGGCCGCGGCGCGGCCTCCGCGGGCGGCGCGGTTCCCGCCGGCGCGCCCCACATGAAGGAGAAGACATGAAACGCATACTGATGGCCCTCCTGGGCGGACTCCTCATTGGCGCGTTTGCGGCGCAAGCGAAGCTCCCGGCCCCGCCACCCAAAAGCGACGACGAGAAGAAGGCGCAGGCCGACAAGGCGGCCGCTGCCAAGGCCAAGGACGCCGAGCTGCTCGGTAAGGCGCACGACAAGGCCGTTGCCAACTACAAGAAAAACAAGGGCGTTTCGATGGCGCCCGACAAGCCCGGCCAGAAGTAGGGTTAAACTCGGACCCTCCAAGGAGGAGTCCACAATGAGAACCCCGTTCGCTGTACTCGCCGCTGCCGCCGTCCTGGCCGGCTGCCAGAGCACCCCGTCGGAGCCGCCGCGCGCTACCGCGCGGCTCGAGCCGACCAAAGGCAACAAGACGTTCGGCGAGGCCACGTTCGAGCAGCGTGGCGACAAGGTCCAGGTCTGGATCTATGTGCAGGGCCTGAAGCCGGGCCAGGAGCACGGCCTGCACATCCACGAGGTGGGCGACTGCAGCTCCGGCGACGGCATGAGCGCCAAGGGGCACTTCAACCCCTTCGGCAAGCCGCACGGCCATCCGACCAGCGCCGAGCGCCACGCGGGCGACCTGCCTTCCCTCAAGGCTGACAAGGGCGGGCGCGCAAAGGTCGAAGCGCTCGTCGACATAATCAGCGTGACCCCAGGGCCCGGCAGCATCATCAACAAGGCGGTCATCGTCCATGCCGACCAGGACGACTACAAGACGCAGCCCACCGGCAATGCCGGCGCGCGCCTCGCCTGCGGGGTGATCAAGCCCGGCTGAGAACCGATCGGTAGAGGAGGAGGCCGGAAGGGCGCCAGATGGCGCCCTTTCGTTCTGGGCGCCAAATAGCGCCCGATCGTCTTTCTACGCCCCCTCCACGATGAGCAGCTTGCCCCGCGAAGCTTTCTGGCGCAGCTCGATGAGGGGCGCGTACTCCGGTGAGCGGTACCACTTCCGCGCCTGCTCCATTGTCGGGAACTCGACCGCCACCAGGCGCTTGGGCGACCACCCTCCCTCGAGTGGCTCGACCTTGCCGCCGCGTACGATGAACTTCCCGCCGTACTTGGAGACTGTTGCTGGCACCTGCCTGCGGTATTCGTCGTAGGTCGCAGGGTCGGTAACCTCTATCTCGCCGATCACGTAGGCGCTCATGCAAGAAATCGTATCAGAACCCCGAGACCCGCCATGACGGCGACGGTCTCGACCAGCCCGCGGTGCAGGCGCAGCATGAGCACCGCCGCGACGAGCGCCAGCGCAGCGGCCTTGATGTGCAGGCTGGCGGGGTCGAACGCGTACCAGCGCAGCCAGCCCGCCCGCGCTTCTTCGACGTCAGCGAAAAGCACGTGCAGCGCGAACCAGATCGTCAGGTTGAGGATCACGCCGACCACCGCCGCCGTCACAGCGGCGAGCGCGCCCGACAGGCGCCGGTTCGAGCGCAGCTGCTCGATGAACGGCGCGCCGGCGAAGATCAGCATCATGGGCAGCGCGAAGGTGACCCAGGTCGTGAGCGCCGAGCCGACGACGGCGGCGGCGGCGGGCGAGAACGGCGCCGGGTCGCGCCAGGCGGCGAGGAAGCCGACGAACTGCGTGACCTTGATGAGCGGCCCTGGCAGCGTCTCCGCGAGTCCCAGGCCGTCCACCATCTCCGTCGCGCTCATCCAGCCGTAGTTCTCCACCGCCTGCTGCGCCATGTACGCGAGCAGCGCATAGGCGCCCCCGAAGCTCACCACCGCGAGCTTGGAGAAGAACATCGCGATGTCGAAGAGCACATGGCCGGTACCAAAGACGAGCACCACAAGGACCACTGGTGCGATCCACAGCGCCGTCCCCGCTACGGCGGCGCGCACGGATTGCGCCCATCCATAGGAGGCAGTTCTCTCTCGAGCCTCCTTCTTTGTCGTCACAAACCCCGCGAGGGCGGCCACCGCGATGATCAGGGGGAAGGGCAGGTCGAGGAAGAAGATGCCGACGAAGGCGAGCGCCGCGACGCTCATGAGCAAGCGCGTCTTCAGGCCGCGGCGCCCGATGCGGATCAGCGCCTCCACGACGATCACCAGCACCGCGGCTTTGATGCCGAAGAGCGCCCCCTCGACGGCCGGGACGCCCTCTCCGAGCACGTAGAGCAGGCTTACCGCGAGCATTACCAGAGCCCCGGGCAGGACGAACAGGATCCCCGCCGCCAGGCCGCCCTTCACGCCGTGCAGGAGCCAGCCCACGTACGTGGCGAGCTTCTGCGCCTCGGGGCCCGGGAGCAGCATGCAGAAGTTGAGCGCGTGCAGGTAGCGGCCCTCCTCCACCCACTTCTTCTCGTCCACCAGCACCCGGTGCATGAGCGCGATCTGTCCGGCCGGGCCGCCGAAGCCGAGGCAGCCGATCTTGAGCCAGACCTTGAGCGCTTCAGAGAAGGCTACCGGTACAGGTCTGGGTTCCACGTGTGCACCTCCGACTTGCCCTCCTTGCACCACGCGTAGAGCGCGTCGTACATCACCATGGCGTGCTCGAGCATCTCCAGGTCGTTCTTGTAGCTGATGGACAGCCCCACAGAGATGGCGGCCAGGCCCGCTGCCTGGGGCGCAAGGTCGAGGCGGTTGGTGTCCGCGCCGCGCACGATGAGCGCGAGCTCATCGAGCGCGGGGTCCTTCAGGCGGTAGTGCTTTAGGAAGGCGTCGAAACTGCAGCGCGCGCCTTGGTGCGAGAACGCGACGTCCGGGATGTCATAAGGGGTTGCATTCTTTTCCTTCGCAACGTCCTTTACGCTGGAAGGGCCGACGTACAGGAATTCCGCCTCGGGATCGATGAAGCGACGGATGAGCCACGGGCAGGCGATGCGGTCGATCTTGGGCCGCTCGCGCGTGACCCAACGGGTGGGTGCGTTCACCGGCTTGGCCGAGACCGGCCCGCCCTTTTCCTTCCAATGCTCGATGCCGCCTTCGAGGTAGGCCGCGCCCAGGGCCTTCGCCACGCCCTGGCTCACCTCGTGACCGTGCACGCAGTACACGATCACGCTCGCTGCCTGGGGGAGGGTGCGCTTCCACTCCTCGACCCTCGCCGGGTCCCGGCGCAGCGCGCCTTCGATGACGTAGGGGGACTCGCGAAAGCGCTCCGCGCGCCGCACGTCGATGACGAGCGGTGGGACGGCTTGCGACAGGGATTGCTTCAAGGCTGCGGCGCTGATGGCTGTGCTCACGATGGCTTCCTCCAGAGAAGTCGCAGCAGCACTTGAGACGGAGGCCGTCTTTTCGGACCGGGTGTCTGCGAACGACCCGGCTAAGGCGCCGCCATGGACGCCCCACATGCCGGTGCGACCTTAGTCGCGCCATTGCGGGACGTCAACCCATTGGCTGTAGCTTTTGTGACATTGCCGTGATAGTTATAACGGCATGGAGTTCGAGGGACTGGTGCTCAGCCTGCCCGCGGGGGACTCGACCTTGCGCATGCGTGTCTGGCGCGCGCTCAAGGACGCCGGTTGCGCGGTGCTGCGCGATGGCCTCTACGTCCTGCCGGCGCGCGCCCCTGCCGCCGGCGCGTTGCAGCGCCTCGAGTCCGAGATCCGCGGCTCCGGCGGCTTCGCCATGCGGCTGGACCTCAGGCCGAAGAGCCCCGAGCATCTCGCCGAGATGCGGGCGCTTTTCGACCGCAGCGCCGAGCACGGCGCGCTGGTGCGGAGGATCGAGGCGGCGAAGCCGCTGCTCGTGCGCCTGGGCCCGCGCCGCGCGTCGACGGCCATCGCCCGCGTGGAGCGCGCCTACGAAAAGCTGGCGCGCATCGATTTCTTCGCCGGGGAGGCGAAGGCGCAGGCCGCGGCCGCGCTCGCCGATCTCAAGCGGCGCTACCGAGAGACCTACGCCGGCGGCGAGCCGCGCTTCTCGCAGCGTGACCTGCGCAAGCGCGCCGATGGCCGCTACCGCGGGCGGACTTGGGCCACGCGCCGCAACCCGTGGGTCGATCGCCTGGCGAGCGCCTGGCTCATCAAGCGCTTCATCGATCGCGAGGCCCGGTTCGCCTGGCTCGAGCGCCCCAGCGAGCGTCCGAAAGGGGCGGTCGGCTTCGACTACGACGGCGCGGAGTTCACGCACGTCAAGAACCGTGTCACCTATGAAGTCCTCGCGGCGAGCTTCGGCCTGGAAGACGATCCCGCGCTCGCCGCCATCGGCGCGGCAGTGCACTTTCTCGACGTGGGGGGCATTCCGGCAGCCGATGCGAAGACCCTCGAGACCCTGCTGCGCGGCGCGAAGGAGAAAGCGAAGAGCGACGACGCGCTTCTGAACGAGGCGATGCGGGTCTTCGATCTGCTCTATTCGGGCTATGCCGGGCCGGCGGCCGGCCGAGCTAGCTGATCGACGGCAGGCAGGTGTGGCCGCCGCCGGGAAGCGGCAATACCTGGACGCTCACGCCGTAGAGGCGTTGCAGGGTATCGGCGCGGATCACGTCCTGCGGGGCGCCGATCGCGAGTGCCTTGCCTTCGGCAAGGAGGAGGACGCGGTTCGCGGCGAGGAAGGCGTGATCGGGAGTGTGGGTGGAAAACAGGATCGCGATTCTTCTTCCGCTCAGATTCCTGATTCTCTCGAGAATGCGCACCTGGTTGCCGAAGTCGAGGCTTGCGGTCGGCTCGTCCATGACGAGCAGGCGCGGCTCCTGCGCGAGCGCCCGCGCCACGAGCGCGAGCTGGCGCTCGCCGCCCGAGATCTGCGTCACCGGCCGCTCGGCGAGGTGCGCGATCTCGAGCGAGTCCAGGACTTGCGCGACGACGGAGAGATCCTTCTTTGCCGGCGAGGCGAAGGCGCCGAGGTGCGCCGTGCGCCCCATCAGCACGAACTCGCGCACCGTGAAGGCGAAGTAGGCCGAGTGTCCCTGCGGGACGTAGCCGATCTGCTGCGCGATCTCGCGTCTGGAGAGGCTTTCCAGGGAGGCGCTCTGAAGGGAGATCGACCCTGAATGCCTGTCGAGCAGCCCTAGCAGGGTGCGGAAGAGCGTCGTCTTGCCGCCGCCGTTGGGGCCGAGCACGCACATCACCTCACCGTCGCCAAGGGAGAAGCTGACGTTGTGCCCGACGGTGCGCCCGGGAAAGCCGAAGGCGAGCTCGCGCACCTCGAGCACTACCAAGTCCTCCGCGCGAGCGCGAAAAGCCAGAGGAAGAAGGGCGTGCCGATGAGCGCGGTGAGCACGCCGGGCGGCACTTCGATGGTGGCTAGCGTGCGGCAGAGCGTATCCACCGCCAGCATGAAGCCCGCGCCCATCAGCATCGCGAGCGGCAGGAGGCGGCCGAAGTCGGGGCCGACGACGAGCCGCGCGGCGTGCGGGATGAGCAACCCCACCCAGCCGATGATGCCGCTGATCGCGACCACCGAAGCGGTCATGAGGGTGGCGCAGGCGACCACCAGGGTACGCAGGCGCCGCGTGTCCACGCCGAGCGCTCGCGCCTCGTCGTCGGGCAGCGCGAGCAGGTTCATGCGCCAGCGCAGCAGCAGCATCGGCGCGAGGCCGAGCAGGGCGAGCGGCGCGGCGATGGCGAGGTCCTTCGGCGCGATGGCGGCGAGGCTGCCGAGCAGCCAGAAGGTGATGGCCGGGAGCTGGTTGTAGGGATCGGCGAGGTACTTGATGAGCGCAATCGCCGAGCCGAGCAGCGTGCCGATGACCACGCCGGTGAGCACGAGCGCGAGCAGCGGGTCGTGCCCGCGCAGCCGCGAGCCCACGCCATAGACCAGGCCGACCGCGGCGAGGCCGCCCGCAAAGGCAAAGAGCTGGGTCATCAGGATGTTCTGGGACATGAAGATGCCGAGAACCGCGCCGAGCGCCGCGCCGGTGGAGACGCCCAGGATGTCGGGCGAGACGAGCGGGTTGCGGAACATCCCCTGGTACGCGCTGCCCGCCGCGGCGAGCGCCGCGCCCACAAGGAGTGCGGAGAGGACGCGCGGCCCGCGCACCTGCATCACCACGGTGTCGATGGTGGGATCGGCGGCCTGGCCCACTATCGCGCCGAAGACCTCCGCCAGCGTCACCGGATAGCGCCCGACGGCGAAGGCGATCGCTGCGAGGAGGATCAAGGCGCCTCCCGCGGCGAAGTACGGGAGGCCCTTCACCGCGAGGCCTTCGCCGGAAAGCTCTTCATGCCGGCCGCCGGCGCTCGACCCAGGTGAGCGCCGCGTCGAGCGGCTCGAGGTGGGCGCTCTGCGAGCCATCGTAGCCGGGAAGCTTCTTTACCGCGGCAGCGAATCGCTCGCCGCGTAGTGCGTCGAGCAGCGCCTTTATGCCAGAGCCCCGCAAGCCGACTTTCGCGCAGGCGAAGAAGTAGCGCTCGCGCGCAAGCGGCACGAAGGCGAGCTTGAGGCGCGTCGCTTCGGCGCGCAGGCCGAAACCGGCATCGGCTCGGCCGTCGGCGACCGCTTCGGCCACCGAGATGTCCATGTGCCGGTTGATGAAGCGCACGCCTGGACGTGCCAGGTCGTGCACGCCGCGGATGCGCGAGCC
>DASRKB010000140.1:0-10639 GCA_035649175.1 Burkholderiales bacterium | reverse complement strand
GGGTCAGACCCCGATCTCAGTCGTCCCAGAGCTTCGAGGGCACGGGCAGGCCCTGCAGCTCGCGCGGCCCGAGCGGCCGGTCGGGCGCGATGCCCTGCTGCTCGAGGAGCGACATGACCTGGCGCGCGTGCTGCGCGCTGTGCCAGGTGGTGCGCTCGAGCACTTCGTGCAGCGGCTGCGTGCCGTAGTAGGTCTCGACCGTCTGCGTGCCGGAGCGGTCGGCGAGCCCCTCCCACCACGCCGCTACGCGCCGGCGCACCTTCTGGCCGAACCGGGCGATGTCTTCGGTGGTGCGCATGTCCGCCGGCGGCTCCGAGACCATGTTCTCGTAGCTCAGTCCGGCGCCCTCCACCGCGTCGATGAAAGCGTTGGGGATCTGGAAGGCGTGGTGAAGGAGCACGCGGTACGAGCGCGGCCGGTTCGGGAGCTGCCGCTCGAGCGCGCTTTCGGGCATCTGCCTCACGTAGCGCAGGTGCGCCTCGAGCACCATGTCGAGCCGGCTCACCAGTTCTTCCGGCGGGAGCTCCGGGCCGGTCTTCTCCTGCAGGCCGAGGAACTTGACGACGTCGCCGATGAGCTGCGCGAAGACGTACTTGTTGCCGCGGGCGACCACCGGAACCGAGCGCGCGCCCAGGCGGCGCAGCTCCGCCATCCCGGCTTCACTTTCCAGGACGTTGATCGACTCGAACTCGATCCCACGGACCGAGAGGAACTCTTTGGTCCTAAGGCAGCTCGTTCAATGCGGCTGCCAGAAGACCTTGATCGGCTCGTTCATGGATGCGATGCTACTCCCCGAAATCGGGGTCAGAGCCCGATTTCCCTACCGCTGCCTGGCCAAGCGGACGATTCCGACGTCGCCCTCGATGGCGACGCTCGTGCCGAAGGGCGCCGAGAGCCGCCGCAGGTCCTGGAGCACGGTACGGGCGAGCGCCGGCGAGGCGAGCCTGGGCACGCCGCGCACGCCGTGGCGCCCCGCATGGTCGAGGTCGATGGGATACAGGCGAATCTCCGAGACGACGCCCTTGTCGAAGCGGCTCACCGCCACCACGCTGCGCCACCATAGCTCGCCGCCGAACTCGCGCGCGGCCCACCTCCGGCTGAACTCGGCGTCCGACACCTCGGAAGGATCGAGGTCGAAGCGCTCGTAGAGGTCCTCGCTGATTGGGCCCAGCAGGTCGAGCTGGAATACGAAGTTCGCCAGGCTGTAGAAGATCGGCTTGCCCTTGTAGATCTCGATGCCGCGCAGCCGGTGCGGTCCATGGGACACGACCTGGTCGGCCCCCGCGTCGATTGCCGCGCGCGCGAACCGCGGCAGGAAGTCGGGCGGCTGCTCGCTCCAGTTGCCGGGCTGATGGACGTGCAGCGCGAGCACCACGAAGCCGGCGGCCTCCTTCGCTTCGCGCACGCTCTGCAGGACCTCGTCGCGATCCACGGGTCGCAGCTCGTACTCGAATCCCCGGCGGTCGGCCACGCGATAGTCGTTGCCGAAAAGCTCGAACTGGTCCGGATCGTCGTTCACGCTGGCGTGGTCCGCGCCCGGCGCCTCGTCGCGGATCCGCCGCAGCACCTTCGCCTCTTCCGGCGTGACGAGCGCCCAGCGCGTCGTGCGCAGCGCGCTCACGCCCGGTCGCCCGGGCGCCGCGCCCACGGGCGCCGCGGCGCGCGAGATATCCGTATAGCTCGACGCCGCCGACACGAGCGCGACCCGTCCCTTCGGCGTATCCACGTAGGAGGGCGCCCGGGCGGCGGCGCGATCCTCGCCGACGCCCGCGAAAGCGATGCCGGCCGCATCGAGCGTCTCGCTCGTGAGCCGCATTCCCTCCACGCCCCAGTCGAGCGAATGATTGTTTGCGCGCGAGACCACGTCGAGCCCGAGCGAGCGTAGGTCAGCGGCGGCCTCCGGCGAGCCGTTGATCAGCACGCCGCCGAACTCGGCCTGGGGATGCCCCTTGAAGCGGCGCATGTCGAAGGCCGAGCCTTCCAGGTTGCCGATGGCAACGTCGGCATCGCGCAGCTTCGAGGCCATCGCCTGGAAAGCCCGGTCGGCGCTTTGCGAGATCGGCTGCACGATGATGATGTCCCCGACCGCGGCGACGCTGAACCCGTCCTTCACTCTCGCGGGTCCGCCGCCCACGGCCACCGTCGCGCCGAGCAGGAGCGCCACGGCAGCGGCCAGCCTCAAGGCACGCGCACGCATACGATATATAGTCCGGGTGTGAGGGTGCTCGAGCAGCTCGGAATCACGATGCACGTCATTGCGCGCCGTGGCCTGCGCCCCTGTCCCGAGGCGCGGCAGCTGGAGCTCGTAGAGACCGGCGAGGACGGCGCCGGGCATCTACTTGCTCACGACGCCGCTTCCGCCTGGCGCCGGATGTCCCGTGCCGCGCGCCGGGACGGGATCGAGCTCTTCCTCGTCTCCGGCTATCGCAGCGTCGAGCGCCAGGCGGAGATGATCAGGCGCAGGCTGAAGCGCGGAAAAACCCTGGAAGAGATCCTGGCCGTCTGCGCTCCGCCCGGCTTCAGCGAGCACCATACCGGGCGCGCCGTCGACCTGGGCGCGCGGGGCGCGCCGGTGCGTGAAGCCGGCTTCGCCGAAACGGCGGCATTTCGCTGGCTGGAGGGCGACGCGGCACATTGGGGATTCTTCCTCTCCTATCCCCGGGACAACGTCCAAGGCTTCGAGTTCGAGCCTTGGCACTGGTGCTACAGGGGCTAACGCAAGCCTGTCCCCTAGACCTTGGTCGCGCGCTGGATCGCCGGACGCGCCGCCATCCCGGCCGCCCAGCGCTCGAGGGCCGGCATGCCGGCGAGCAGATCGGGCAGCGCGCCCTTCGTGCGCCAGTAGCCCGCGTAGAGCGAGAGATCGGCGACGGTGAGCTCGGCGCCGGCGGCGTAGGGCTGGCGCGCGAGGATGCCGTCCCAGGTCTGGAACATGGACCGCAGTCGGCCCTTGAAGGCATCGACCGTCGGCGCGTGCGGTTCTTTCACCCCCCGCAGCGCGGTGTTCACCGCCCCGAACATCGGCGTGACGTCGGTGGAGGCCTGCATGAGCGCCTGCAGCATCGCCGGCCGCGCCGCCGGGTCCTTTGGCAAATGCCGGCCGGACTTCTCGGCGCAGTACATCAGGATGGCGGTGGACTGCGAAAGTACGACGGGCTTTCCGCCCGGTCCATCGCTGTCCTTGAGCACCGGTATCAGGCCGAACGGGTTCATCGCCAGGAACTGGGGCGTCTTGTGCTCGCCCTTCGCCAGGTCGATCGGATGGTAGGTGTAGGGCAGGCCGCATTCCTCGAGCGCGATGCGCGCCCGCATGCCGTTGGACGTGCCTGCCGCGTACAGATCGATCATCGCTCAATGCCGCAGCCGCGGCGCGCTCTGGAGCAGCTTGGCGAGCTCATCTTTCCAGTACTTCGCGCGCGCGGTCGTGCCGTGGCCGGCGGTGTCCTCGCTGCCGGGGATGAGCAGCACGCGGCCGTTCTTCACGCGCTTGATCTCGCCGTCGAGCACGCCGAGCTCGGGCGGGTTGCGCTCATCGTCGGCGGAGTTGAT
Source organism: Burkholderiales bacterium (assembly GCA_035649175.1). Classification (GTDB taxonomy): domain Bacteria; phylum Pseudomonadota; class Gammaproteobacteria; order Burkholderiales; family SG8-39; genus SCGC-AG-212-J23. The sequence goes on along the minus strand of DASRKB010000140.1, from coordinate 7,090 downwards.
GGCGAGGAGCTGCGCCTGGATCTTCTCCAGCCCCGGCGAGGGGTTGTAGTCGCGCGAGGACTCCCACTGGTAGATGTGGTCGTTCGCATCGCCGCGGAAGGGCGCGGTGAGCCGCTGCTTGATGATCGCGTCGGCCTTGTCGGCGTTCGGCGCCTGCTTGAACAGCGCCTGGTTGCCGCCGTTGGTGCCGGTGGCGAAGAAGACCGAGGCGAGCTGCAGCATGCGCGGCTGCTTCGCGTAGTTGCCGTCCAGGTACTCCGGATCGCTGCGGATCGCCTCGACCAGCAGCCGGCGCATCATCCAGTTGCGACCCGACATTTGCGTCGGCAGCGACGCCATGGGAACGGCGATGTCCATGCGCCCGGGGTACTTCTGCGCCCAGATCCACGTCTGCATGCCGCCCATCGAGTTGCCGATGACCAGCCGCAGGTGCTTCACGCCGAGGTGCTCGGTGAGCAGGCGATACTGCCCGTCGACCATGTCGTCGTAGTTGTACTTCGGGAACTTCGCGCGCAGGCCGTCGGAGGGCTTGCTCGACTTGCCGGTGCCGATCGCGTCGGGGAGGATGACGTAGTAGCGCTTCGCGTCGAGCGGCTGGCCCTCGCCGAAGAGCTCGCCGGCGAAGCCCGGGTTGAGCATGCTCGCGCCCGAGCCGGTCGTGCCGTGGAGCACGAGGACCGGCTCGCCGCCGGGCTCGCCGACCGTGGCGTAGTGGAGCTTCAGTTCCGGCAGCGACTCGCCGGTGTGGAATTTGAAATCGCGCACCACCCAGCTTCCCTCCTTCGGTGCGGGGTAGTCGGCGGCGAATGCGGGCAGCGCGAGCAGCGCGAGCAGCAGGCGATAGACGGCTCTCATGGGTGCTCCTCCTTTGAGGCCATCTTACGTCCTCCTCCCTGAAGGGAAGCTGACACGAGCTGCCGAAAATGCGCGTCCATGCGCCCGGGGTCCGCGTCCAGCCCGGTGAAGAGCTTGAAAGCGCCGATCGCCTGGCCCACCGTCATGTGCCCGCCGTCCATGACCTCGCAGCCGGCGCGCCGCGCGGCGCGCAGCAATTCCGTCTCGAGCGGCACGTAGACGACCTCCGAGACCCAGAGCGGGGGTCGCAGGAGCTCCGCCGGCAACGCCATGCCGGGCGCGCCTGCCATGCCGGTCGGCGTGGCGTGGATCAGGCCGCTCGCGCCCGGGAGAGCGGTTTGCACGTCTCGTTCCATGGAGATGGTCCTTCCGGAAAAAATCCGCTTCAAACGGGACGCAAGATCCTCGGCGCGGGCGTGGTCGCGGTCGACGACGACGAGATCGCGCGCCCCGAGCCGCAGCACGGCGTCCGCGCAGGCCGATCCGGCGCCGCCGGCGCCGAGGAGAACGACCCGGCGAAGATCGGCGCGCGGCAGGGCGCGGCAGAAGCCCCAGGCCCATCCCGAGCCGTCGGTGTTGTGGCCGACGAGGCGCTCACCGTCGCGCACCACCGTGTTCACCGCGCCGATCGCCTTCGCGTCTTCGGAGAGGCCGTCGAGCAAAGCGATCACGGACTGCTTGCACGGATAGGTGACGTTCAGTCCGGCGAAGCCGATGAGCCGCGCGGTGCGGATGAGCGCCGGCAGCGCCTCGGCGCCGGCGCCTTCGATGTCGATGATCTGATAGTGCACGCGCAGGCCGTGATGCGCGCCTTCCTCCTCGTGCAGCGCGGGCGAGAGCGAGCGCTGGATGCCCGCGCCGATCAGGCCGAGGAGGAGTTTCTGCATCTAGAGCGCGCCGATCGCTTTCAGCGCGCGGCGCACGTCCTCGACACCTTCGGGCGAAAGCGGCTCCTGCGGCGGCAGCGGCGGGCCGACGTCGTAGCCCTGGAGCTGGAGGCCGCCCTTGATGCAGGCGGCGAGGTTGTACTTGGCGAACGCCTGGTTGAGCGCCCACAACGGCCGCTGCTTGTCCACCGCCGCCGCCCAGTCCGCGTTGCGGCAGAGCTCGTAGAGCTCGACGCTCTGGCGCGGCGCCACGCACGCCGGCCCTGCCATCCAGCCGACGCCGCCGATTAGCATGACGCAGGCCGGGATGTGCGAGGACGCGGCGAACACCTGCATGCGGCCTTCCACGCGGTTGATGATGGACAGCAGCCGCCCGGTATTGAAGGAGGCGTCCTTGATGTACTTGACGTTGGGAATGCGGCTCAGCCGGTCGATAACCGGGAGGCTGAGGTCCGAGCGCTGAAAGTTCGGGTTGGTGTAGAGCACCACGGGCGCCGACACCGCTTCGGCGAGCGCCTTGAAGTAGGAGTAGACGCCTTCGTCGTTGACCGGAAAGTAGGCCTCCAGGATGGCGAGGATGCCGGCGCAGCCCATGCGCTCGAACTCGCGCGCCTGCATGAGAGCCTCGGCGATCGTCGTCGATGCCACGCCGGCCACCACCGGCACGCGTCCCTTGGCCGCCTCGAGCACGACTTCGACGACGCGGCGGCGCTGCTGCCAGTTGAGGTAGGCGAACTCCCCCGTGGAGCCGAGCGGCGTCAGCCCGTGCACGCCGGCCTTGATCAGGTCGTCGCTCAGCCGGGCGAGCACCGGGGCATTCACTTCGCCCGACGGGTGCAGCGGCGATACGATATAGGGGAATACGCCGCGGAAGCCGGCATCCGTCATGAACGACATCTTAGCCGCTGCGCTTGGCGCAGCCCGGCTTCAGTACTCGATCCGATCTGGGTCGCTGGAGCGCGGGTGTTTCTTGCGCTGCTCGTGCGCCTCTCCGGCGTGCTTGCCGAGGTCCCAGCCGACCGCCTTCAGGTTCTGCGCGGCCCAGTCGACCGACTCCGTGTCCGTCACGGTGGCGATGGAGTTGTTCCAGCGGTTGTACCAGCCGGCGAGGCTGATGACGGAGAGCATCTCGACGATCTGGCGGTCGGACCAGTGCTTGCGCAGCGCCTCGAAATGCCAGGGCTCCACCATGTTCGGCACGAGCGCGCCGTCGCGCGCGAGCCGCAGCGCTGCCTTCTCCGCCTCTGAGAAGGCGTTCGATTGCTCGAAGCTCCAGATGTCGCGGATACGGTCCGCGTCGACGCCCATGAGATGCAGTGTGTAGGCGCCGTGCGCCTGGCAGTGCTGGCAGCCGCCGCCGATGCTCGCCATGGTGAAAAGCTCGCTGCGAAGCTGGCGCGAGAGGTTGGTGGGCGAGACCATGACCAGCTCGACGAGGTTCTTGAAAACGTTCATCAGCTCCGGCCATACGAAGATTTCCAGGTTCTGCCTGTCGCGATACTTAGGCTCAGTCATGGCCCGATTCTCACACCTGATAGGATCGGCCGGTGAGATTCTTCTCCTATAAGGATCGCCCGGTTCACCTCGGCCCGTTCCGCCTGGAGCGCTTGAAGCGCCGCGCCGGGCCGCCGGATCTTTTCGCCGTCCCGCCGGTGCAGCCTCTCTCGTTCGTCGACGCCGAGCGCCCCGAGTCGCTCGTCAATGCCATGACGCGCTACATGGGCATGCTCGATGCCGTGCGCGAGGGCAAGCCGGCGGCGCTCAAGGCGGAGATTCCCGGCGATCCCCAGGAGCGCGCGAACCATCTCAAGGCGGCGGGCTACTACTTCGACGCGAGCATGGTGGGGATCTGTCGTCTTTCGGAGGAATGCTTCTTATCTTCTTCTTTTCGAAACCCCGCGTTGGATGGCCTGGTGGAGGAGCTCTCGGAGGGCCAGCCGAAGTCCTTTGCTTCCGGCATCGACGTGATCTACGCCGATACGCTCGATGCGGCGAGGAGCCGCCCAAGCCCCTGCACCCATCACCGCTACGCGATCGTGTTCCTCGTCGAGTACACGCGCGATCCCCGGCCGGGCGAGCCGGGGACGGACTGGATCGTCGGCACGCAGGCGCATCGCGCCGCGGTGCTCACCGCGCTTCCCGCAGTGCTGCTTTCCACTTACCTGCGCATGCTCGGCTGGGAGGCGCGCGCACACAGCGCCTCCTCGAGCGACGTGGACCTGAACAAGCTTGCGGTGGCCTCAGGCCTCGCGCTTCCGTCCCTCGAGAATCCGTTTGTCGGGAAACGGTACGGCCTTGCGGCGCTCACGACCACACTCGAACTGGCCGCGGATCTTCCGCTTGCTTCGCAACCCATCCGTCTCAAACCCGAGCCGTATGCGAAGCGCGAGTTCCGCATGGGCGCCTTCCCGTTCGAGAAGCTGAAGCGGGTCGAGGAGCCAACCACCTTCATCGACCACGAGCGCGTGCCGCGCTTTCCGAAGCGGGCCGACTTCTTCGCGCGCGCGCTCTTCGGCGACATGGGCAAGAACGTGCAAGAGGCGGCGAAGGGCGGCATGTACGTGATGAAGAGCCCCATCGGCGCCTGCGCGCGCCGCGCGCTGGGCGCGCTGCTTCTGCTGCAGTTCGGCGAAGCGCGCGGACCGATCAGCTCTTCCGTGGGGGATCCGAAGAAGAATGCCGATCTGGTGAAGGCGACGTCCTACTACCTGTGCTGCGATGCCGTGGGGCTCTCGGCAGTGCCGGAGTGGGCTTACTACTCGCACGACGCCGGCGGCAATCCGCTCGAGGCGTATCACAAGAACGGCGTCTCGATGCTCTACGACCAGGGGCACGAGACGATGGAAGGGGCGAGCGGCGACGACTGGATCTCGGTCGCGCAGAGCATGCGGGCGTACCTGCGCTTCTCGCTGCTGGGCGGCATCCTCGCGGAGCAGTTCCGGCGCCTGGGCTATTCCGCGCGCGTGCATTCCGTGCTCGACGGCGACGTGCTGCAGCCGCCGCTGCTGCTTCTCTCCGGGCTGGGCGAGGTGAGCCGCATCGGCGAGGTGATCCTCAACCCCTATCTCGGACCACGGCTCAAGTCGGGCGTGGTCACGACCGACCTGCCGATGGCCTACGACAAGCCGATCGACTTCGGCATGCAGCACTTCTGCGAGAGCTGCAACAAGTGCGCGCGCGAGTGCCCCTCCGGCGCGATCACCGCCGGGCCGAAGCTCATGTACAACGGCTACGAGATCTGGAAGTCCGACGCCGAAAAGTGCGCGCGCTACCGGCTCACCAACTCCGGCGGCGGCATGTGCGGCCGCTGCATGAAGACCTGCCCGTGGAACCTCGAGGGCCTGTTCGCCGACTCGGCGTTCCGCTGGGCGGCGATGAACATCCCGGCGGCGGCGCCCCTGCTCGCGAAGCTCGACGACGCGCTCGGCCGCGGCGCGATCAACCCGGTGAAGAAGTGGTGGTGGGACATCGAGGCCGACCCGAAGACCATGCAGTACGTGCGCGCGAAGCAGGTGCACCGGCGGGGCCTCAATCTGCACCTCGACCTCAAGTACGAGGACCAGACCCTCGCCGTGTATCCCGCGGACACCATGCCGCCGCCGTACCCGGTCGCCTTCCCGTTGAACCGGGAGAAGGGCATCGAGCGCTACAAGTCGCTTCTGACGGCTTCGGCATACAAGGAAAAGCTTTCCCGAGGTGAAACGCGGGACCTTGCCCCCGGACTCAAGATGCCTGAAGGCGACCCGCCGGTTTTCCCGATCCTGCTGATGCGGCGCGAGGAGCGCAGCGCCGACGTGGCGCGCTACGAATTCGTCGCGCTCGAGGGCCGCGCGCTGCCGCCCTTCGAGCCGGGCGCGCACGTCGACGTGGTGATCGCGCCCGAGTACCTCCGGGAGTACAGCCTTGCAGGCGATCCGGCCGACGGCTCACGGTACGTGCTCGGCGTGCAGCGCGAGGCGAAGAGCCGCGGGGGCTCGGCGCTCATGCACCGCGCTTTCCGCGAGGGCCGGCGGGTCTTCATCTCGCGGCCACGCAACAATTTCCCCCTCGTCGAATCGGCCACGCGCACGCTGCTTTTCGGTGGCGGCATCGGCATCACGCCGCTCCTCACCATGGCGTACCGCCTGCGCCTGCTCGAGCGGCCTTACGCGCTCCACTACAGCGCGCGCCGGCGAGCCGACGCGGCTTTTTCAAGAGAGGTGGAAAAGCTTGGCGGGATTCTCCATGTCTCGGAGGAGGGCACGCGCCTGGAGGTCGAGAACGCGATACCTCGATACGAGGCGGGCTTTCATCTCTATGCGTGCGGCTCGGCGCCGTACATGGACGCAATCTTCGCCGCGGCGCAGGCGAAAGCCTGGCCGGAGGAGGCGCTGCACAAGGAATACTTCAGCGTGCCAGAGCCGCCCGACTACGTGAACCACCCGTTCACGCTCAAGCTGCAAAGATCCGGAAAAACGATCCAGGTACCGGCCGAGATCTCCGCTATCGAGGCGCTGGCGCGCGCGGGCATCATGGTCGACACCAAGTGCTCCGACGGTATCTGCGGCGTGTGCGCCACGCCCTACCTGTCGGGCGAGATCGAGCACCGCGACTATGTGCTGAGCGCGAAGGAGCGGGTCTCGAAGATGATCGTGTGCTGCTCGCGCGCCAAACGAGAGGAGGGGGAGATCGTTCTCGATCTCTAGCCGAGGGCCGGGTCGGCGCGCAGCCGTGCCGCCATCAGCTCGACGAAGGCGCGCACCTTCGCCGAAGCGTACCGGCCCTCGCGGTGCACGATGTGCACCGGCCAGGGCGGAGGCTCGAACGCCTCGAGCACGAGCTCCAGCTTTCGGGCGGCGAGCAGCGGGGCAACCTGGTAGGACAGCAGCCGCGTGATGCCGAAGCTGCGCAGCGCAGCCTCGATGGCGGCGTCGTTGGTGGTTACGGCAAGCCGGGGACGCAAGCGCACCGGGCGCATTCCGTCACCCTTATCGAAGCGCCAGTGGATCGCGCCGCTGCCGGCCCGGGATTCGATCGTCGAGTGCTCCGCCAGATCCTGCGGCGCCCGCGGCGTGCCGCGCCGCCCCAGGTATTCCGGTGAAGCGCAGAGCACGACGCGCACGCTCCCCACGCGCCGCGCATGCATGGTCGAGTCGGCGAGCTCGCCGATGCGCACCCCGACGTCGATTCCCTCCTCCAGCAGGTTGACCGGGCGGTCGAGCAGCACCGCGGAGACTTCGGTCTTCGGATAGCGCTCGAGGTAGTCGACGATCCCCGGCACTACGAACATGCGTCCGAAGAGCACCGGCGCCGTGACGGTGAGCCGGCCGCGCGGCTCGGCGTTGCCGCCCGCGGCCGACTCCTCGGCC
>DASRKB010000139.1:0-8930 GCA_035649175.1 Burkholderiales bacterium | reverse complement strand
CCCCACAGCGGCCACGAGGTGCGGCTTACCCGGAGCCTGCGGACTCCCGTCTTCGCAGGATCCAAGCGTGTATTACGACGGCAACCACGCCGCCGAAATAGAAGACCGCTATCCACAGAACACGCCGGGCATCGCTCGAGCCCTCGGCGTATGCGAGGCCTTCCAGCAGAACCGCGATCGCGACGAGCACCGTGATGATGACAAGGTTGGTTCCGGGGGTCGCGCGACTATGAGGATATTTCAGGAGCAGCGCGCCGTACCGGAGCACCGCGGCCGGAAGCCACAACCAGTCTACGAACATGTTAAAAAAACGCCGATGGTTGATCCCGTTAACACTGTAATCGACTCGACCGGACCTGTCGCCAGTACGGCGATCCAACCTTTCGAGCGCGATACATGAGGCGGAAAGTTGCCTGTGAGGCAACGCGAGATCGAAGAACCGTGAAGAGAGACTACTAGCTCTCGTACTCGTTTAAGCGCCGAGCAAGCGCAACCTTGTTGTTGACGCCGAGCTTCCCGTAGACGCTGTGGAGCTGATTGCGCACCGTCGCGGGAGAAAGCGAGCGTCGCTTCGCCGCCTCCTTGTACGAGAGACCCTGTGCGATCAGGGTCGCCACGACCATCTCGGCGTGCGTGAGCCGTTCCATAGGCGCCTTCTCCGTCGCACGAAGAAAGAGCATTCCGTGCTCAAGGGATCCGGCGACGGTGATGCGCTTGCCCATGAACCGGCGTTCTTTGGAAGACCGAAGTGCCTCTATAAGCATTCGCGGAAGGATCGGTGGCGACCAATCGGGCCACTCTTTGCGGAGGGTATCTAGGAATTCCGGGTCGCGGGTTTCGAGCTGTCCGGAGGCGCTCGCAAGCGCGCGTACGCCCCGTGCGGCCGACGCGCTGGTCAACTGATTGACCCAAAGAAGTCGATTGATCGTTCCGGCTTCGAGGAGATGCGGCACGAACATTTCTCCGCACCGCCGGTCGTCTTCCGTGTAGCGATCTTGATCCTTCGCGCGATACAGCGAGATGAAGCTGAGCGACCCGGGCGGCTGGTGGTCGAGCACCGTCCCGACCAAGAGGTTTTGCATTCCCCACCGCTTGTCGAGACGAGCGACCTCTACGTATCGCGCTTCCGGCATCAGGTCGCGCGCGTTGAAATTGCACACCTCCCCGATGCGCCGTGCAGCCTCGAAGGCCACGAGGTCATGTTCCTTGACCCCCTCGTACTCCGTGAAGAATTCGTGGGAGAGGTTGTAGAGGTGAACAGAGTGGATCGCGAGGCCCGCGTCCGGCGACACCTCGCCCACTCCCCATATCGCTGAGTGAAATCGGCAGAGGGACTTGAATAGGTGGAGCGCGCGCTCCTGGAACTCCGGGATCGGCGATCCCCGGGCGCTCCGGTAGAGTTCGAGCAGCAAGCGGCTCGTCTGATCGATGGCCATGGGACCCCCCTCCCAACGGGAGCCCTCGCTCCACCTTAGCAGGTTCTTCGTTTGATATGGAACAAATGTTCTATTGATGCCGAAACTGCATGCGCGAAGACTCCTTGATATTCAAAGAGTAGAGCGGGGTACGAGGGGAGGGCGCCATGAAGGGGGAACCCGTTAGTGTCGACCCGAAACGCCGGCACACCGACTACGGTGACAAATCGAAAGAGGCGTTCAGGAAGGGTCAAGCCATGATGACGATGCGATCCATTCGGTTCAAAGGCGCTTCGATCGCTGCTGTATTCGCCCTCGCGGCGGTCGGCGGCGAAGTTGTCGCACAACCAACTTTCGGCAATCCGTCGCCGGCGACGGGGAGCAGAACGTCGGAGCACGCTATCGCTGCGGCTGATGTCGCGACGTACAGGGAAGTACAGTATGCAAATAAGGGCCCGAAAGGCCCGGCGTCGTCAGCTACTTCGGCATCATGGCGCAGAACTGTTCTAGTAATAACTGCAAGCGTTCTTAATAGCTGCGCACTCGTCGCGCACAACGTCGATGCGCCGCAAGTAACTGCGGAGGAAGCCGTGAACTGGTTCGCGACGGGCCGCGTGCGGCTGATTGATGTGCGGGCCGCACGCGAACGACTCGGGCGGGAAGTCCCACAAGCCGTTCTTATCCAGTTCGGACCAGACCACTTGGATGACGGCGTAGGCGATGTTGAACGCGAAAAATTCCTGCTTGCGTTGGCCCGTGTAATGAGCAAGACCGACAAAGTTCTCGTCATCTGCAACTATGAGGTCCGCTCGACGGCCGCCGTACGCTTGATGCGCGCGCACGGTTACCTGAATGCTTCGAGCATAGCGGGTGGCTATATGGGTACGAGTGACCATCCGGGATGGCAGTTCTTCGAATGAATGCCCGCTTGCGAACTTGGCATCGAATATCGAGGGAGGATTGATCCATGCTTCGTAACTTTAGCTGTCGTTTCCAGATCCTCGTTGCTCTTCCGTTGGTGTTGGTGGTGGCTATCAGTGCGGCTGCAGACACCGATATCGAGAAGCTCCAGAAAGATGTTGTGGGTTCGTGGATTGTCGATGTGGATACTGAGACGAGGACGCGAACCCTGACCATAAGGGGTGCGGAGAGAAGGCCAGACGGTGTTTGGGTCTTGGATTCCACTTACGGCTGGACAGACAGTCGTCGCCCAACCGCTGTGAGGGCAGAATTGATTGTCAGGCCGGAGGGCTACAGCCTCCAACTGACGACCCAAGCCAATAGTTTGATCTCCGCAGAGTATTCCAATCCCGATTTGTTCAGCGGCACCTTTACATGGAGTTCGGGGAAGGTAAGAACCGTAAGACTCGAAAGGATGTCGGTTGAAGAAATAAGCAAGCGCGCGGCCACTCAGGCGGCCTCCCGGATGCGGTCGGCAACCAAGCAGCCGACGGCAGTCAATACGATGGGGTCTGACGACTCGACAGCTATTTCAGGCTACGATCCAGTCGCATTCCATACCGTGAACAAGGCGCTTCGCGGGGATCCGAAATTCTCACACAGCTATAGTGGGGCTAGGTGGGTCTTCGCGAGCGAAGAGAACAGGGGACTCTTTGAAAATAACCCAGAAAAGTACCTACCTGCTTGGGGAGGTCATTGTGCTTGGGCCATATCAGAGAATCTGCTGAGCCGTAAGCTTCTGAGCGGTGACTTTGAAATGATTGGCGGAAAAGTCTACTTATTCTCGTTCGGAAACATGCGGAAGAGTGATGCCCGCGACGGTTTCATGTCCGGGGCGCCCGGTTATAAGTACCGTGTTCGTGATGGTGATCGTTACTGGCCAGAAATTAAGCGAAAGCTAGAAGCTGGCTCAATAGTTCAGGCGACATCCAAGAATTACAAGAGATCACCTTTCGAAGAGCCACGATAGATGAGCCCAACCCTCCAACACTGCCCTTGGAGACTATTACGAGTGTGACACTAGTGTGCCCGCGATCCGGCTGTGGAAATGGTTTGCCGTAAGACCGCTTGCGTAAGGGCCTCGCACATCATCATAGAAGCCCTGCCGCAACCACCGCCTGATCGGCGGGACCCATCTCATCCAGATGGGCCACTAAAGAATGGATCACCCAGCGAAGCAGCGACCTCGATGAGAAATTTTGGCCTTGAGCGCCCGACCATCTGCTTCCCAGACTCTTCCCGATACGACACGCCGCCACGCATGGCGCCGCGGCAGATGACCTGCACGATCGACTCGTAGTTCGATATCGCGCACAACCGCTGCCGAGTTTCTTCAGGAACCGAAGGTGCATAAGCCCACATATCGGGCTTGAAGTTTAGGTACCTCGCTGGGTGCGCCTGGCCGCCGCCCGCAACGCCGCGCGGCCGGCCTCTCGGTCGTCCAGCGGGCTGCGTCGCTCCTAGGCGATTGTGGGCCGGCTTACTTGATCGCTGGCGCGGCGACGATCACGGCAAGGATGCCCACGCCTGAAGCGCGCTTCGCGTCTTATAGCGCTTAGAATTTTTCCATCGTCGGGGGAAAAAGAGTTCTTCAACGGAATCGGCCGATTTGCGACGCGCCCGTAGACGACCTTCTCCCACAACCCACGACGACTAAGGGCTCCTTTTCCCGGGACAGGCAACTTAGTTTCATGATGAAACTAAGTCAATCCGGCGTTGACTTTGCCGCATCGCGAAAATACTCTGGCCGGCCGTGACCTGCGCGCATCGCATCGACGTCCACGCTCACATGGCCCCGGCGTTCTACCGCGACGCGCTGCGCGAGGCCGGCCGGGTGCCCACCTCCGGCGCGAGCATCGAGTGGTCGCCGGAGCTCGCGCTCGAGACCATGGATGCGCACAACATCGCCGCATCCGTCGTTTCGATTTCGTTCCCCGGTGTGCACTTCGGCGATGCGCGCGCCGCGCACGCGCTCGCGCGGCGCTGCAACGAGCTCGCGGCGGAGCTTGGCAGGCGCTGGCCAGGGCGCTTCGGCGGCTTCGCCGTCCTGCCGCTTCCCGACGTCGACGCAGCGCTCGCCGAACTGGAGTTCGCGCTCGACGAGCTCAAGCTCGACGGCGCGATCCTGCTCGCTAGCTATTCGGGCAGGTTCCTCGGCGATGCGCGCTTCGAGCCGCTGCTCGCGGAGCTCGACCGCCGCGGTGCCGCGGTGCTGGTCCATCCCGGCATGCACGAGAGCAGCCGCTCGCTCGAGCTACCTTGGCCGGGCTTCATCCTGGAATTCGTGATCGATACCTCGCGCGCCGCGGTCAACCTGCTTTTCTCTGGCGCGCTGGAGCGCTTCCGCGATATCAACTTCATCCTCGCCCACGGCGGCGGCGTGATTCCCTACATCTCCTGGCGCCTTGCCCTCGCGCCCCTGATCAGCCCAGTCGTGCCGCAGTGGCCGCAGGAGCGGATCTTCGCCGGGCTGCGGCGCTTCTGGTACGACACCGCGCTCTGTGCCGAGCGCCACGCCTTGCCCGCCCTCCTGGAGACAGCCGCGCCCGAGCGCATCCTCTTCGGCAGCGACTGGCCGTATGCGCCCGCGGAGATCACGGGTCTCAGCATCCAGGGCCTCAAGGACGCATCTGGCGTTTCCGAGCGCCTGCGCGCCGACATCGAGCGAGAGAATGCATTGCGGCTCTTCCCGCGCTTCCATGGTTGAGAATTCCCCGCGCAGCGACCTGCCCGTCTACCACAACGCGTTCGACTGGGCTGCCTTCGCCCAAGAGTTCGCGCTGCCCGACGTGTTCGAGCAGAGCGTCTACCGTTGGCCGCCCGAGCGGATCCGGGAGCTGCAGAACCGCCGTTTCCGCAAGGTGCTGGACGCGGGATGGCGCAACCCCTTCTACCGGCGCCGCTGGCAGGCGGCGGGGCTCGAGCCGGGTGCCGTGGGGGGCATCGACGACATCGCCAAGCTTCCGCTCTACACCTCGGACGACGTCAAGGAAAGCGTCGAGCGCTTGCCGCCCTACGGCGACTTCCACGCCGTCGACGCGCAATTCGCGCGCACGACGCCGCTCAAGCTCCACACGAGCGGCGGCACGACCGGGCTGCCGCGCCCGACGCTTTTCGACCCCCTCGCCTGGGAGTTGCAGGGGCTGGGCGGAGCGCGCGGCCTGTACATCCAAGGCGCGCGACCCGGCGATGTCATGCAGATCCCGATGACCTGCTCGCTCGCCAATGCGCCGTGGCTCGCCTACAAGGCCTGTCACGACTACCTGGGCGTCATGCCACTCACGACCGGCAGCGGTGTCGTGACCTCCTCGCGCCGGCAGCTCGAGATCGCGTTCGGCTTCGGCACCAACCTCTGGCAGAGCTTTCCGGAATATCTCGTGCGCCTCGCGCAGGCGTGCAGGGAAGAGCTGGGCCGCGACGTGCGCGGGCTCAAGACCAAGTTCATTCGCACGTATCTCGGACCCGACCTCGATGGCAGCCTGAGGGGCGAGATCGAGTCCTTGTGGGGCTGCCCGGTGTACGACGGCTACGGCACCAACGAGGTCGGGCTCGCCGGATTCGAGTGCCGGGAGCGAAGCGGCATGCACTTCATGGAAGACCTGCTTTACATGGAAGTGGTGGACGTAGATACCGGCGAGCCGGTTGGGGCCGGCGAACGCGGCAACCTCGTCGTCACGTCGCTCGCGCGCACGCTTCCGGCGGTGATCCGCTACAACCTGCGCGACCTCGGGCGCATTCTCAGCGCCGACCGCTGCGCCTGCGGCAGCCATTTTCGGCGCATGGACCACTTCCTAGGGCGCAGCGACGCGATGGTTAAGCTGCGCGGCGTGAACGTCTATCCCATGGCCTGCCTGCGCGCCATCAAGAGCGACGCCCGCACCACAGGAGAATGGGTCTGCGTGGTCGACCGGGTCGACGCGGGCGGCGTGCCGCGCGACGAGATGGAGATCCATGTGGAAGTGCGACGCGACGCCTCGACGCGCGACGGCCTCCTGGAGCTGCTCGAAAGGCGGCTGAGGGACGACCTCGGCGTCGGCGTGCGCGTGCGCCTCGCCGACGAGGGCTCGCTGGAAGAGCTGGCGAATACCGGCGGCCGGGAAGGCAAGGCGCGCAGGCTCGTCGACCGGCGGCCCGGCTACAAGGCGACCAGCGCATGAAGCGGCTCTTCGACTGCCACTCCCACTGGGCGACCCGGACGGGCCACATCTTCCGCAACGAGGCCGAGCTCGCGCGCCAGGAAGGCATCTGGAAGACAAAAGGGCGCTACTACTCCGAGCAGGAGATGATGGATTTCATGCGCGCGAACAACGTCCGCGCCATCCTCGACCTTGCCTGGACCCGCCAGCTGCCGATCGAGCAGCTGCGCGAGATGCACGACTACGCCTTCGACATGGCGCGCAAGCACCGCGACGTCATCTTCGGCCACTGGCTGCAGTTCGAGCCGCAGCGGCGCGAAGAGTCGCTGCACGAGTTTCGCCGCGCGAGGGACGCGGATGCCGGCTTCGTCGGCTTCGCCGTGTCCGGGCAAAGCACCGGCGTGCCGGCAAGCGATCCCCTCTGGTTTCCCTTCTACGAGGCGGCGATCGAGGCGAAGTCCCCGGTGATGATCATGGTCGGCCTGACCGGAATAGGCCAGGGCGTGCCCGGCGGCTACGGCATCGTCCTCGACCACGGCCACCCGCGCCACGTCGACATCGCCGCCGCGAGGTACCCGGAGCTGCGCATCCTCGCCGCGCGGCCGGCGTATCCATGGCAGGACGACATGATCGCTGTCCTCCTGCACAAGGGAAACGTCAGCTATGAGCTGCACGGCTGGGGTCCTCGGCAATTCTCGGACTCGCTCAAGCACGAGATCGGCCGCCGCCTGCAGGACCGCGTTATGTTCGGCTGCGACTTCCCGGTGCTCGAGTATCCGAAGGTCATCGCCGATTACCGCTCGCTCGGCTACAGCGAGGAAGTGCTCGAAAAGATCCTGTTCCGCAACGCCGAAGCCTATTTCGGTGCGAGTTCAACCTGAGGAGAAGAAATCCATGACCCGTTCGCGTTTCCTGCGCCTCATTTCGGGCGCGACCCTAGTCCTCGGGGCAACCTGCGCGCTGGCGCAGGCCTACCCGACCAAGCCCGTCCACGGCGTAGTCGCCTTCGGCGTCGGCGGGCAGACCGACGCCGCTGCGCGCGTCATCGCCGCAAAGCTGCAGGAGAGATGGAATCAGCCGGTGGTGATCGAGAACCGCACCGGCGCCGCGGGCAACATCGGCACAGAGTACGTGGCGAAAGCGGCTCCGGACGGCTACACCCTTAATTTCGCCACGCAGACCGTCACCATCAACCAGGTGCTCATGCCGAGCCCCGGCTTCCACGCGATGAAAGACCTGGCGCCGGTGTCGCTCATCGGCGTGTCGGACTTCGTGCTCGTCGTCCATCCGAGCGTCCCGGCGAAGACGGTCGAGGAGCTGATCGCCTACGCCAAGGCCAATCCCGGCAAGCTCAACTACGGCACCACGGCCCTCCAAGGCGCTTTCGCCATGGAGCAGTTCAACAGCCTGTCGGGAATCAAGGTCGAGCGCATCCAGTACACGGCGATGTCCAACCTGCAGGCTGACCTGCTCGCAGGCCGCATCAACGTCTACTTCACCCCGCCGCGGCCGGTGCTGGCGCACATCGAGTCGGGCAAGCTCGTGCCGATCGCCGTTTCCGGCGCGAATCCGATCCCGCAGCTGCCGAACGTCAAGTCCGTCAAGGCGGTGCTGCCCAGGCTCGAGGCGTCGACCTGGTACGCGGTGCTCGCCCCGGCGAAGACCCCGGCGGCGGTGATCGACAGGCTGAACGCGGACATCAAATGGACGCTCTCCCAGCCGGACGTGAAGGATCGGGTCGAGAAGCTCGGCATTGAGGTGCGGACTTCCACGCCGGAAGAGCTGCGCACCGTCATGCAGCGCGACATCGAGCTGATCGAAGACCTGGTGCGCCGCGGTGTAATGAAGCCGACCAACTGAGGAGAAACGATGAACACACGCACCCTGCGCCTTGCCCGCGTTTGAGGCTGCGGCGAAGGCGAGGCGGGCTGGCTTCTGGGTTGATCCGAACCCCGTGACACCGTGGACTTTTCTTCCGAAGATTGACGAACCAAAAGACGCCGCTTGATTTCCTGCGGTGGAGCCAGCGACCATTCTTACGGTTCACGCGCCGCTTATCGGTAATGCGAGCGGCATACTTATTTGCTTCGTGCAGGGCCGCGAGTCGAGCACCATAACCGCTGTCCGAGAAGTACCTGCCACCCTTTACGCCCGGATGCGAACAAGCCATCCTCTGCGATTGGGGTGGCGCGCAATCTGAGCTACTGCCGAGCGACGTTGCGTTGTCCGGCGAGCGCTGGTTCGAGCTCGATCAGATCGGCGTGCGCGGTACGTCGCGTTTAGACATCAACGTTCATTCTCTTGGCGACGCGACGAAGAAATCGCCGTTTGTCGTATTAGTCGGCAACTAAGGATGAATCGCCTTCGAGGACCTTTTCTACCGACCAGGACGACAAAGGCGGAACATCGCCCAGCCGGG
>DASRKB010000138.1:0-11433 GCA_035649175.1 Burkholderiales bacterium | reverse complement strand
GTCACGCATGACCGCGTGCGAGGTGTGGCTGAAGTTCGAGAACCTGCAGTTCACCTCGTCTTTCAAGGAGCGCGGCGCGCTCAACAAGCTGCTGACGCTCAGCGCGGAGGAGCGCCGCCGCGGCGTGATCGCCATGAGCGCGGGTAACCACGCGCAGGGCGTGGCGTATCACGCGGCGCGCCTCGGCGTGCACGCGACAATTGTCATGCCGCGCGGCACGCCCAACACCAAGGTCTCGAGCACGCGCGTGCACGGCGCCGAGGTGGTGCTGGAAGGCGCGACGCTGTCCGAATCCGGTGCGCACGCGCTATCGGCGTCTATTGCATCGCACAACGGCGCGAACGCCGGCGCGATCCACCGAGAGAAGAAGCGCTGCTGCTCGTCCAGCGGCCGCTTCTGCACTGCAATAAGGAATCGCATGCATTCGCACAGCGCTGCAATGTGGTCCTCGGGCTCGCTCACTCCGGCACGACGGGCCGCTCCTAGGGCCACGATCTCGCCGCGAAGATCGGCAAGCGGCACCTCGTTGCTGAACCGCACGGTGTAAGCCGTGGTATAGAGCGTCACCGGTGCCTTGCCGGTGCCGATGAACCGGCCCTCATACTCATCGCGCAGCCCCTCGGGGTCCGCTACAGCGGCGGCGTGGGACAGTTCCCCCCAGGGCTTCGCGAGCTCGCCCTCGATACGCGTATCGGCGATGGCGCGCAGCAGCGCCGCGTCGGGCGGCCCGTAGAAGAGACGCGCGAGCAGGCCGTAGAGGTCCGCCCGGCCCTGCTCTTCAGGGTCGATCATTTCCGGTAGTCAAAGATGCTCGCCTCGGTCTTGTTTTCCATCATGTCGACCACCCGGCAGTCGCCGCACATCTGCAGCCGCCGCGCCCCGCCGGCGAACATCGAGTGGCCCGAGAGCTTGCCGAGCATGTTCTCCACCATCTGCCGCGTGCCGAAAGGCTTGCCGCAGCGCACGCAGTCGAAGGGCTCCGCTTCGTTGAGGACGACCGGCTCCTTCGCTTCCTTGCCGAGGAGCAATCTGGGAATCAGGGTGATAGCGTCTTCCGGGCAGGTCGCCGCGCACAGCCCGCACTGCACGCAGTTCCGCTCGATGAAGCGCAGCGCCGGCGTCTCCGGCGAATCGAGGAGCGCCGCCTCCGGGCAGGCGCCGATGCACGCCTTGCACAGCGTGCAGGTGTCCTTGTTCACCTTCAGCGCGCCAAAGGGAGCGCCGGAACCCAGCTTGATCTCTTGAACCTTGCAGGAACTTTGTTCGAGTAGATGCTCGATTGCAAAGTCCAGTGTGGTGCGCTTCTCCGGCGAGAGGTTGAACCCCGCCGCGCGCGCGACGGTGGCCGCGGGGGCGCTCTCCCACAGCACCGAGGGGTCTTCGATCACGGCGAAGTGCTCGCCCGTGTAGCCGAGCGCCTGCAGGATCGACTCGGCGAACCCCATCTGCTTGCGGAGCGCCGCGACGTAGCCCTCCGCGGTCTTCTCCGTCACGAGCACGCGTACCTGGCACGCGCCGTAAGCGATTGCGCCCAGGAGCAGGTCCATGCCGATCGAAGCCGCGTGGAAGCACTCGAGCGGCACGACGCGCGCCGGCAGGCCCTTGCGCCGCCCGAGCGCGAGCAGCGCGGCGCGGCCTTCGCGGGCGTCGTGGAAGAGGATGCACGCGTCCTTGCCGCCCGCCTCGCGGTACACGCCGAGCATGGTCTTCAGGCGCGTGCCCAGCTCGGGAACGCTCGGGTAGGCATAGCGCATGGCGCCCGAGGGGCACACGGTGGCGCAGCCGCCGCACCCCGCGCACAGGTGCGGCTCGACCTTCACGAGGTCGCCGTCGCCGCGGATCGCGCCGCTCGAGCAGACGTCGAGGCACTGGTTGCATCCCGGCTGGCCCGAGCGGCTGTGCGCGCACAGGCGGGCGACGTAGTCGAAGAACTTCGGCTTCTCGAACTCGCCCACCAGCGCGGCGAGCTCGCGCGCGGCGAGCGCCTGCTCGAGCGGGTCGTCGCCCGGCGCGAGGTAGCCCTGCGGCGCCTCGTGCGTGCGCAGGAGCGGCTCGCGCGACAGGTCGAGCACCAGGTCGAACGACTCTTTCCGGGAGACTTCAGCACGCGAAAAGTCTATTGCCGCCAGCGCACCGCAGGCCTTCACGCACTCGCGGTGCGACCTGCACTTCGCCAGGTCGACCTGGTAGTCGAAGCCGATCGCCTGCTCCGGGCAGGCGTGCACGCACGCGTTGCAGCGCGTGCAGAGCTCGAGGTCGATCGGGTTCTCCTGCCGCCACTCGAGCTCGAAAGCGCCGAGCCAGCCCGAAAGCTTGTCCACCCGCCCCGACCACACCGGGTATCTGCGCTCAGGCGGAAGCTCGCCGCCGCCACCCGTCATGAGCACCGAAACGTCCATCTGGGCGGAGAGGCGCTCGGCCCAGTCGAGCGCCGCGGCCGCCGGGCCGACGATGAGGAGCTGGCCCCCGGAGCTGAACCCGACCGATGGCACCGGCTCGGGCTCGGGCAGCGCCGCCGCCGCGATGAGCGCGGCGATCTTCGGCGTCGCCTGCTTCGCCTCACGCGACCAGCCGGCCGCCTCGCGCACGTTGACGAACCTGACCTTGCCCGCGGACCCGCCGGCAAGCTCGCCGAAGAGCGCGGCTTCCTGCGTGCACGCGACGAGCACGTCGTCCGCGCCGCCGAGCGCGGCCTGGAACGCGGCCGCGTCTTTGCGGCAGAGTTCGCTGTGGACCTTCAGCGGCTCGCCCGCCTTCAGCGCCGCGGCGAGCGCCTTGGCGTCGAGCGGAATCGTCCGGTTGCAGCTGCAGACCTTAAGCGTCTTGCCTTCCAGGCTCATCGGTCTCGGGTTTCCCGGAGGAAGGTTGGTGCTCGGCTTGCGTCGCAGCGTCCTCTTGCGCTGCGCGCTTCTTCTCTTCCTCTTCCTCGCGGAAGAGGACCTGCTTCGCCTGGTTCAGCGACGCGAGCATCTCCTCCGGGATCGCCTCGCCGCCGGTCCAGTCCCCGGAGTAGGCCTCGTAAGGGTCTTCGACGTTGAAGTGCGGATCGCTGAAGAGCTTCTTCAGCGCGACGCGCCGCAGCGCGTCGGTCACCTTCGGATGCATGAAGCCGCTGAAGTCCGAGTCGGGCGTCAGGCTCTCGACCGGCGGCAGCGCGGGCGGCGCGTCGTCCGCCGTCGGCGCGACCTCTTCGGCGGGCTGCTCGCGCTTGAGCCGCGACCACCGCGACAGGAACGGCTCGTCGTCGCGCGCCACGCTAGACCCTGTCTTTCGGATGCATGAAGGAGCGCGGCCTGACGCGCTTCTTCGGCTCGGGGCGGTAATTCTGCTCCACGTACTCGCCCACCCAGGCAAAGATCTCCGGCGTCATCGCCACGCCGTCGACGCTGTGCCCCCCGTCGAGCCAGCGTCCCGCCTCGTTGTAGCTCGCGGTCACGTCGAGGGGCAGCGCCTGCTCCTCCTCCATGCGCCAGAGCACGAATACGCGCGGGTCGCGCGCCGAAACGTTCAGGTAATAGCCCTCGGACTCGTCGCGATGCAGGACGAGCCGGAACCCCGGGTGCAGCCATTGCTGCAGGCCCTTGCCGTCGTCGAGCAGTAGCCGCGCCACGCCGGGCAGCTCTCCGGGCAAGACGCTCCATGGCTCCCATACCCAGTCGGCCCAGCGGCTCTGCGCGGGACGACGCTGCATCACGACGGCAAGCGGATAGGTCGGGCGATTCATATAGGGAGTACGACCCGACTATACCCCAGCAACGACCCTGCTCCGGGCGCGGTATTTGCAGCGCTTGGCGCGTGCCATCACAGGAGCGATCACAATGATGAGAATCCCCATGCTTGCCGTTGCGCTCGCCGTTACCGTCGCGGCATGCGGCGACCAGCCGCCTCAACCGCGCGTGTCGTCCCCTTCGGACGCGACCACGACGCCCGCGCCGTCGACCACGCCGTCGACCACGCCGTCGACCACGCCGTCGGCGCCTGCCGCCGGTGGGTCGACCAGCCTCGAGGAGCGCAGGGAAGGCGCGAACCCGGTCCAGCAGCAGGTCGATCCGAAGGAGGCCGAGCAGCGCCGCGACTTCCAGCATCCGCGCGACGGCGCCGGCCCCACCAGCCCGGAGACCCAGCCCAAGCCCGGCGGGTAGACGTCGCTGCGATCGCCGTTCGAGGGGCTCTTCGCGAACCCCTCTGCTAACATTTTGCGATGGCGATCAAGGTGATTCCGATCGAGCCGCGCCCCGGGGCGGCACGGCGCGCCGCGCCCGCGTTCGCGGGAGGCCCGCTCGCCGATACGCGCGGGAGGCCAATGCACGACCTGCGCATCTCGGTCACGGACCGCTGCAACTTCCGCTGCGTGTACTGCATGCCGCGCGAGGTGTTCGACGCGCACTACAAGTTCCTCCCCCACGGCGCGATCCTGAGCTTCGAGGAGATCGCGCGCCTCGCCGGGGTCTTCGTGGACCTGGGCGTGCGCAAGATCCGCCTCACCGGGGGCGAGCCGCTCGTGCGCAAGGACGTTCCCCGGCTGGTTTCGATGCTGAAGAAATTTCCCATGGAGCTGACGCTGACCACGAACGGCTCCCTTCTGGCGAGGCACGCGAAGGCGCTCGCGGACGCCGGCCTCGACCGCGTCACGGTGAGCCTGGACTCGCTGGACGAAGCGACCTTCCGCGCGATGAACGACGCGGACTTCCCGGTGGCCAAGGTGATCGAGGGCATCGACGCGGCCGCCGCCGCCGGCCTCGGGCCGATCAAGGTCAACATGGTGGTGAAGCGGGGCGTGAACGACACGGAGGTCGTCGCCATGGCGAAGCGCTGGCGCGGCACCGGCCACATCGTCCGGTTCATCGAGTATATGGACGTCGGCGCGACCAACGGCTGGCGCATGGACGAGGTCGTGCCCTCGGCTGAAGTCGTCAGGATCATCAATGAAAGATTTCCCTTGGAGCCCGCGGAGGCCAACTATCTCGGAGAGGTGGCCGAGCGCTGGCGCTACAAGGACGGCGCGGGCGAGATCGGCGTCATCTCCTCGGTGACGCAGGCCTTCTGCTCGAGCTGCACCCGCATGCGGCTCTCGACCGAGGGCTCGCTCTTCACCTGCCTGTTCGCGCAGTCCGGGCACGACTTGAAGTCGCTGCTGCGCGGCGGCGCGTCCGACGACGAGCTGCGCAACGAGATCGCCGCCGTCTGGCAGCGCCGCGCGGACCGCTACTCGGAAATAAGAACGCTGGAAACCGCGAAGCGTCCGAAAGTCGAGATGTCCTACATTGGCGGCTAGCAACAAGCCCGTCCTCACCGACGCCGCCCGCCCGGCGACGTTCGAAGTCGAGGCCTACAACGAGCGCGGCGAGATGGTGCCCACGGCGATCGCCGGCGAGCACCCGCTCACGCTCTATCTCGACAAGCGCGAGATCGTCACCATCATGACGCTCGGCCACGCGCCCGAGGCGCTCGTCATCGGCTATCTGCGCAACCAGCGCCTCGTTTCTTCCCTGGACGAGATCGCCGCCGTACAGATCGATTGGGAAACCGAGTCCGCGGCCGTGACCACGCACCGGAAAAGAAAGCTGAAGATGGGAAAGCGCACCGTGACGACCGGATGCGGCCAGGGCACGATGTACGGCGACCTGATGGAGGAGGTCGAGAAGGTGAAGCTGCGCGAGGACGTGCGCCTCGCCGACTCGGACCTTTTCATCCTGCTCGAGAAGGTGCGCAAGCACGAGACCATCTACAAGCAGGCGGGCGCGGTGCACGGCTGCGCCCTCGCCACCACCGCGGGCGAAATCCTCATGTTCGTCGAGGACGTGGGCCGGCACAACGCGGTCGACGCGATCGCCGGCTTCATGTGGCTCGAGGACATCGACGGCGCCGACAAGGTCTTCTACACCACCGGGCGCCTCACCTCCGAGATGGTCATCAAGTGCGCGCAGATGCGCATCCCGTTCCTCGTCTCGCGCTCGGGCCTCACGCACATGGGGCATGAAATCGCGAGGAAGACCGGAATCACCATGCTGGGGAGGGCGAGCGGAAGGCATTACCTCGCTTTCACGGGAAAAGAGAGAATCGTGAGAACCGCGCCGCAGCCCACCGCCCTGGCATGAAGCTCGAGCTCTACTTCGCCCCCGGCGCCTGCTCCTTCGTCCCGCACGCCACCCTCGAGTCGATCAAGGCCGCCACCGGCCAGGACTTCGAGCCCAAGATCGTGAAGCTGCACCGGAACGAGCAGAAGTCCCCCGAGTACCTCGCCATCAACCCGAACGGCCAGGTGCCGGTGCTGGTCGTGGACGGCAAGCCGCTCAACCAGATCGTCGCCATCATCGACCTCCTCGACCGCGCCTTCCCCATGGCTGGCGTGCTGCCGCAGGATCCGTGGGCGCACGGCGTAGCGCTCTCGCGCCTTGCGTGGATGAACAACACCCTGCACCCGATCTTCACGCAGATCTTCCGCACGCCTGACTTCGTCGAGGGCGATGCGCACCAGGCCGAGCTGAAGAAGCACGCGATGCAGCGGTTCCGGAATCTTCTCGGAAGGCTGCAGGACTGGGCGGCGAGCGACGCGCCGCGCGGCATCGCGCACGACGCTTACTGCTTCACGCTCCTTCGCTGGGGCGGGCTGGCCGGCATCGACCCCAGCAGCCTTTCCTCGTTGAAGACGTATGTGGAAGGGGTGATGCGGAAGCCGGCGATCGCTGCCGCGCTCGAGCGCGAGCGGGTCAAGCTCGACACCTACAAGGCGGGCTGAGCGGCGACCTCGCGTCGCGACGGAAAGAACACCGACGCGGCGAGCATTCCGGCAGCGAGCGCCGCAAGCACCAGGAACACGTTCGCGAACCCGCCCTCGGTGCGATGCAGCACCGCGATGAGCGGCACCGCGACCGCGGCGACCCCGAGCGACACCACATAGCGCACCGAGAGCACGCGCGCGCGGTACTCGTCGGCCACGTACCTGCCGACGATCGAGTCGTTGAGCGGGATCTGGCCGAACACCGCGAGCATCATGGCGAGCGACGCGCCGAGCATCGCCCAGCCCTCCAAATTCGCCGCGAGCGCGAGCAGGGGCACCTGCAGGAGCGCGATGCCGATCATCAGGCGACGAAGCTCGAAGCGGTCGATGAGCGCGCCCATGACGAGTTGCGCGAACGCCGCAAGGGTATAGACGAGCGCGACGAGGGCGCCGATGCCGAAGTTGGTATCGATGAGAGAGCGCAGCCGTTCGTCGAACACTTTCGGCATGGCGACGGTGGTCGAGTTGAAGATCACGCCGCCGCAGGCGGTAGCGACGAGCAGGATCGAGAAGATGCGCATCATCGTGGCCCGGTCGACATGCAGGCCGATGGTCTTCGACACCTTCTTCACCGGGCCGGGGTCGGGCACGAGCAGCAGGAACCCCACGCCGGCCAGCATCGCGAGGAGCCCGGGAATGAAGAACGCGGCGCGCCATCCCCACAGGTCCATGAGCGCGCCGGCGACGAGCGCCGCGGCGGCGAGCCCGAGGTTGCCCCACAAGCCGTTCCAGCCGAGCGCGCGGCCCATCTTCTGCGGTGCGGCAACCAGCATCGCGATGCCCACCGGGTGGTAGATCGCGGCGAACATCCCGACCAGCGTGAGCCCGAGACCGATCTGCCAGGGCGCGCTGGCGAAGCCCGTGAGGAAAAGCGAGCCGCCAATGCCGAAGAAGAACACCGCCATCATCTTGTAGCGGCTCCAGTGGTCGGCGAGCCAGCCCGCGGGCAGCGCGAAGGCGCCGAAGGCGATGAAGCCGCCAAGCGCGAGCGGCAGGAGCTCCGAGTACGGCCGACCCCACTCGCGCGCCAGCGCCACCACCACCGTGGGAAAGACCAGCATGACGAGGTGGTCGAGGAGGTGCCCGAAGTTGATGAAGGGGACGAGAAAGCGGCGTTCGCTCATGGTGTCGAGCTTACCTCAGTAGAATTCCGGCATGGCCTCTGTTTCGGGAATCGTGCTCGCCGGCGGGCAGGGCCGGCGCATGGGCGGCGTCGACAAAGGCCTGCAGCCACTGCGTGACAAGCCGATGGTCGAGCACGTGCTCGAGCGCCTTCGCCCGCAGGTCGAGGAGATCATCATCAACGCCAACCAGAACCTCGAGGCGTACGCCGCCATGGGGCACAAGGTCGTTCCCGACGACATCGCGGGCTTCGCGGGCCCGCTCGCCGGCCTGCACGCCGGCATGAAGGCCGCCGCGCATCCGCTCGT
This sequence comes from Burkholderiales bacterium, assembly GCA_035649175.1. Taxonomy (GTDB): domain Bacteria; phylum Pseudomonadota; class Gammaproteobacteria; order Burkholderiales; family SG8-39; genus SCGC-AG-212-J23. The sequence goes on along the minus strand of DASRKB010000138.1, from coordinate 3,222 downwards.
CGCCACTGTGCCGTGCGACTCGCCGTTTCTGCCGGACGATCTGATCTCCCGACTCAGGAATCACCTCAAGGAGAATCACCTCGCCGTGGCGAAGACCGGCGATCAACCTCACCCCGTCTTCGCTCTGGTCAAGCGCCATGAGTGCATGGAGAGCCTGGAAGCCTTCCTCGCCCAGGGCGGGCGCAAGATCGACGCCTGGTATGCCTCGCTCAAGGTGGTCGAGGTGAGCTTCGACGACGAAGCCGACGCCTTCCGCAACATCAACACGCGGGAGGAGCTGAGGGACGCATGACGAGCATCGTCCAAACCGTGAGTTGCATGGACGGCTACGACCCCGAGGCGCTGCGCGTCGATAAGGCGCTCGAGGCAATCCGCGCCTGCCTTACCCCGGTTTCAGAAGAAGAATCGGTTTCAGTAAAGAAAGCGCTGGGCCGCGTGCTCGCCCAGGAGATCGTGCCCGGCATCAACGTCCCGGCGCACGACAACTCCGCGATGGATGGCTACGCGGTCAGATCTTCAGATCTGAAAAGCTCGGAAGTCCAGCTCGATGAAGTGGGCGTGTCTCTCGCCGGCAAGCCATTCCGTGGAAGGCTGGAAACCGGCCAATGCGTTCGCATCATGACCGGCGCAGTCATGCCGCAGGGTGCCGATACCGTGGTGATTCAGGAAGTCGTGAAGCGCGACGGCAAGCGCGTCATGGTGCCCGCGGGCCAGAAAAAGGGCCAGAACGTGCGCTACGCCGGCGAGGATCTCGCGATCGGAAAGGCGGTGCTGCATCCAGGGAAATGCCTCCGCCCCGCCGAGATCGGGCTAATCGCGTCGCTGGGCATCGGCGAGGTGAAGGTAAGGCGGCGCCTGCGCGTCGCCTTCTTCGCCACCGGCGACGAGCTTGCCTCGATCGGCTCCAAGCTGAAAGAAGGCGAGATCTACGACTCCAACCGCTACACGCTGCACGGCATGCTCTCGCGCCTGGGCGTGGAGATCTCCGATCTGGGCGTGGTCCGCGACGATCCTTCCGCGCTGGAAGCGGCGTTCCTGAACGCTTCGAGGAGCAACGACGTGGTGATCACAACCGGCGGCGTGTCGGTGGGCGAAGCCGACTTCATCAGAGAGCTCATGGCGAAGCTGGGCGAGGTGCTCTTCTGGAAAATCGCGATGCGCCCCGGGCGCCCGATGGCCTTCGGCAGGATCGGCAACGCCTTCCTTTTCGGACTGCCCGGCAATCCGGTCGCCGTGATGGTGACCTTCTACCAGTTCGTGCGCGAGGCGCTGCTGCATCTTTCCGGCAGGACCGACGGCTATGCGATCCCCCTCCTGAAGGCGGTTTCGCCGGAGAAGATCAGAAAAGTCGCGGGCCGAACCGAGTACCAGCGCGGCATCCTCTACCACGAGGGCGGCGAGTGGAAGGTGCGCACCACCGGCCAGCAGGGCTCGGGGGTGCTGCGCTCGATGTCGGAGGCGAACTGCTTCATCGTGCTGGAGCATGAGCGCGGCGCCGTCGCGCCCGGCGAGCCGGTGCAGGTGCAGCTCATGGAAGGCTTGGCTTGAGTCCGATCCATCGCGCGCCCCACCACCGGGTCAACCGCATTTACGCCTAGAGCGCCATCACCCGGGCAAGCTCGAGCAGGCCCGCGTCCGCCGGGCGCGTGCGCCCGGTGATCTGCTCGAGCGGCGTCGTCACCACGTCGCCCTTGATGATGCCCGTCAGCACGCCGCGCTTGCCCGCCGCGAGCGTTTCGACTGCCGCCGCGCCCAGGCGCGTGGCGAGCACGCGGTCGGCGGCGGTGGGTGCGCCGCCACGCACCACGTGGCCCAGGCGCGTGATGCGCAAATCGAAGCCGATCGACCTGCGGTGCGCGCCGTAGTACTCCATCAGCTCGTGCACGCCGCACTTCGCCCCTTCGGCGATGACGGCGAGCGCGTGCGTCTTGCCGCGCTGGCGCGCGGCGCGCAGGCGCTCGGCGACCTCCGCCGGCGTGATCTCGTGCTCGGGCAGCGCGATCACCTCGGCCCCGCCCGCGATGCCCGACATGATCGCGATGTACCCGCAGTTGCGCCCCATCGTCTCGACCGCGAAGGCGCGCTGGTGCGACGAGGCGGTGGTGCGCAGCCGGTCGATCGCCTCGAGCGTGATGTTGATCGCCGTGTCGCAGCCGATGCTGACGTCGTTGCCGTAGAGGTCGTTGTCGATGGTCGATGGCACGCCGACCACCGGGAAGCCCTCGCGCGCGAGACTCGCGGACCCCGACTGGCTGCCGTTCCCGCCGATGACGACCAGCGCATCGACACCATGCGCAGAGAGGTTCTGCAAGGCCTTCTTTCTTCCTTCTGCTTCAGCGAATTCCGGACATCGCGCGCTGCCGAGCACCGTGCCCCCCGACTGGATGATCCCGCCCACGTCGCGCGCCTGCATCGGCCTGAAGTCGGCAGCGAGGAGCCCGGCGTAGCCGTTCCTGACCCCGACCACGGACCAGCCCTTCGCAAGCGCCCCGCGCGTGATTGCCCGGGTGGCAGCGTTCATGCCCGGGGCGTCGCCGCCGCTCGTGAGGAGTGCAATTTTTTTCATCCGGACGATTCTAAGCCTCGATGGCGGAGACCCTGGAGGAGATCCGGAGGAACGCAAGGCGTTGCCGTGACTGCCCGCTCTGGGCGAACGCCACGCAGACGGTGTTCGGCGCGGGCGACCCGCACGCGCGCGTGATGCTCGTGGGCGAGCAGCCCGGCGACGAGGAAGACAAGAAAGGCCTGCCCTTCATCGGGCCGGCGGGACGGCTCCTCGACCGGGCGCTGGAAGCGGCCGGCGTGAAGCGCGAAGGGCTCTATGTCACCAATGCGGTGAAGCATTTCAAGTGGCAGTTGCGCGGCAAGCGCCGGCTGCACAAGACCCCGGCCCAGCGCGAGATCGACGCCTGCCACCAGTGGCTCGAGCGCGAGGTCGCAGCCATCGGCCCTGAGGTGATCGTCTGTCTCGGCGCCACGGCGGCGCGCGCGGTGATCTCCAGGGATTTCAAGGTGTCGCTCATGCGCGGCAGATTCGTGAAGAGCGCGCTCGCGCCTCACGTCTTCGCCACGCTCCACCCCTCGGCCCTGCTGAGGCTCAGGGACGACGAAGAAAAGGAGCGGGCTTTCGAGCAGTTCGTGAAGGACCTCAAGCTCATCAACAAGGCGCTGGAAATCGGGGTCAGAGCCCGATTTCCCGGAAGACATTGATTCACGTTGGCC
>DASRKB010000137.1:0-4319 GCA_035649175.1 Burkholderiales bacterium | reverse complement strand
CCGGCAATCGAGCTCCATCGCCATGCTCATCGCGAGGTTGAGCGAGACGAAGCTCTTGCCTTCGTTCGGCAGGGCGCTCGTCACCATGATGAGGTTGCCGTTCGCCACCGGCGCGGCGCCCTTGCCGAGCGCGTTCTGGATGAGCGGGCGCTTGATCACGCGAAACTCGTGCAGCACCTTCGATTCCTTGACGTTCGGCGTGATGAACCCGGCCGCCTGCAGGCGGGCGAGGTCGATGCTGCGGAAATTGCGCGACTGCGCCGCCTTGTCCTCGGCGCGTGCCTCCGGGCGCTTTTCGACCGGAGCTTGCGGCGTTGCCGGCGCGGCCTGAGCGGCGGCGCGCGCCGCACGCTGCGGCAGCGGCTCCACCTCGGCAAGATGTGCGCTCTTCGCGGCGCCGGTGGGCTGCGGCTCCGGCACCCGGATCCCCGCTTTCTCCAGTTCCTGCAGTCGCTTCGCCGCTTCTTCGATCAGGCTCATGAGTCGCTCAGAAAGGCAGCATGCCGCGCAGGAAAACGGCCGCGATGGCTACGCTGTAGGACGCCGCCAGTCCTCCGACGCCGCCGAAGAACCAGAGCCAGCTGCGGCGCCGCCGCGCGAGCGTCTGGGGGTTGAGGAGCAGCGACACCGCGCCCAGCACCGGGCGACCGGCGATGCGCTTCAGGGTACGGCCGTCGTGCACCGTGGGCCGCAGGATGCTGTAGAGATACGCGGCGCCGAGTCCGGCGCCCAGGCACGCGAGCAGGACCAGGGGCACCAGCATCTGCCGATTGGGCGCCACGGGCGTGGGGGAAACCCGCGGGGGATCGATGACGCGGAAGTCGGCGCGGCCGCTCGTCGATTCCAGGCGACCGGAAATGGTCACCGACTCGCGCCGCGCCACGAGGTCGTCGTAAGCCTTTTTCTGGATGGCGTAATCGCGGTTGAGCTGCGTGAACTGCGCTTCCCTCTCCGGCACGGATCGCGCTTGCTCGCGCAGCGCGGCCTCGCGACGTTCCAGGTCTGCCACGCGGGAGCGCAGCGCGGCCACCTGGGCATCGGCCTGCGCGAACGCCATCCTCAGCTGCGCGATCAGCGGACCGTCGCTTGCCACGCCGCCGCTCTTGCGGCGCTTCTCGAGCTCCGCCGCGCTGCGCTTGCGCTCCTCGTCGCGCTGCGCTTCGACATCCTTGATGATGCGCCGCGTATTCGCCACGTCGGGGTGGTTGTCGGTATAGCGCAGGAGCAGCTCGTCCAGGTTCTTGTTCAGGATGGCGAGGCGCGCATCGAGCTCCGGCGTGCTGGCCGAGGGCAGGCCCTCGGCGTCGGGCAGCAGCGAGGGCGGCCGGCTTCCTTCGTCGTTCATCTGCTGCTTCAGCGCTTCGCGCGAGCGGATCGCTTCCTGGAGCTGCTGGCGAGCGAGGCGAGCGCTCTCCGAGACCGCCGCCATGCTGGTGAAGAAGTCGCCTCCCGCCGGCGCATTGAGATCCAGGTTCTTCAGCTTGAACTCCTTGATGCGGTTCTCGGCCTCGATGAGCTTTTGCTCGTACGCCTTGATCTGCTCCTCGATGAAGCGTCTTGCCTGTCCCGTATCGGTCGCCTGGGAGGTCAGGCCGGATTCCACGAAGATCGAAAGCAGCGACTGCACGACCCGGCCCGCCTGCTGCGGGCTGGTGTTGCGATAGCTGATGGTGTAGAGGTTGTCGCGGCCGACGCTCCTGATGGTGAGGTCCTTCATCAGATCGTCGATGATGCGCTCGCGCTCCGCGTTGTCCCGCACGCGCAGGTCCATGTCGGTCATGCGCACGAGCTTCTGCATGTTCGGCCGGCTGATCAGCGTGCGGCTGAGCATCGCCACTTGCTGCTGGACGTTGGGCTGCACCGTCAGGCCGGCCATCAGCGGCGTGAGGATCGATTGCGTGTCGACGTAGACGCGCGCGCTCGCCTCGTAGCGGTCGGGGGCGAAGAAGAGGAATACGGCGCCGGCGATGCCGGCGAGCCAGGCGACGGCGAGGCCGGCCCAGCGGCCTTGCCAAAGCCCGCGCAGGATGTCCGAGACTTGAGGGAGGATGGCGCTCACGACGGCTCTTAGAACCAGCTCTGCGGGATGATGAGCACGTCGCCCGGCTTCATCTCGATGTTGGCCGAGACGTCGCCGCGGCGCACGAGGTCCTTCAGGCGCACGCTGTACTGCTTGCCGTCGGAGGTGCGCAGCACGGACGCGGCGTTGCCGTCGGCGAAGTCGGTGAGCCCGCCGACCGCAATCATCACGTCGAGCAGCGTCATGCGCTGCCGGTAGGGAAGCGCCTGGGGCTTGGCGGCTTCTCCGATGACGCGCACCTGCTCGCTGTAGGGTCCGTTGAAGTTGGTGACGAGCACGGTCACCACGGGATCGCGGATGAACCGGCTCATCGCCTTCTCGATGTCGCGCGCGAGCTGCGTGGGGTTCTTGCCGATCGCCGGCAGGTCCTCGACCAGCGGCACGCTCACCTTGCCGTCGGGCCGCACCGGCACGGTGGTCGACAGGTCGGGGTTGCGCCAGACGCTGATCTGCAGTGTGTCCAGCGGGCCGATCAGGTAGGTGTAGGCGGGGGAAGCCGCCTTCTCGGGCGCCTCGATACGAGCGCTCGAGCACGCGGCGATCGCGGCTCCCAGGACTGCCACGGCGACCAGGCGAACCATTGTGACTCGTACGCGCTTCACGATGTTCTCGGGCATCGTGCTCTCCCTACTCCGTTAAGAAGGAACCTCTGTCAGCGGAACGCCGCTCGGCGATACAGCGCAGGCAGTGTAGTCAGCGCCGAAGAGTCCCAGCAATGGCTCGTAAGAGCTAACGTGGCGCGGGCTGCAGCTCCCGGGGGCGAAGCGCCTTGTGGGTCAGGTGATACGCCAGCAGCAGCGGCGGCATGCGCAGCCAGTGGGCGCGAAGATAAAGCGCCTGCCGGGCAAGCGCCGCGAGGCGGTCCTGGCCTGCCGGGAGCCCGGTTTGCAGTACCCTCAGAAAGAGGCCGTCCATGAGCGTACGCAGGGGGGAAGGCGGCCCCGCGGCCTCAGCGGCTCGGAGAACGGCCGCGGGCACCGGTGTGCCGAGGAGCGCGCGGGCATAGCGCAGCGCGTAGTAGAGCGGGCGCGCGAGATCGAGCTCGAGCGAGCGTGCGCCGAGCCGATCCCAGAAGCCCGCCTGCGACGCGAAGTGACGCAAAAGAATGTCAAGATCGCTCAGATCGCGCAGGCCATGGCTGAACTCCTCGTTGAAGAAGAGGTGCGTCGCGCTGTGCAGCACCATGTCGGCCGGCGCGAGCACCCGCAGCGGCGGCGCGCTCGACAGCGCACGCGAGTCGGCCCATAGCTTCGCCGAGTCGGGCTTCGGGCGCGCGGTAGGCGGCAGGATGGCGTGGTGGACGTCGACGACGGTGAGCCGGGTTGCGTGCTGTAGCGGCGGCAGCTCGTGCATCCAGCGCCGGTAGTAGCGCTGATCGTAAGGGTGGTGGTGTGTCGTCGCCCAGCCTTGCAGCATGAGCGCGGCCTCGACCGCGCCGAGCGACTCGCGCGGCACGAGGAGATCGATGTCCGTATACAAGCGCCCGCGCGCGGCTGGCAGGCCGGCATACAGGTACGCCGCGCCTTTGAGCAGGATCCCCTCCACTCCGGCTCGCACCAGCGCTTCGCGGAGGATCGTCACTTCGCGGCGAACCGCTTCCTCCTGGGCGCGGCACACGATGCGCGCGGCGTCCAGGTGTGCGCGCGGGGCGGCGGGGACCGCATCCAGGAGCCCGCGCTCCTCGAGCCGCGCAGCCAGGCGAGCGAGGAGGTTGGTGCCCCTGCCCTGACGGATGACGAGCTCCCAATCGGCGAGCGACCGGTGCGCGAGCGCCTGCGGTTCGCGAAGCGCGAGCGTGAGGAGCGAGGCCACTAGGGTGCTTCCGCAAGGGCGGCGAAGAGGCGCACCGCCTCTTCCAGCTCGCCATAGGCGAACTCGTAGCAATCGCAGGACGCGACGAGCGCACCGAGGCATTCGAACCCTTGCGCGCCGTGGAACTGATAATTGACGGCGCTGTCGACGAAATGCATGAAGGCGCGCGCTTTCGCGAGCGGCTGCAGCCGCGCCGGCGCGCCGGCCTCGAATTTCGGCCGCACGAGCCAGCGCGCGCGCGTCGTCTCCCTCTCCCGTCGCACGCTCTCCGAAGGCGGCTTCATGTGCGCCACCGAGCCCTTCGTGGTGTCGTGCACGGCGGCGCCGATCACCGCATCGGGAGCGAAACGGCGGATCGCTTCGATGGAGGCGTTTTTCAGGCTGATCGGGCGCGCGAGCGGGAAAAGCTCCCCGGAGACGGGGGAGA
>DASRKB010000136.1:0-2248 GCA_035649175.1 Burkholderiales bacterium | reverse complement strand
AACGGCGTGTTCCACGGCGTCGCTTCGACCGGTCTGCCCGGCGCGAAGCCGGTGATCGTGAAGGCCGGCTGGTAGCCGCGTACCAGGTCGGCAAGACGACTACCCCGGTGCCTGTCTCGGGCACCGGGGTATTTTTTTAGCTCCCGATGGACATCCTGATCACCGGCGTGCTGCTGGGCGCGACCTACTCGCTCATCGCCATGGGGCTCACGCTCCAGTACGGCGTCGCGCGCGTCATGAACCTGGCGAACGGGGAGATGCTGGTGGCCGGTGCGTTCGGCGCATTCTGGGTGTTCACCGCGCAGAACGTCAGCCCGTACGCCGCGGCGGCGTTCGTGGTCCCGGCCGCCTTCCTGCTGAACTGGCTCATCTACCGTTTTCTCATGCGACCGCTCGTGCGCCGCGCGAAAAGCCGCGGCATGCTGGAGGTGGACACGATTCTCGCCACCTTCGGATTGAGCTTCGTGTTCGTCGGGTTGATGGTGCTCGCCTTCGGCGGCGGGTTCTTCACCTACTCCTACCTCGCCGAGCCCTACCGCATCTTCGGCAGCCCATTCGGGCTTAACCGGCTGGCGGCGAGCGCCGCCGCCGTGCTCATCTGCGGCGGGCTCTACTGGGCAATTCACGGCACGCGTCCCGGCATGGCGATTCGAGCCGTCGCCGTCGATCCCACTGCGGCTGGGCTGGTCGCGATCGACGTGCCCCGGGTGTCGGCCTTCGCGTTCGCGCTCGGCGGCGCGGTCACCGCCGCCGGCGGCATCGTACTGAGCACTTTCCTCACCATGGATGCGTCGATCGGCGTGGTGTTCACGATGAAGGCGCTCATCATCGTCATCATGGGCGGCGTGGGCGACGTGCGCGGCGCCATCATCGCCTCCCTGATCCTTGGCCTTGCCGAGACCGCGGTCGCAAGCCTGGTGGACCCCGGACTGACGCTCGCCGCCGCCTACCTCCTTTTCGTGCTCGTCCTGCTGTTCCGGCCCGAGGGGCTGTTCGGAAGGCGCCAGTCGTGACGCATCGCGAGAGCGCATGGCTCGTGGTCGTCGCTGCGGCGTTCGGTCTTCTCGCCTGCCTGCCTTTGCTGGGTCACGGTTATCTACTTTCGCTCGGCGTGAGCGTCGCCATGTACACGGTGCTCGCGACTTCGTGGGCGCTGTTCTCCGGACCGACCCACTACATTTCGCTCGCGACCGCCGCCTTCTACGGCATCGGCGCCTACGTAGTAGCGGGCGGAATCGGCACTGTTCCGTACGCGGTGCTGGTCGCGCTCGCCGGCGCCGCGGGAGCGGTCGGGGCGGCGCTGGTCGGCGTCGCCACACTGCGGCTCTCGGGCGTGTATTTCGTCATTTTCACGCTCGGCCTCGCCGAGCTCATCCGGCAGCTCGTCACCTGGGTACAGAACAACTTTACCGGCAGCCGCGGCCTTTACGTCCTGACCGATATCACCGAGCAGATCATCTACTGGGAGCTGCTCGGCCTCGCCGCAGCCGTGTACCTCATCGGCTGGCGGGTGGCGCGATCACGCCTGGGCTTCGCGCTACGCATCATTGGTAACGACGAGGTCGTCGCGGCGCATGTCGGCATCAACTCGGCGGCGTGCAAGCTCGCGCTATTCGTCATCTCCGGTGTATTTGCCGCAATGGTCGGCGCGATCATGGCGCCCCGCTACACCTACATCGAGCCTTCCATCGCCTTCACGGCCGAGCTCTCGTTCCAGGTGGTCATCATGGCGCTGCTCGGCGGTGTGCACCGCCTGTGGGGGCCGCTGGTCGGCGTCATCCCGTTCACCATCCTGTGGGAACTGATCGCAGCGCGCTTTCCAACTCAGACAGTGCTGCTGCTCGGCATCGCCTTCCTCCTCATCGTGTACCTGATCCCGAACGGCGTGGTCGGCCGGCTCGAGCAGGCGATCAAGGCGGCGACCCGCCGCACGAGCCATGCCTGAGAGCGCGGTCCTCGAGCTGCACGGCGTGAGCAAGCGCTTCGGCGGCCTAGTGGCGGTCGACAACCTCAGCTTCGAGGTGCGCCAGAATGAAGTGCTCGGGCTGATCGGGCCCAACGGCTCAGGCAAGACCACGGTAATCAATCTGATCTCCGGAGCGCTGCGTCCGAACCGCGGCGAGATCTACCTGCGCGAGCACATGATCTCGGAGGAGCCGGCGCGCGCCATCGCGCGCGCCGGCGTGGCCCTTCCTGCGTCACGCCGTTGAAATCGTCGTTGCGTGCAACGCCCAGTTCGCCGGCAGCC
>DASRKB010000135.1:0-53696 GCA_035649175.1 Burkholderiales bacterium | reverse complement strand
ACTCCAGATCCGGGAAGAGCCCCGCCTCATAGAGAAACTCCGCGGCTTGGAGGTGGCTAAGGCCGCGGCGGAGGCTCTCCTCCGACGCTTCAGCGATGGTCTGGAGGAGGATGAAGGGCACGTCCTTGCCGATGACGGAGGCCGTCTGGAGGACCTGTTTGTCCTCGGGATCGAGTCGGTCGATGCGCGCGGCGAGGATCGCCCGCGCCGTCGCTGGAATCTGCAGCGTCTCGGGCGCGCGCGCGAGCCGGTGGTGGCCGCGCGTGCCGGCGAGCCCGCCGGTATCGATCAGCGTGCGCACGCTTTCTTCCAGGAAGAACGGGTTGCCCTCCGTGCGCTCGATCAGGACACGTTTGAGCGCAGTCAGGGTCGCATCCGAACCGAGGAGCGAATCCAGCAACTCATCGGCGCTCGCCGCAGGCAGCGCGTCGACACGAAGCTGGCGGTAGTACGTCTTGCCGCCCCAGGGATGCTGATATTCGGGCCGGTAGTTCACGAGGAGTAGGAGCCGTGCCGTCGGAACGCCTTCGATCAGCGTATCGAGGAGAGCCTGCGTCTCACCATCGATCCAGTGCAGGTCTTCGAACACGGCGAGCACCGGTTGGACCTGGCTCTCGCGCAACAGCAGACGCTTCACCGCCTCCAGGATTCGCTGTCGGCGCTGCGGCGGATCGAGACGGTTCCATGCCTCGTCGTCGAGCGGGACGTCGAGCAACGAGAGCAGCGCCGGCAGTGACGGCTCGAGCGCACGATCGAGCGACAACATTCTCCCAGTGACCTTTTCGCGGATCCGGCGCGCGTCGTCCCGCCGCTCGATGGCGAAGTACGACTTGAGGAGCTCGATCACCGGCACGTACGGCATCGCCTTGCCGTAGGAGACCGAGGCCGCTTCGCAGATAAGGCATCCCGCCGTGCGGTGCGAGCGCGTGAATTCCCAACAAAGCCGCGACTTCCCGACTCCGGGCTCGCCGACGACCGCAACGATTTGCCCCTTACCGCCCCGCGCTAGCTCGAACGCCTCGTGGAGTTGCGCCATCTCGGGCGTGCGCCCGACGAACTTCGTCAGTCCCTGAGCCGCTGCGGCGTGAAGCCTCGATCGTACGGCGCGTGCGCCGAGCAGCTCGTACACCTCGATCGGCTCGGCGAGGCCCTTGACCGACGTCGGGCCCAGCGACTTCACGTCGACGAATCCTTCGGCAAGCGAGAGCGTCGCCGGCGTCAAGAGGGTGGTGCCGGCGTCCGCAAGCTGCTCCATGCGCGCGGAGAGATGGGTCGTCTGACCCACGGCGGTGTAGTCCGTGTGAAGATCGGAGCCGATCGCCCGGACCACGACATCGCCAGAGTTCAGGCCGATGCGAATCTGCACGTTCACGCCGCGCGTGCGGCGCGCGTCTTCCGCATAGCGCTTCACCGACTCCTGCATCCGCGTCGCCGCATAGCACGCGCGCACGGCGTGATCCTCGTGCGCGAGAGGCGCTCCGAACAGCGCCATGATCCCGTCGCCCATCACCTGATTCACCGTGCCCTCATAGTGATGGACGGCTTCCATCATCAGCTGGAGGACCGGATCCAGGATCTTGCGCGCCTCCTCGGGATCACGGTCGGCGACGAGCTCCATCGAACCCTTAAGGTCGGCGAGGAGCACGGTCACTTGCTTGCGCTCGCCTTCGAGCGCGGCCTTCGAGTTGAGGATGCGCTCGGCGAGGTGCTTCGGGATATAGCTCTCGGGAGAGGCGAGGCGTGGAGTCGGCGGGGGGACTGTCGACGCCAATCCAGTCGGGTGAGCGCACTCAGGACAGAACTTTGCTGACGGCGAGAGCTGGCCGCCACAGTGTCCGCATCTCCGCGCCAAAGGCGTGGCGCACTCTTCGCAAAACTTCGCGCCGGCTCTGTTCTCGTGCTGGCACCCCGAGCATTTCATCGTGGTCCTCGCCCGCCCTCGGTTCGAGTCCGCCCAGCCTAATTTAGCTCAACTGCTCAACTGAACCGTAGCCAGGCTCGGCGGAATGCTGCACGGGAATCGACAGCGAGGTCAGCGCCCTCAGGTTGCGAGGCTGCCGGTTCGGCCAGCTTTCATGTGATATCCGCTTCCTCGCAACACGTTACGCTCGGGTGCGGTTCTCGCAAATCGCTCCGCGAGGCTGTTTATACGCTTGTCCGAGGGCGCTGGGGAGATGCTAGTGATAGCGAAGCGGCGTATTAGGCACCGAATCCGCATTACTCAATTACGCGGTCGGCGCTTAGCAGCACCGACTCGGGGATGCGCAGACCGAGGGTCTTGGCGGTGAGCTGGTTCACCCCCTGCCAGTACGACCTCGGCTGCTCGACCGGGAGCTCGTCCGGCTTTGCGCCCAGGAGCACGCGATGCGTGTACTCCGCGGCGCGCCGGTAGTAGGCGCTCGTATCAGGGCCAAACACGAGCAAGGCGCCCGCCTCCAGCGCCTCTCTTTGGATATAGGACGCGGGAATGCGATGCTTCGCGGCAAGCGCGATCACCTGCCGGTTGTGCTGCACGAGCGCCGAGGCCACGAGCAGCGCGTCGATGCCCTCGGGACGCAGCCGCCCGAAGGCGCGCTCGATCGTTGCCGCGTCATTCGCTTCGAGCAAATACATTTCCACGCCTACGGAGGCTCCGACTGTCTGCAAACGCTTCAACACCGCGCGCACGCCGTCGTTGTCCGGGCCAAGCAATGCGAAGCGCCGCGCTTGCGGGACGATCTCGCGCATCAGCGCAAGGCGCTTCTCGTTCACATCGACCAGCCGCGCGGAAACGCCGGTCACGTTGCCGCCTGGCCGTGGCAGCGAGGCGACCAGCCCGGCTGCTAAGGGATCCGCGGGGCCAATGAAGATAATCGGCAACGTCTTAGTGGCTCGCATTACCACTTGTGTCGCGGGCGTCGTGGTTACCACGATTGCTTCCGGCCCACTCGCGATCAGTTCCTGCGCCAGCGACGTAAGCCGCTCGTCGATGCCGTTCGACCAGCGGCGCACCAGCACCAGATTCTTGCCCTCGACGTAACCGAGCTCGCGCAGCCGCTCCGAGAACACTCGCCAGCCTGCGGCGCGCGCCGTCTCGTCCCCGTGCTCAAGAATCGCCACGCGCCGCGTCTGCGTCCCGGCGCCGAATGCAGACGTCGCGATCAGCAGTCCGGCCGTCAGTAGCGCGCCCGTTCTCAGTTGATCCCTCGCACGGCGAGTGTCGGCTCTGTCATTTGGCCTTCCTGGCGTGATAAGCGCTCCCGCTCAACACGTTACGCCTCAAGTGTGGTTTCCCGCAAACCCTTACGGCAGCGGGTAATCTAGCGATGGCGCCGCGCGATGAGCAGGCAGCCGATGCCGGCGGCGATCACCAGGCCGAGGAGCGCGAAGCCGGAGGAGTAGCTCATGCCCGCGTGGTCGTGCAACGCGGCGAAGAGCGCGGGGCCGACGAAGATGCCGACGTAGGTGACGGTCAGGCTGCCGCCGGTGGCGAGCGCCACCGCCTCGGGGCGGCTCTGGCGCACGATGACGGCCATGAAGACGCCGTTCCACCCGACGGCGCAGAAGCCGAAGAGCGCCACCGCCGCCGCGATCGCGAGCACCGGCCAGTCCGCCGCGATCGCCGCCGTGGCGAGCGCGCCGGCGATGCCGAACCCGCCGTTCAGGATGAGCGCGAGCGTGCCGGAGCGCACCCGGTCGGCGAGCCAGCCCCAGCCCAGCCGTCCCGCGGCGCCCGCGACGTTCGCCACCGCGAGGATGGTGCCGGCGAGCACGAGCTCCATGCCGACCTCGCGCACCAGGTAGGTGACGAGAAAGGTCGTAAGCGAGAGCTGCACCGCGGAGTAGAGGAGCGAAGAGAGCGCCAGCCATCGCAGGATGCCGTTGGACCACACGAGGCGCACGCTTTCGAGGGGAGAGGCAAGGATGGGCGTCCCGGGTGCGCGGTCCGCGTCCCAGGATGGCCGCGGCTTCTGGAGAAGAACGCTCAGGAGAAGGATCAAGCCTGCACAGACCAGGAGAGCGGTCTGCCAGCCGAGTGCCAATGTCAGCGGCGGCATCATGAGGCCGGTCAGCACGCCGCCGATCGGCACACCGCACTGCTTGATCGAGAAGACCAGGTTCATGTGCCGCGTCGGCGGCATGCGCGAGAGCAGATGCGAGGCGGCCGGGTTGGTAATGCCGTAGCCGAAGCCGGTGACGAACGCGCCAAGCCCGAGCGCCCAGACGCTGCCGATCGCCGAGACGAGGCAGCCGGCCGCGGCGAGCCAGAGCGCGAGCTGGCTGATGCGGGTGGCGCCCAGGCGGCGCACGAGGCCGCCGCCCACCGGAGAGATCAGCGTCGCGGCGAAGTAGACGGTGCTGATGTGGAAGCCCACGAGCGCCGGACTGATGCCCAGCTCCGCCGCCGCGCGCGGCGCGACCGCGGTCATGGCGAGCGCGGCGAGCGTGGTAAGGGCCTGCGTCGCCGTGGTGGCGGCGAGGACGGGAACGATGGGGAGCGCGCCGATGAGGAGCGAGCTCAGGCGAGCGGCAGGTCTTCGCCCGCCCGGGTTTCGCGATCGTGCAGCGCGAGCAGGCGCGCCGCCGCGCCCCGCGGGTTCGCAGTGCCGTAGGTCTCGAGGTAGCGGCAGGTGCCGTGGTGCGCCGCGCGCTTTTCGTACTGCGCGAGCCAGGCGGCAAAGCGCCGGCGCATGTCGGCGTCCTCGCGAGGGTGGATGCCGGGCGGCGGCGGGCTGCCGCAGCGCCAGGGCTTGGGCGTGAGCCGCGCCCGGAAGCTCTTCTGCGCCATGCAGAGCTGCGCGAAGGCGGGATCGGTGCCGGTGGCGCGCATCAGCTCCTGCACCTCGCGCCCCGCCGGGTCGAGCTCGCGGTCGAGCGCCATGGCGCGCAGGCCGGAGGCGGTACGGTAGATGCGGAAGCTCGCCCGGTTGTAGCGCGCGAGGCCCTCGCGCAGCCTGCCGAGCGCCTCGGCCTCGGCGCCCCAGCCGAGGAAAATCCTGCGCAGCACGCCTTTCAGCGAGAGCGGCGCGAGGTCGATGTCGAGGAAGATCAGGCGTGCGGCGTTCAGCACCTTTGCGCCGTAGCTGTTGCGCGTCACGACCGCCCGCTCGTCGAGGCGCTCGAGGATCTCCTCGCGCAGCGGGCGGCTGCCGTAGCCATAGCCGCGCGGCAGCGGCTCGCCGCGACGCACGCGATCCAGCGCGCGCGAGAGCCGTTGCTCGGCCGAGCGCTTCGCCGCGCTTTCATCGTCGCCCCAGCCCCAGACGGAAATGCGAAACGACCGCTCGTCGTGTCTCGCGTCCGCCTCGGCCCTCGCCCATGCGCGCGGAATGTGCATTGATCTTGCCGCTAATATAGCGCCCCATGACTTATCTCGTGGGGATCGACATCGGCGGCACGTTCACCGACTGCGCGATCGTCGACGCCTCCGGCAAGCTGCTCACCACCAAGGTGCCTTCCACGCCGCAGGATTTCGCGCGCGGCATGCTCGACGCGCTCGGCGCGGGCGCCGAGGCGCTCGGGCTGTCGCTGGAGCGCTTCTGCCGCGATATCCGCTTCCTCTCCCACGGCACCACCGTCGGCACCAACACCATCATCCAGAAGAAGGGCGCGAAGGTCGGCCTGATCACCACGCGCGGCCACGAAGATGCGATCCACATCATGCGCGGCTCGCGCGGCTACGGCGGGCGCGACATCCGCAAGGTGGTGCACTTTCCCGAGACCGCCAAGCCCGCCCCGATCGTGCCGAAGAAGCGGATCCGCGGCGTGTCGGAGCGCGTGGATTGCTTCGGCGAGGTGGTCGTGCCGCTGAACGAGACGGAAGCCGACGAAGCCATTCGAGCGCTGCTCGAGCAGGGCGTCGAGGCGATTGCGATCTGCTTCCTGTGGTCGTTCCGCAACCCGGCGCACGAGCTGCGCGTGAAGCGGATGGTCCAGTCGCTTTCCAAGGACGTGTTCGTCACCTGCTCGGTCGACATCGCGCCCAAGTGGGGAGAGTACGAGCGCGTGACGGCGACCGCGCTGAATGCCTACCTTGGGCCGGTCATGTCCAGGTATCTCTTCAGGATCAATGAGTCGGTGACCGGCCTTGGATATCGACATGGCCTGCAGATCACTCAGTGCAGCGGCGGCACGGTGCCGGTCGAGCGCGCCGGCGAAGCGCCGCTCCTGACGCTCGACTCGGGCCCGGTGTCCGGCGTCACGGCGTCCACGTTCCTCGGCGCGGCGATGGGCGAGAAAAACGTCATCACCACCGACATGGGCGGCACGTCCTTCGACGTCTCGATCATCCACGACGGCAAGCCCGCCTACTCGTTCATCAGCAACACCGATCAGTACGAGTACTTCCTGCCCAAAGTCGATCTGCAGGCGATCGGCGCCGGCGGCGGCAGCCTGGTGCGCGTCAATGCCGGGACGCGCACCATGAGCGTCGGACCGGACAGCGCGGGCGCCTTTCCCGGGCCGGTGTGCTACGGCCGCGGCGGTACGGTGCCCACGGTCACCGACGCGCAGCTGGTGCTCGGTTACCTCGACCCAGACAACTTCGCCGGCGGGCGGATGAAGCTGCACAAGGAAGCCGCTCTTGAATCTCTAAGGAATATTTCTTCCCAGATCGGCATGACACCGGTGGAATGCGCCGCCGGCATTTGCCGCATCGTCGAGCTGCAGATGGCCGACGTGATCCGCAAGGTGACGGTGGAGAAAGGCTTCGACCCGCGCGAGTTCGTGCTCTTCGCCTTCGGCGGCGCCGGACCGGCGCACGCCGGCGTCTTCGCGCGGGAGCTGGGGGTTCGGAAGGTCATCGTTCCTCAGAGGAAAGCGGCATCGACCTGGTGCGCCTTCGGCGCGGCGGCGGCGGACGTGCTGCACATCTTCGAGCACACCGAGATCATGGCGACCCCGGTGCCGGCAGCCCGCGTCAACAAGATTCTTGCCTTCCTGGAAGGTAATGCGAAGGCGGTAATGGCGAAGGAAGGCATCGCCGCCGGCCGTCAGCGCTTCGAGTTCTCCCTGGACGTGCGCCATCGGGGGCAGATCAACGAGGTGGAGGTTCTTCTCGATGCGTCCAGGATGAAAGGCGACTACGAGAACGCCCTCAGAAAGCGCTTCGTCGAGCGCTACGAGCAGCTCTACGGCCGCGGCTCGGCGCTTGCCGGCGCGCAGCTCGAGATCGTGGTGTGCCGCCTGCGCGCGCGCGCCCTGACGCCCCGGCCGAAGCTCGTCGCCTCGAAGAAGGCGACCAGGGCGATCCCGGCGAAGGCGGTCCTGAGGAAGCGCAGGATCTACTGGCCGGATCTCGCCAGGCATGTCCTCACGGCGGTCTACGACGGCGACCGGCTCGCCATCGGCAACCAGATCAAGGGGCCGGCGATCGTCGAGACCGCGGACACGACGGTGGTCGTGCACCCGCGCGCCACGCTCGACCTCGACCGGCTCGGGAACTTTCAGCTGGTTTTCCGGTAGATAACGCATGCCCATGGAGCCCATCGCGCGAGAGGTCGCGCGCCGCCGGACCTTTGCCATCGTGTCGCACCCCGATGCGGGCAAGACCACCCTTACCGAGAAGCTGCTCCTTCTCGCCGGCGCCATCCATGTGGCCGGTACCGTGAAGGCGCGCAAGTCCTCGCGCTTCGCCACCTCGGACTGGATGGAGATCGAAAAGCAGCGCGGCATCTCGGTGGCGAGCTCGGTGATGCAGTTCGAGCACCGCGGCTGCGTCATCAACCTGCTCGACACGCCCGGCCACCAGGACTTCTCCGAGGACACCTACCGCGTGCTGACCGCGGTCGATGCCGCGGTCATGGTGATCGACGCCGGCAAGGGCGTGGAGCCGCAAACGCTGAAGCTCCTGGAGGTGTGCCGCGCGCGCGGCACGCCGGTGCTCACCTTCGTCAACAAGCTCGACCGCGAGGTGCGCCCGCCGCTCGAGCTGCTGGCCGAGATCGAATCCGCGCTCGGCATGGCGGGCGCCCCGCTCACCTGGCCGATCGGCGCCGGGCGCGAGTTCAGCGGCGTCCTGGATCTGCGCACGGGCGAGGTGCGCCGCATGCGCGCCGCGGCGCGCGAGGAGGCGCTCGAGGAGGCGCGCATGGTGCAGGAGGCCGGCACGCGCTTCGAGCTGACCGCGTTCCTCGCCGGGCGCCAGACCCCGGTGCTTTTCGGGTCGGCGCTGAACGAGTTCGGCGTGCGGGAGGTACTCGACGCGCTGGTCGACTTCGCGCCGCCGCCCTCCCCCCGCCCCGGCGGCCCGCGCATCGTGGCGCCCGAGGAGCCCGCATTCTCCGGCGTGGTGTTCAAGATCCAGGCGAACATGGATCCGGCGCATCGCGACCGCGTGGCGTTCGTGCGCGTGTGCTCGGGACGCTTCGAGCGGGGCATGAGCCTCCTCAATTGCCGCACCGGCAAGGCGCTGCGCACCAACAACGCCATGTCCTTCCTCTCGCAGCGGCGGGAGACCGTGGAGGAGGCCTATGCCGGCGATATCATCGGCATCCCGAACCGCGGCACCATCGCGCTCGGCGACACGCTCACCGAGGGCGAAACGCTCGAGTTCGGCGGCCTGCCCTCCTTCGCTCCGGAGCTCTTCCGCCGCGTAGAGCTCGCCACGCCGATGAAGGCCAAGCAGCTGCGCACCGGCCTGAAGCAGCTTTCCGAGGAAGGCGCCATCCAGATCTTCACCCCCCGGTCGGGCGGCGCCCCGGTGCTCGCCGCGGTCGGCGCGCTGCAGTTCGACGTCGCCGCGCACCGCCTTGCGCACGAGTACGGGGTCGAGATGCGGCTCGTGCCGACCGAGCACACGGTGGCGCGCTGGTTCACCTGCGACGATCCGGCGGAGCTCGAGCGCTTTCTCGCGCGCAACGCGCACCGCATCTTCCAGGACGCCGCGGGCGCACCGGCCTACCTCGCCGGCACCACCGCGGAGCTCAGCGTCACCCAGGACTGGCACCCGAAGGTCGTGTTCCACGCCACCCGCGAGCACACCGGCGTCGCCACCGAAGCAGCGGCCTAGCAGCTTTGCTATCCTAGGTGCCGCGACGAGGGAGGGGCCATGGAAACCTGCACCGAGGAAGTCGGCTTCCTGAAAAAGAAACCTTGCGGCGAGGCCGCCGTCACCCACTGTGCAAACTGCGAGCAGCCGCTCTGCTCCAAGCATGCGTCGCCGGAGATGAGCGCCACCGGCAGGAAGACCGGGAAGTTCATGTGCAAGCAGTGCGGCGAGGCGGCGAGGGAATATGCCAGGACGGAAGCTGCCGGCCCGAAGCCAGCCGCCCCGAAGCCAGCCGCCCCGTCGTCGCCATCAGTCGCAAAGCCCGCAGCCCCGCAGCAGCCCGAGCACAGCCTCGGCGCCATCGAATTCACCCTCGGCGACAAGCCGAAGCCGTAGAACAGGGACAGACCGCGGTTTCCCCGTGAACGCTCCGCTGAAGAAGCTCTCCGAGCTCGCCGGCGTCGCCTTCGACGGCCGGCGCAGCGGCTACGTGCCGCCCAAGCAGCTATCGATCTCCAAGAAGTTGCGTCTGCACAAAAAAGCGAAGTCGGGTATCGACCCGGTCACCTTCGAGGTGGTGCGCCATGCGCTGTGGAACGTGAACGAGGAGCACGGCGCGACCATCCAGCGCCTCTCCGGCTCGCCGGTGGCGATGTACGCGCTCGACCTCAACCCCTCGATCCTCACCGAGGACGCGGAGTTCGTCTATTTCGGTCCGTACATGCAGTACATGTCCGGCGTTACGGACACGCAGGTGAAGTGGACGCTCGAGAACCGCAGCGAGAACCCCGGAATCCGCGACGGCGACATGTTTCTCGCCAACGACCCGTGGGTCGGGGCGGCGCACCAGATGGACGTGATGCTGCTCTGCCCGGTGTTCTGGAAGGGCGAGCTCTTCTGCTGGGTCACCAACTGCCTGCACCAGTACGACATCGGCGGCATCACCCCCGGCAGCTTCTGCCCGTCGGCGAGGGACGCCTATGACGAAGGCATCCTCATTCCGCCGGTCAAAATCGTTGAAGCAAATGAGATAAGAAAGGATATCGAGGAGGTCTACCTGAGGAGCTCCCGCAAGCCCTCGGCCGTCGCGCTCGACTTCCGCGCGCAGCTCGCGGGCAACATGACCGCGAAGCAGCGCATCCTCCAGCTCATCGAAAAATACGGCGCCGACACGATCAAGGGCGTGATGAGGAAGATCCTCGCGGACGGCGAGGCCGCCTTCCTGAAGAAGCTCTCGCTCCTGCCCGACGGCGTGTGGCGCGACCGCACCTACGTCGAGTGCTGCCGGCCGGGCGACCGGCAGGTGCACCGCGTCATGCTGACGCTGAAGAAAAAGGGCAACAAGCTCGTCTTCGAGAACGAGGGCACCGATCCCCAGGCGGGCGGGATCAACGCCACCTACTCGGGCTGGCGCGGCGCGATCATGGTGGCGCTGAACGAGCTCATGTGCTGGGAGCAGTACTACGCGGTGGGCGGCGCGCTGCGCCACGTCGAGTTCAACCCCACGCCCGGGACGCTCAATTGCGCCGACTTCCCCGCGTCGGTCTCCACCGCCCCGGTGCAGTGCATGGAGATCTCGCTCTACCCCGCATACAACGTGCTCTCCAAGATGCTCTACCCCGACCCGCAGCTGCGCCGCGACGCGATGTGCATCGGCGGCACGAGCCAGTGGCCGGCGACCATCTTCCGGGGCATCGACCAGTGGGGCGAGCGCTACGGCTACATCCTGGTCGACCCGATCGGCGGCGCGATCGGCGCGTTCTCGCACGCCGACGGCATCTCGACCGGCGGCCAGGCGCGCACGCCGATCTGCAAGCTGCCCAACGTCGAGCACACCGAGCAGAGCTTCCCGGTCCTATTCCTGTATAGGAAAGAGATCCAGGATTCCGGCGGCGCCGGCAAGTTCCGCGGCGGGCTGTCGGCCGAGTCCTGCTTCGTTCCGCACGGCACCGACGTCATCACCCACGACACGCTCTCCTCGGGTAACGCGATCCCGACCTCCACCGGCATGATGGGCGGCTACCCCGGCGCGGTGAACCGCTATCGGTTCACGCGGGATTCGGACATCCTGGAAAGGATGAAGCGCTCCGAGCTCATCTCGGATATTTCCGAAGTGCAAGGCAGCGAGGAAACGCTGCAGCTTCGTCAGCAGGATTTCACCCAGGGTCCCGCCGACGTGTATGCGGTGCTCTGGTCCGCGGCGGGCGGCTTCGGCGACCCGCTGGAGCGGGACCCGAAGAAAGTCGAAGCCGACGTAGAGAACGGCGACGTTTCGGAGACGGCGGCCCTGGAAATCTACGGCGTGCTGCTGGGCGACGAGCGCGGCACCGAGCGCCGGCGCCAGCAGATCCGCCTGCGCCGAGTGCAGGAGCGCTCCATCGCGCCGAAGAGGCTCGAAGGCAAGCGCGCTTTCCTCGCCACCGAGAACCTGGCGGTGTACGAGAACCGCCACTTCGGCTGCGCCAAGTGCGGTGCGGACCTCGGGCCGGTGAGCGAGAACTACAAGGCGCACTGCATCCGCAACGACCTGCCGATCCAGGCCTCCAACCCGATCGTTGGAGAGCCCTCGCGTTTCATCGACCCCGTGCCGCAGTTTCGCCAGTACTGCTGCCCCGGGTGCGGCCTGGCGATCGAGAACGAGGTCGCGGTCGCCGAGGACCCGCCGCTCAGGGACGTGGAGATCCTCTCCAAGCCGGCAGGCCAGCGACTGTGAAGTTCTTTATGAATTAGATCCTGTAAGCTATTGTATGAACTTAATAATCTGTCGATGAATTTGTCCTACGCGGCCCGCGCTTTCGCTTCGGCGAGCAGCTCGTGCAGCACGCCGCGCTGTGCATGGCTGCCGCCGAGGTCCTGTAGCCGTCCCATGACCGGCGTCAGAAGCTCGACCGCCTTGGCGTGCGCGCCACGCCGGTGTGCCAGCACCGCCTCGCAGACCGGCAACGCCACTTCACGCACCACCGGGTTTGCGTTCTCCCTCATCGCCTTCAGCATCGCTTGAGCTGCGCCATGGCGCTCCGTCGCCGCGAGGGCCATCATCCAGTGCGGCAGCGTGAAGGTCGAGAGGCAGTCGCCGATGCGCTTTTCGGCCTTGTCGGCGAGCTCATTCCAGCGCCCGCCGACCTCCACGCCACGCCGCTCGAGCCGAAAGAGCATGGACGCCGCGTTCTGCACGTCGATGTAGAGGTCGGGCATGGCGGCCGTGAGGGGTGAAGAGAGGTTGCGGAAGCGCCGGTCGTAGAGATCGAGCACCGCATCGTGCTCGCCGCGGCCAAGATGGAAGAGCGCGCGGTGCCACCAGAGGTGGTGCACGAGGTTGCTCTTGCCGGCCCAGTTCGGCTCGAGGCCGGCGAGCCAGGCGATGCCCTCCTCGCGGCGGTCCTGCATCTCCATGACGTGCGCCACCGCGTGCGTGCCCCACACGTCGGCCGGGTCGAGCCCGACCGCGCGACGCCCAGCGCGCTCCGCCGCCCCGTATTCCCCGCATTCCTCGAGGCCGAATGCCAGACAGGAAAGCAGCGTCGGGTAAGCGGCGAGCGCCTCGCTCCAATGCGGCATCACGCGCTCGACGGACGCGCGCATGTCCGTCACCCGCCCGAGCCAGAAGTAGTTGAAGTGCGCAAGACGCAAGGCGAGCGCGTCGGTCGGGTGCGCGGCAAGGATCGCCTCCCACTCCGCCAGCGCGCCATCGAGGTCGCCCGCGGCCCAGCGGCCAAGCGCGCGCACGTGGCCCTGCTCGCGTGCCGTGGCGCGAGAAGCATGCGCCGCGGCATCGCGGTGCGCGTTCGCCGCGAGCGCCGCATGACCGCGGTTGTATGTGAGCATCATGAGGTAGCCCATGAAGCATTGGCCCAGAGCGAACTCGGGGTCCGCCTCGAGCACCGCCTTTACCTGCGACGAAAGATCCGCGCGGTAGCCAAGATACGCCCTCAGCGACCGGTTGAACGCCTCCTCTGCTGCGGCGCTGGTCGTGCTGAGCCCGAGGCCATGGATGTCTTTCATGGAATTACAATCGGATCATGACGGATTTCTCGTCCATCGGGTACGAAGAAGCGATGCGCCGGACGCGCGAGTGCGTGCCGGCGCTCGCAAGCCGCGCGCAGAAGTGCGAAGAGGCACGCGTGCTGCTCGCCGAGAACGAGAAGCTGCTGCACGAGACGGGGCTTTTCCGCTTCCACCAGCCCAAGCGCTTCGGCGGCATGGAGCTGCCCTTCCAGGCGATCGTGGACATCGTGGCCGAGCTCGCGCAGGGTTGCCCCTCCACCGCGTGGAACGTGGGTAACCTCGGGTGCCACCACTGGATCCTTGGCTACTACGAGCCCCGGACGCAGCACGAGGTGTGGGACGAGAACCCCGACGCGCTCATCGCCTCCTCGATCGCGCTGGCGGCGGGACGCGGCAGAAAGGTCGATGGCGGCTTCGTCGTTTCGGGCAAGTGGCCGTTCTCCTCGGGCGTCGACAACTCGACCTGGAACATGCTCGCCGTCACCGTCTACGAGGACAAGACGGCGGTCGACTGGCGCCTTTGCCTCGTGCCGAAGAGCGACTACACGATCATCGACACCTGGTACGCGATGGGCATGGTCGGCACCGGATCGAAGGACATCGAGGTGAAGGAAGTCTTCGTCCCGGAGTGCCGCGCGCTCGCCCTCGCCCGCTGCCGCGGCGGCCTGGAGCACCCCGGCGCCGCGCTGAACCAAGGCCCCCTCTTCCGCGTTCCCATCGTCGCTGCCGCCGGTCACCCGCTTTCCGCGAGCGCTCTCGGGGCGGCTGAAGGGGCTTTTCACCACGTACAGAATTCATTCAAGACACGCGTCGGGACCTATACCGGCGCCAAGGTCTCGGACTTCCAGGCCGTGCAGGTGAAGCTCGCCCGGGCGCGCTGCCTGATCGACTCGGCGCGCTACCTCATGCGGGAATCCGCGGTGTTCTTCCAAAAGAAAGCTGAACAGGGTGAAGTCCCGGACCTGGAAACCAAGCTGCGCCTGCGCGCACAGAACGCCTTCGCCGTGGCGCAGTCGCGCGAGGCGGTCGAGACGCTGTGGTCCTTCTACGGTGCGAACGCGATCTACACGCGCGACCCTCTGCAGCGCTTCCTGCGCGACACGCAGGCGATCAACCAGCATTTCTCGTTCAACTTCGACATCGCCGGCTCCGCCTTCGGCATGGTAGCGATGGGCGGCAAGTACACCAACCCCACCCTCTGAGATCGGGGTCAGACCCCGAACTACGGAAGCAGCACGATCTGACCGCTCGTGCGGCGCGCCTCGAGGTCGCGGTGCGCGTCCGCGGCCGCTGCCAGCGGGTAACGGCGGATCGCATCGACCCGGATCGTGCCGTCGCGCAGCGCGGCGAAGACGTTGCCGGCCATCTCCAGGAGCAGTCTCCGATCCTCGGTATAGTGGAAGATCACCGGCCGCGACAGCGTGCCGGACTTCGCCCCCAGATTCACGTTGTCGAGCGCTCCGCTGGCGTGCCCGTAGCTCACCCAGTGGCCGCGCATGGCAAGCGCCTCGTAGTTTTCCTTAGCCGCCGCCTGCCCGATGCCGTCGTAGATCACGTCGGCCTTGCTATGCATCTGTGAAGCAAAGCGGTAGTCCCTGGACACGATGACCTGGTCGCATCCGTGTGCTCGGGCCAGCTCGGCCTTGGCCTCGCTCGACACGGTTCCGATCACGCGCGCCCCGAGCGACTTTGCCCACTGGCAGAGCAGCAGCCCGACGCCCCCTGCCGCAGCGTGCACCAGCACAGTGTCGCCCGGCCGCACGCGATAGGTACGGTGGAGGAGGTACTCGGCCGTCATCCCCTTGAGCATCACCGCGGCGGCGATCTCATCGGAGACGTAGTCCGGCAGCACAACCAGGTCCTTCGCCGGCAGCGCCCGCATCGTCGCGTACGCCCCCGGTGGCGGACACGCATAGGCCACCCGATCGCCGCGGCGGAACCCGGGCGAGCTGGATTCCACCACCACGCCGGCGGCTTCCATGCCCAGTGCCGCAGGTGGCTGGATCATCGGGTACTCGCCGGTGCGGACGTAGACGTCGATGTAGTTCACGCCGACGGCGCTCTGGCGGACGAGCACCTCGCCCTGCCCGGCGTCGACGCTCCGGAACTCGAGCACCTCCGGCCCGCCGAATCTGGTCGCAACGACAGCCTTCGCCTCCACCCGCTCCGCGCGGGTGGTCCGGCTGGCACCGCCGTTCAGGTACTGGCGCAGGCCGGCGAAGCCGCCCTCGTAGACGCCGCCGCCGACGAGCTGCGCGAACTCGCGCTCGCGGCCCTGCGGCACGTCGAAAGTCGATTCCCAGTGCCAGAACGTCCGGTCGCCGTCGGTCACCCGCTTGAGCTGTACCGTAGCGACGTAGTGGCGCATCGGCAGCGTGGCGTCGAGGATGCAGTAGGTCGAGATGAACTCGCGGTCGGAGAGCGCGAGAAGCTGCTCGCGGATGTGGTTGCCGTCCTTGAGGAAGAAGTTGCGCACGCAGCCGACCTGGTCGGCGCTCTCCCCGCCCTCGATGCGCGACTCGCCCACCGCCGGATGCCAGGCCGAGTGGCTGTTGAAGTCGCGCAGCACGGCCCAGACGCGCTCGATCGGCGCGTCGATGACGGCGGAACGCCTTACCCGTATCACCTAAATGAGAGAAATGGGGCCTGTCCCCATTTATCCGTTCCGGAGCTTGCCCTTGAGGGAGTCGAAGGCGGCCTGGAAGACCCCCTGGCCGATGTTGCGCGCGAGCTCCTGCTCGCGCTCGGGCGCGCAGTCGAACTCTGCCCACCACTCGGCGAAGGTCCTGTTGCCGTCGGTGACCGGCGTGAGCTTGAGCGTCGCGACGTAGTTCTCGACGCCCATCGGGCTCTCGAGGATGGAGTAGCTGCACTGGTAGTCGTAGTCCGAGAGCGTGAGGAGCTGCTCGCGGATGACGCCGCCGTCGCGCAGGCGGAAGTTGCGCACGCAGCCGATCTTGTCGGAAGGCTCCCCGCCCTCGATGCGCGATTCGGCGACGAAGGGCGTCCACTTCGGCAGGCCGTTGAAGTCGCGCACCTGCGCCCAGACCGCGTCGGCCGGCGCCTCGATCACGCTCGAGGTGTAAACCTTGATCATTCCGCCTTCTTCACCACGCCGCTCTCGAGGAGCGCGTTGGCCGCGTGGCCGATGTCGCCGCCCTGCACGCCGATCTCGCGCAGGAGCTGGTCGACGAGCGGCGCCTGCGCGCGGAAGCGCAGCGCGGAGTTGACCACGCTGTCGGCGATATTCGCGCCGCCATTTCCATTGGGTCCCGCATTGGAAGGACTGCCCCCTAGGCCGTCCACGTGCAGGATGCGGATGCCCTCGATGCGCTCCATCGGCTTGACCGACTCGCGGATGATGCCCTCCAGCTTGTCGATGAGCCGCGTGCGCAGCGCCGACTGCCGGGCTTCCGGGGTAAGCAGGTTCGCCGCCTTGTTCATGAGGGTGAGGCCCTCGGCTTCGACCTCGTGGCGGACCTTCGCCGCCACGGCGCGGATGCGCGCCGACTCGGCTTCCGCTTGCGCGCTCGAGACCTCGATGATCTTCTTTCTTTCCGCCATCTCGCTCTCGCGAGCCGTGAACACCTTCTCCTCCTCGGCGACCGCCTTGGCGCGCGCCTGGTCGGCCGCGGCTTGCGCCTCGGACTGGAGCTTGGACTGCTCCGCGATGGCGATGGCGCGCTGCTGCTCGGCGAGCTCGACCGCCTGGCGCCGCGCAATCTCGAGCTCCTCGATGCCGCGCTCGCGGGCGATGCGCTCCTCCTCCACCGCGCGCTCCGCGACGATGCGCGCGCGGTCCACTGCCTGGCGCGCCTCGATCTGCGCGCGCTCGGCCTCCTGCTCGCGCGCCGCCTTCTCGCGCGCCACCTGCGCGCGCTGCTCGGCGCGCTTCACCTCGAGCTCGCGCTCCTGCGAAAGGCGCGCATACTCTAGCTCGCGGTCGATGTCGAGCGCCTGGCGCTCGGTGTCGAGGTTCTTGTTGCGGATCTGGATCATCGTGTCCTGCTCGATGTCGTTGCGCTTCTTCTTGCGCGTCTCGATGGTCTCGGTGAGCCGCGTCAGGCCCTCGGCGTCGAAGGCGTTGGAGGGGTTGAAGAACTCCATCGCCGTCTGGTCGAGCTGGGTGAGCGACACGGTCTCGAGCTCCAGGCCGTTCTGCAGCAGGTCGGCGGCGACGGCGTGGCGCACGCGCTTCACGTAGTCGGCGCGCTTCTCGTGCATCTCCTCCATGGTCATCTCCGCGGCCACGCTACGCAGCGCGTCGACGAACTTGCCCTCGACCAGCTCCTTGAGCGACTCGGGCTGCATCGTGCGCTGTCCCAGGGTCTGCGCCGCGGCGGCGATCGCCTCGGCCTCGGCCTTGACGCGCACGTAGAACTCGCTCGTCACGTCCACGCGCATCCGGTCCTTGGTGATGAGCGCGCGCTCGCGGCCGCGCGACACCTCCAGGCGCAGGGTGTTCATGTTCACCGGGATCACCTCGTGCACGATCGGCAGCACGAACGCGCCGCCGTTCACCACCACTTTCTGCCCGCCCAGGCCGGTGCGCACGAACCCGCGCTCCTTGGAGGCGCGCAGGTACAGCCAGTTGAGCAGCCACACCACGATCGCGACGACGATCGCGACCCCGATGAGGGCGAGGATGAATTGTCCGAACTGGGCTCCAGTCATGATGCTTTCTCCTTCTCGGCGACGCCTCCGCCGATGCGTTTGAATCTGCGTGTGGTCTCGGTAAGTGCCATCTCGGTCGGCAGCCGCTCCATGCTCGAGGCGCCGTAGAAGCCGTTGCAGCCTTTCGTCTTCCTCAGGATCAAAGACGCGTCCTCGGGCGTCGCGATCGGCCCGCCGTGGCACAGGACGAGTACGCCGGGATTGACCTCGCGCGCGGCGCGCGCCCACGCGTCGATGAGTGCCGGGCACTCGGCGAGCTGCAGCACGGTCTTCGCGCCGATGGCGCCGCCGGTAGTGAGGCCGAGGTGGCAGACGATGATGTCGGCGCCGGCCTTCGCCATGTCGCGCGCGTTCTGCTCGGAGAAGACATAGGGGGTGGTGAGCAGGTCCGCCTTCCTTGCTTCCTCCACGACCTTGACCTCGAGGTCGTACCCCATGCCCGTTTCCTCGAGCTGCGCGCGGATGGTGCCATCGAAGAGCCCGACGGTCGGGAAGTTCTGGATGCCGGAAAAGCCGAGATCGATCAGCTTTCTCAGGAAGGAATCCACGATGAGGAATGGATCAGTTCCGTTCACGCCCGCGAGCACCGGCGTCTTCTTCACCACCGGCAGCACCTCGCGCGCCATGTCGAGCACGATCTCGTTGGCGTTGCCGTAGGCCATGAGGCCCGCGAGCGAGCCGCGGCCCGCCATGCGGTAGCGGCCGGAGTTGTAGATGACGATGAGGTCGATGCCTCCCGCCTCCTCGCACTTCGCGGAGAGGCCGGTGCCGGCGCCGCCGCCGACGATCGGCTCGCCGCGCTTCGCCATGCCGTGCAGCCGTTTCAGGATGTCCTGGCGCGCGATTCTTGCCATGTCGTCGCTATCTCGTTGAAGTTGGCGACCAGCGCGTCGGCGAACGCCGGGTCGTTCACGTGATGGGGAAGGCTCAGCAGCTTTTTCTCCCGCGTCATTCTGAAATTGCTCTTGATCTCCTTGAAAAGCGCATCGTTGGCGGCGGGGTCCCAGAATGGCCCGCCGGGACGATCCAGCCCCGATAGGCCGCCCTCGGGAATGAGGAAGCGCACCCGTCCCTCCATGCGGTTCAGCTTCCCGACGATGAAGCGGCCGATCTTGGCGGCTTCCTCCGGCGTGGTGCGCATCAGCGTGACGTTGCTGTTGTGGACGTGCAGCCTTCGTCCCCTGAACTGCGGGGGCACGGTTTCCATCGCCCAGAAATTCACCATGTCGAGCGCGCCGCAGGACCCGACGTAAGGAATGCGATTGCGGATGAAAACGTCCATCCGCTCCGGTCCCGCGCTCAGCACGCCGCCGGCGATCTCGTCGGCGACCTCCGTGGTGGTGATGTCGAGCACGCCAGCGAGGAGGCCGGAGTCGGCGAGCTTCTCCATCGACTGGCCGCCGGTGCCGGTGGCGTGGAAGACCAGGCAGTCGTAGCGCTCCTCGAGCTGCTTCACCACGGCCTGCACGCAGGGCGTGGTGAGCCCGAACATCGTCAAGCCGATCGCGGGTTTCCCCTCGGAGGAATCTCTTTGCGAACCGCCAAACGCGATCATCCCGGCCAGCGCATGGGCGGCGTTCGCGAGCACCTTCTCCGAGATGCGGTTGATGCCCGAGATGTCGGTTACCGAGTACATCATGCAGATGTCCGCCGGGCCGACGTAGGGTTTGACGTCGCCCGAGGCCACGGTCGACACCATGACCTTCGGGATGCCGATCGGCAGACGGCGCATCGCACGCGTCGCGAGCGCGGTGCCGCCGGACCCGCCGGCGGAAATGAGGCCGCCGACGTCGCGGCGGCGGCCGATGAAGTGCTCGAAGGCGACCGCCATTTCAGTCACCGCCGAGCCGCGCTCGGAGGTGAAGACGGCGCGCTCGCCCTTCGGATGGTGGCGCGCGACCTCGCGCGGGTGAACCATGGCGGAGGAGGGCTTGCCGGAGGTGGCCAGGTCGACCGTGACGGTGCGCACGCCCAGTTTCTCGAGGCGGCCCTTCAGGTAGAGGAGCTCGCGGCCCTTCGTGTCGAACGTTCCCGCCACGTAGGCGGCCCGTCCCGCCGTCTGCGACACGGGAAACTCCATGACGCGGGGCTGCTCCCTCGGTTCCTCTTCCGGGGCGACGCTGCTGTCCACGAGGGACGTCCCCCACCGCGTGACACCGCGCACCGTGCGCTCCCCGCGCGGCGCGTCGTCGGGGACGAGCCCGTCGGTGGCGCGCCGGACCGTGAGGACCTGCACCTCGCTTGCCGTCGGAATTTCCTCTCTTGCAACGGCGACTTCCTCCTCCCCCATCTTCACGCCCAGCAGCCGCTGCTGCAGGTCGCGGTCGCCGGCGAGCTCGGCCGAGGGCATCGAGCGCGCGATGCGGCCGTTCACCATCACGTCGATGGTGTCGGCGACTTCGATCGCTACGCCGAGGTTCTGCTCTATCAGCAGCACCGCGATCTCGCCCTCGGCGGCGAGCGACTTCAGCATCGCCGCCACCTGTTGCACGATCACCGGCGCGAGGCCCTCGGTGGGCTCGTCCATGACGAGCAGCTTCGGGTTGAGGAGCAGCGCCCGGGAGATGGCGAGCATCTGCTGCTCGCCGCCCGAGAGCTCCGCGCCGCCGTTACGCTTTCTTTCCGCGAGGCGAGGGAACGTCGCATAGATGCGCTCGACCGTCCACGCCCCTTTCGTCGCGGTAAGACGAAGATGCTCGTCGACGGAAAGCGACGGCCACACGCGCCGGCCCTGCGGGACGTAGCCGATGCCGCGCGCGGTGATGGCGTTGGGCGAGAGCCCGAGGATCTCCTCGCCGGCGAGCTTGATGCTGCCCGCGCCGCGCACCAGGCCGGTGACGGCGTTGCACAGGGTGGTCTTGCCCATGCCGTTGCGGCCGACCACGGCAACGATGCCCTTCTCGAACGCGAGAGAGACGCCCTGCAGCGCGTGGGCGCGGCCATAGTGCACGTCGAGATTACGTATCTCGAGGATCAATGTGCTCTTTCACCCATGTAGATCGCCTGGACCTCGGGATCGTTCTCGATCTCCGCCGGCGTCCCCTCCTTGAGGATGCGGCCGTTGTGCATCACCGTGACGCGGCTCACCACGCGCAGCGCGATGTCGAGATCGTGCTCGATGATCACGTAGCCGATGTGCGAGGGCAGCGCGGCGAGCAGCGCCACCAGCTCCGCGCGCTCGCCGGGCGACAGGCCTGCCGCGGGCTCGTCGAAGAGGATGAGCCGCGGTGCGCCGGCGAGCGCCATGCCGATCTCGAGCTGGCGCTGCTGGCCGTGCGAGAGGACGGAGACCAGCGCGTCCTCCAGCGGTTTCAGTCGAATCCTTTCGAGTAATTCATCGAGCGGACGCGCCTGGTTCTGCCGGAAAAAGCTGTAGCGATTGCGCGTAACCCCGCGCACGGCCAGGAACAGGTTGTCCCGCACCGTGAGCTCGCGGAAGAGCAGCGACGACTGGTAGGTCCGGCGCAGCCCCGCGCGGATGCGCTCGAAGGGCGGCTGCCGGGTCACGTCGTCGCCGAAGAAGAGGACCCGGCCGGAGGTGGCCGGGAAGTCGCCGGTGATCACGTTGAAGAGAGTGGTCTTGCCGGCGCCGTTCGCGCCGATGATGGCGCGGCGCTCCCCCGCGGCGACCGAGAACGAGACGTCCTCGATCGCCCGGAGGGCGCCAAAGCTCCGGGAGACGCGCTCGAGCACCAGCGCGTCTCCATTGCCCAGGTTACGGGCAGTTGGGCTCATCCCGCGAACCCATCTTGAACTCGGAGGGCTTCATGCCGAGCATCTGGTCGATGCCATCCACCTTGCGCAGCACGCGGTTGTACAGGTTGCCCTTGGAGTCCTTGACCACCTCGGTGATGAAGGTCGAGCCGATCGCCTGCCGGTTCTGGTCGAGCTTCACGTTGCCGGTCGGCGTCTTCAGCGTCATGGTCGAGAGGGCCTGGCGGTACTTCTTGTGCCCGTCCGACAGATCGCCCTTCACCGCCTCCAGACCGTCGAGCGCCGCCTTCATGTTGATGTAGTACACCAGCGCGAAAAGCGAAGGGCTCGGGTAGGCGCCCGAGGAGACCGGGTACGCCTTCTGGTAGGCGGCGACGAACTTCTTGAAGTCGGCGCCGTCGTAGGCGTCGGCGATCGGCGAGCCGGCGATGGTGCCGACCAGCGAGTCGCGGCGCTTGCCCTTGTAGTTCAGCACGTCCTGCGACACCGTGATCGAGCCGCCGACCATCGGCTTGTCGCCGCCCGCGGCCTCGTACTGGTTGAGGAAGTTCACCGCGTCGGCGCCGCCCAGAACCACCACGAGCGCGTCCACGTCCTTCGGCACGCGCGCGATCACCGAGGAGTAGTCCTTGCCGCCCAGCGGCACCCAGGCCTTGACGGGCACCTTGCCGCCCAGGCGGCAGTACTCGGCCATGAAGCCCTGCACCTGCGAGTACGGGAAGGCGTAGTCCTCGGCGATGACCATCACGCGCTTGTAGCCCTTGTCGAGGGCCGCCTTGCCCAGGCCGAACATCCACTGCGCGCCTTCCGTGTTGAAGCGGAAGAAGTTCGGCGACGGGTTGACGAGCGTGGTCGCCTGCGCGCCCGAGGAGCCGTTGATGAAGGTCACGCCGGGCTGGGTCTTGGAGTACTCCTTGACCGCGATGCCCTCGCCGCCCGAGAGCGGCCCGACCATGATGTCGACCTTGTCCTGCTCGACGAGCTTGCGCGTCGCGTTGACCGCGACGTCGGGCTTCGCGTCCGAGGACGCCTTGATCAGCTCGATCTTGCGCCCGGCGACCACGCCGCCGCGCTCCTTGATCGCGAGCTCCGCGCCGCGCATGCCGTCGGCGCCACCGGCCGCGAACGGCCCTTCCAGCGTCGCGAGCAGGCCGATCTTCACCGCCTTGCCCGACTGTGCGAATGCAATGCTCGAGAACACGGCCACGACCGCCGCGCCAACGAGCGTCTTGACGAACGTCCTTCTCATCTGTTGCCTCCTGTGGGGGTTGACTGCACGCTGCTGTTACGGGTCAACTTCGACCGGATGGGCGCCCACCAGCCGAGCAGGCCGTCGGGCGAGAAGAGCACGATCGCGAGGAACACCACGCCGATCACCAGGTTGTAGCGCTCGCGGTCGATGAGGTCGATCGCGAAGGTCTGCAGCAGCACGAACACGATCGCGCCGAGGAAGGCGCCGATCGGGTGGCGCATGCCGCCGAGCACCGCGATGATGAGGATGTTGATCATCCAGCTCGTGCCGACCGAGCCGGGCGTGATGAGCCCGTTGTACCAGACGAGCAGCACGCCGCCGACCGCGGCGATGACCCCCGCCACCGCGTAGGCGGCGATGCGGTGCGCCGTGACGTTGAAGCCGAGCGCGTTCATGCGCCGCGGGTTGTCGCGGATGCCCTGAAGCGCGATGCCGAAGGGCGTGCGCAGCAGGTACTTCACGAAGAAGTAGCCGGCGAGCGCCCAGAAGAGCGCGAGGTAGTAGTACGGCACCGGCGTGCGCCAGTTGATGCCGAAGAGCTGCGGCGGGTTGACGCGCTGGAAGCCCTGGAAGCCGTTGAAGACGGCGTAGTTCTGCAGGCAGAGATAGTAGAACGCCACGCCCACCGCGAGCGTGATCATGATGGTGTAGATGCCCTCGGTGCGCACCGAAAGCCAGCCGATGAAGGCCGCCGCCGCGGTGGCCATGACGATCGCCATGGCGAGCGCGAGCCACCACGGCCAGCCGAGGCTCACCCCGGCGTCCGAAGCCCCGACCGGTCCGAAGATCGCGAGCGTGTAGCCGGCGATGCCCGCCACGGTCATCTGCGCGAGCGAGATCATGCCGCCGAAGCCGCCGAGGAAGGTGAGCGAGAGCGCGATCAGGCCCAGCGCGAGCGCCTGCGCGCCCACCTGGTAGGTGACGAAGGGCGACGCGACCCACGGGAAGACCAGCAGCAGCGCGAGCACCACCACGTGCCGCGCGCCGATGTGCCGCGCGAGGTTCGGAAAGGAGATCGCCGCCTCTCCCGGCCGGGGCAGCGCGACGGCCGCGGTCTGCCCGCGCATCGCGGCCCTGCCCGCGCCGGAGTTCATCGCGGTGCGCCACCTCGCTGCGCTCATGCGGGCCTCCCGAGGATGCCGCGCGGCCGGAAGGCGAGAACCAGCACGAGGATCACGAAGGTGAAGACGACGCTGTAGGTGGGGGCGTAGGCGAGCCCGTAGGTTTCGGCCACGCCGAGGATGACGGCGCCCAGTGCCGCGCCCACGACGCTTCCCATGCCGCCCACGATCACGACGATGAGCGAAGCGAGCAGCATGCGCACGTCCTCGCCGGGCACCATGGAGAGCTCGACCGCGCCGATCACGCCGCCGAGCCCGGCAAGGCCGGCGCCGATGGCGAAGGTCACCGCGAACACCAGGTTCACGTTCACGCCGGAGGCCGCGAGCATGGAGCGGTCGTCCACGCCGGCGCGGATCATCAT
The DNA here is from genome assembly GCA_035649175.1 of Burkholderiales bacterium. Lineage (GTDB taxonomy): Bacteria > Pseudomonadota > Gammaproteobacteria > Burkholderiales > SG8-39 > SCGC-AG-212-J23. Next base: position 29,600 of record DASRKB010000135.1, on the reverse strand, counting down.
GCCCACGCGCGTGCGGTTGAGGAACAGCCACAGCGCCACGCCGATCACGATGCCGATCGGCAGCAGCGTCATGCGGTACGTCGAGTAGGCATTGATGACCGGGATGCCGCGCATCGGGCCCTGCAGCGGCTCGGGCGCGTCCATCTGGTGCACGGTGGCGCCCAGTCCCCATAGCAGCAGGTCCGCGATGATGATCGACAGTGCGATGGTCACCATCGTCTGGCGCAGGTCCTCCCCCGGCATGAAGCGGAACACGGCGACCTGCATCGCCAGCCCCGCCGCCGCGGCGCCGAGAAACCCGGCGGCGAGCGCGAGCACGAACCAGCCGGTCTTCTGGGCGACGAAGAAGCCGATGTAGCCGCCGAGAAGATACAGGGAGCCGTGCGCAAGGTTCACGTTGCGCATGAGGCCGAACACCAGCGTGAACCCGGCGGCGACGATGAAGTACAGCGACGAGAGCGTCAGGCCGTTGAGCAGCGTGACGAAGAACAGGCGCTCGTTGTCCCAGATGGCCCAGACGACGAAGACCAGGATTGGGATCCCGATCAGCGCCGTCCACAACCATCGCCAGAATCGCGTCATGGCCTCGAAGAAAACGCGGTCTGTCCCTGTTTTCTAGGCCGCGAAGCGCGTGCGCGCCGAGCGGATTTCGGGCATCTTGGCGAACTCGCCGTCCTTCATGACGGCGAGCAGCTTCGACTTGTCCTGCAGGACGGCGATGTTGGCGAGCGGGTCGCCGTCGACGAGCAGCAGGTCGGCGAGGAAGCCCTCGCGGATCTCGCCGAGGTCCTTCCGCATCATGATCTGCCCACCCCAGCGCGTCGCCGAGACGAGCGCCTCCATCGGCGTCATGCCCAGGTACTTGACGAAGTACTCGAGGTCCTTCGCGTTCTCGCCGTGCGGCGCCCAGGCGAAGCCGTAGTCGCCGCCGGGCAGCACGCGGATGCCGCGCTTGAGCATCGCCTTCATGCTCTTCACGGCCGCCTCGAGCTCGAGCTCGTAGCCCATGCTCTTGGCGGTCTTGTTGTCGACGCCGACCACCTCGCCCTCGTAGAGGAGGCGGATGATCACCGAGAGGCCCGGCGCGACGAAGATCTCGTTCTTCTTCGCCTCCATCATGTCGAGCGCCTCCTCGTCGGCGAAGCTCGCGTGGTAGATGATGTCGAAGCCGTGGCGCATGGCCTGCTTCACCGACTCCGAGGAGCGCGCATGGCAGGAGAGGCGCCTGCCGCGCACCTTCACTTCGCGCGCGGCGACCGCGACCTCCTCGTCGCTCATCCAGGTGGTCCTCGCATCGGCCCCGGGCACGAGGTTGTCGCCGGAGAGGTTCAGCTTCACCGAGTCGACGCCGTACTTGAGGAACATGCGCACCGCCTTCAGCATCTCGTCGCGCCCGTTGACGATGCAGCCGAAGGACATCTCGGGGAACGGCAGGTGCGGCAGCAGGTCGTCGCCGAGCGAGCCGCTCACCGTGATCTCCTGGCTCGCCGCGAGGTAGCGGGGCCCCGGGATCTGGCCCGAGTTGATGGCGTCGCGGATCACGCAGTCCAGGCGCGGCTTGGGCGTGGCCGCGCCCACGCAGGAGGTCCAGCCGTGCTCGAGATACTGCTTCGCCACGCCCGCCGCCCAGAGCGTGTGCTCCTCGTGCGGCAGCTTCTGGATCGCGTCGAGGGTCTTCGAGTTCGTCCAGCCGAAGTGCGTGTGCGCCTCGCACATCCCCGGCATCAGCGTCGCGCCCGCCCCGTCGATGGTCGTCACCCCCGCGACGGGCAGGCTGCGGGTGCCGCGGCCGATCCGCGCGATGCGATTGCCCTGGATCAGCACCTCGCCCGTGTAGGGCTGCGCGCCGGTCGCGTCGATTATGCGTACGTTGGTGAAGAGGACGTTCGCCACGGGGTTCTCCTCTCGAGGAAGTTCTTCAACAGGGAAATGCATTCGTCCGGCTTCTCGACCGGCGTCCAGTGCCCGCAGCCGCGCAGGACTTCCACCCGGCTGCCGGCGATCTTCTGCGCCATCGCGCGCACGCTCTGCGGCGGCGCCACCGCGTCCTCGTCTCCCGTGACGAGGAGCGTCGGGCAGGCGATGCGCGTCGCATCCGCGGGCTGCGCGTCGGCGAGCGCCTCGCAGGTGCGCGCGTAGCCGTCCGGCTCCTGGCGCATCAGCGACTCGCGCACGAACGCGGCCGCGGCCGGCCTTCTCGCCTTCGTTTCATTGGAGATCGCAGACTGAAGCAGCGCGTCGGCGATGGGCTGCATGTCGCCTTCTCTCGCCTTCGCGGCCCGCGCGCGGATCGCGGCGCGCGCCTGGTCCGGCGGAGCGAGAAGGGGGCCGAACAGGGCAAGGCTCGCCACCGCGTCCGGCTCCGCCGCGGCGAGGTGCGCGGCGACGATAGTCCCCATCGAGTGGCCCACGACATGGGCCCTGCCGATCCCGAGGTGCTTCATGCACTTGAGGACGCAGTCGCGGAAAAGCTCGATGGAAAGAGCGCCGCCAACGCGGGCCGAGCGCCCGGAGCCGGGCAGGTCGAGGCGCATGCGCCTGTTCCTGGCCAACGCGGAAAGAATCGGCGTAAAGGTGTTCGCGGTGCCGCCGAGCCCGTGGATCATCACCACCGGCTCGCCGTCTCCGTCGATCTCGACGGCAATCCGCTCTACGAACACCACCCCTCCTCCAAAGGATGCTGCAGCGCGGCGACCTGGGAACCGCTACGATTTGAGACACACGTCTCAAAAAGCCGTGCCAGACTAACCGCAAGTGAAGAAAAGCGCCAGACCTTTCTACGACCTTCCGGACTTGGGGAAGGGCCATCGCGGCCGGGTGTTCCGGCGGCTGCTCGACGAGGCGGTCAGGCTGGTCCGCCGCGGGCGCATCCCGTCGGTGGCGGAAGTGGCTCAGAGCGCAGGCGTTTCCCGGGCCACCGCCTACCGCTACTTCCCCAGCCGCTCGAAGCTGGTGAGCGCCGTCATCGCCGAGGCGCTCGCGCCGGTGCGCCGCGCCGTGCCGCAGGAAGGCGATGCGAAGCAGCGGCTGCACGAGCTCGTCGACCGCACCTACTCCCGCTTCCATGAATACGAGCCGCACATGCGGGCTGCGCTGCAGCTTGCGCTCGAGCACAAGTCCCTGGAGGCGGCAGGGCTTCTCGAGGAGGAGCCCTTCCGCCGCGGCCAGCGCCAGCAGATCCTCGACGTCACGCTGGCTCCCCTGAAGAAGAAACTTTCCAAATCCACCTACCGAAAGCTCCTTCGCGCCCTGGCGGTCGTCTACGGCATCGAGCCGATGATCATCCTGAAGGACATCTGCGGCGCGAGCGACCGGGAGACCGAGGCGGTGGTGCGCTGGATGATGGACGCGCTGGTGGACGCGGCGATGCGGCGCGCTTGAGCAACCTGCAGCTCTTCGCCGGGTGCGTGGCCATCTGGAGCACCACCTGGCTCGCCATCACTTTCCAGCTCGGCGTCGTCGCCCCCGAAATGAGCGTCGCGTACCGGTTCCTCGCCGCCTCGCTCATGCTCTTCGGCTGGTGCGCCGGCCGACGGCTGCCGCTCGCTTTCCCGATGCGGCAGCACGCCTGGTTCACGCTTTTCGGCGCGCTCACCTTCAGCGTGAGCTACGTCTTCGTCTACTACGCCGAGGAGCGCATCGTGTCGGGACTGGTGGCGGTCGGCTACTCCGCGAGCCCGCTCCTGGGCATGCTCGGCATGCGGCTCTTCTTCGGCGCGCCGATGACCGCGCGCATGGCGGCGGCCTCCGCGCTGGGCATCGGCGGGATTGCGCTCGTCTTCCTGCCCGAGGTGCTCGCCTTCCGGGGCGACGCGGCGTCGCGGGCAGGCGTAGCCTATACCGCGCTCGCGGTCCTGGTCTCGGCGCTCGGCGCCATGGTGGCGCATCGCAACCAGCAGGCCAGGCTGCCGCTCTGGCAGACAATGGCCTGGGGGATGCTCTACGGCGCGCTCCTCGCCGCGCTCATCGGCGTTGCGCAGGGGGAGCGCTTCGCCTTCGAGGCGACGGCGGCCTACGTCGGCTCCCTCCTCTACCTCGCCGTCTTCGGCTCGGTCCTCGCCTTCGCCGGCTACCTGACGCTGCTCGGCCGGATCGGCGCGGCGCGCGCGAGCTACATCGGCGTCATGGTGCCGATCGTGGCGCTCTTCATCTCCGCCCTGTTCGAGGGCTTCCGCTTCCACGTCCTGACCTGGGCCGGCATCGGCCTCTCGGTGGCGGGCAACGCTCTCGTGCTCCGGCCGCAACGTTAGAATCCGCCTTCAGGAGACAAGCCATGCCCATTACCGAGCTCAACCACTACCTGCTGGTCGCGAAGAACCTGAAGAAGACGAAGAAGTTCTATCAGGACGTGCTCGGCCTCGAGCTCGCCGCCGAGCGGCCGGATTTCGGCTTCCCGGGCTACTGGCTGAAGGCGGGCGAGCACATCTGCGTGCACCTCGCTTCCCAGGCGCCCAACAAGATCCGCGACCAGTTCCTGCTGAAGAAGCACCCGAAGGGCACCACCGGCTCGGGCTCGGTCGACCACATCGCCTTCCTCGCCAGGGACCCGGAGGAGGTCCGCAAGCGCATCCAGAAGCACAAGGTGGAGATGCACTTCCGCAGCTTCCCGGACGCGAAGCTCTTCCAGATCTTCCTCAAGGACCCCGACGACGTGACGATCGAGCTGAACTTCCTCGGCGAGGTCATCGACGAGAAGACCTGGAAGGGCAAGGGCTCGAAGAGCGCGTTCCAGCTCGACCGCAAGGCCTAGAAGCTCGACCGGAAGGCCTAGAAGCTCGATCGTCGCCCCCGCGCAAGCGGGGGCCCATTCTTGTTTTTGGCTCTTCAGAAATGGGGTCCCCGCGTTCGCGGGGACGACGAGATTCGCTGACTAGCGGCGTACCAGGCCCGAGAGCGTCCGCTCGCGGCCGGTGTCGACGCGCACCGTGACCGTCATCCCGGCGCGCAGCGGCGGGCCCTCGTCCTGCGAGGGGTCCAGCCGCAGCCGCACCGGGACGCGCTGCACGACCTTCACCCAGTTTCCGCTCGCGTTCTGCGGCGGCAGGAGCGCGAACTCGGCCCCGGTCGCCGGCGAGATGGTGGATACGCGCGCGCGCCACTCGCGGCCGGGGTACGCATCGGCCACGATGATGGCGCCCTGCCCCTCGCGCAGGTGGGTGAGCTGCGTCTCCTTGAAGTTCGCCTCCACCCAGACCGCCGAGTCCTCGATCAGCGTGAACACCGCCGCGTCCTCGCTCACGCGCTCGCCGGCCTGGAGCCTGAGGTTGGCGACGGTGCCTTCGGCGGCGGCGAAGACCTTCGTGCGCGAGAGGTCGATGCGCGCCGCTTCGCGCGCGGCGATCGCGGCACGGTAGCGCGGGTGGGACTCGAGCGGCGCGCCGGCGTCGCCGCCGAGCGCCGCGGCGATGCGCTGCGTGCGCTCGCGCGCGCTTTCGAGGCGCCGCCGCGCGGCCGCGAGCTCGTGCCGGGCCAGGTCGTAGGCCTGCTCGAGGCCCATGCCGCGCTCCTTGAGCTTCGCCTGGCGCTCGAGCTGCTTCTCCAGGAAGCCGATGCGCTCCTCGGCCTCGGCCGCCTCCGCCAGCGCGACCTTGTGCTCGGCGCGCAGGCTGGCGAGCTCGGTGCGGGCGATCGCGAGCTCGGCCTCGGCGCGCGCGACCGCGGCCTCGTAAGGCGCCGGGTCGATGCGGAAGAGAAGCTCGCCCGCCCTGACGCGCTGGTGCTCGCGCACCGCGACCTCGAGCACCGGCCCGGCGACCTCGGGCGTCACGACGATCATGTTCGCCTTGACGTAGGCGTTCTCGGTCTCCTCGTAGCGCCCGCCCTGCAGCCACATCCACGCCCCGCCGGCGGCGAAGGCGGCGGGCACGAGGAGCAGGAGCACGCCGCGCAGCACCCTAGCTCCCGTTGCGGCGCGCGAGGTTCGCCTTCACCGCGAGCAGCAGGTCGATCAGGCGCTCGCGGTCGGCGGCGGAAAGGCCGGCGAGCGCGTCGCTCATGAGCTCGCCCGCGCGCTTCCTCAGGGCGCGCATCTGCGGCTCGGCCGCCTCCGCAATGTAGACGCGCCAGGCGCGGCGGTCGCGCGCGTCGTGCTCGCGCCGCACCAGGCCCTTGGCCTCGAGCCGGTCGAGCAGCCGCCCGACGCTCGGCTTCTCGACCTCGAGGATCTCGGCGAGCTCGGACTGGGTGAGCCCCGGGTTGCGGAAGAGGTGGTTCATCACCCACCACTGCGAGCGGGTCAGGCCGAGCTCGCGCACCCGGCGGTCGTACTCGGTGCGCATCGCGCGCGCCACGTCGTTGACCAGGAAGCCGAAATTGCGCGAGAGGTCCTCGCGGAGCATACGCGCCATATTAGTTGCCTAGGTTATGATTAGCAAGGCACATGCTTCTCCTCACGTGCACCGCGGTCACCTTCCTCTACTCGATGACGGTGACGATCGCGAACGTCTCGCTGCCGCAGATGCAGGGGGCGCTCTCCGCCACGCAGGACCAGATCGCCTGGGTGGTGACCGGCAACATCGTCGCGACCGCGGTCGCCACGCCCCTTTCGGGATGGCTCGTGTCGCGCTTCGGCGCGCGCAAGCTCTGCCTGGGCTGCGTCGCCGCCTTCGCCGCGGCGTCGCTCGGCTGCGGTCTCGCGAACTCGCTCGAGGTGCTCGTCTTCTACCGCGTGCTGCAGGGCGCCTTCGGCGCGCCGCTCGTGCCGGTGTCGCAGGCGCTGCTCCTGGAGGCCTACCCGCGCGAGCGCCACGGCGCGGTGATCTCGATCTTCGGCGTCGGCTCGGTGCTCGGGCCGATCGTCGGCCCGGTGCTCGGCGGCTATCTCAGCGAGGCGTACAGCTGGCGCTGGGTGTTCTACATGATCGTGCCCTTCGCGCTCTTCGCGCTCGCCGGCACCTGGCTCTTCATCCACGACCGCAAGGACCGCCGGCCGGTGGCGCTCGACTGGACCGGGTTCCTGCTCCTCGCCCTCGCGCTCGCCACCCTGCAGCTCATGCTCGACCGCGGCGAGCGCGCCGACTGGTTCGACTCCCCGGAGATCGTCGGCTACGCGGTCGCGGCCGCGCTCGGCCTGTACCTCTTCCTCGCGCACACCTTCACGCGCGAGCGGCCGTTCCTCGAGCCCGCGCTCTTCCGCGACCGCAACTTCGCGGTGGGCATCGTGCTCGTGTTCGTCTTCGGCATGCTGAACTTCACGCCGATGACGCTGCTGCCGCCGCTGCTGCAGGGCGTGAGCGGCTACCCGGACTCGGTGATCGGCTTCGTGCTCGGCGCGCGCGGCACCGGCACGCTCGTCGCCTTCGCGCTGATGATCGTGGCGAGCCGCTTCGACCCGCGCTGGGCGATCACGCTCGGCTTCGTGCTGCAGGCGGTGGCCGGCTGGCAGCTCGCCAACCTCGATCCCAACATGGGCACCGCCGACGTCTTCTGGCCGATGGCGCTGCAGGGCTTTGGCGTGGGCATCCTCTGGGTGCCGATCACCCAGGTCACCTTCTCCACGCTGCGCGGCGAGCACACCGCGGAGGGCACCGCGATCTTCCACATGCTGCGCAACATCGGCTCGAGCATCCACATCTCGCTCAGCATCACGCTGGTCGTGCGCATGACGCAGGTGCATCGCGCCGAGCTGTCGCCCGCGGTGTCGCCCTTCAACGAGGCGCTCTCGCTGCCCTCGGTCATCGGCGCCTGGAGCCTCGACGATCCGCGCTCGCTCGCCTCGCTCTCCGCCGAAGTGAACCGCCAGGCCGCGATGCTCGGCTACATCGATGCCTTCTGGGCGTTTGCGGGGGCGGCGGTCGTGGTGCTGCCGCTCATCGCGCTCGTGCGCTGGCGGCGCAGCTAGAGAGATCGGGGTCTGACCCCGATCTCCGATCCTATTCTTGGTTGACGGGCAGCGGGCCGTCCGGTCCGGTACTGAACTTGAGTACGACCGCTATCATTTCGCCGTCCTCGATGCCCAGAAGCCTAGGCGCTCGATGACATCCTGAACCACAGCCTTCCTCAGCAGCCGCGCGACGTTTACCTCGGCGGCGCCGGTTGGTCTTGACTTTGTATCCGTCGGCCTTAGGCCCGCGAGGCCTTGTGGTCGAGCACGTACTCCCGGGCGAAGCGCTCGTAGCGACGCTAGACGGTCTTCATTGCGTCTCTTTCTCGCAATGCTGCCGGTGGAAGACGTTGAGCAACCGCCAGTGCCTCTGCAAGAGGCGCAGAGCTAATACCACAGGGGCATATACTTTCCACCTTCGCTTCCGGAAAAGCCCGCAAGGCTAGAATACGGACGCAGGCACAGGCGAAGGGAGGCGCCATGGCCGTTCACCGAGCACTGCTCACACTGCTCATCATGGGGCTCGCCGGATTGATCCTATCGGCTAGGGCCGAGCCGTCACTTAAGCAGCCGTTAAGAGCCGTTCTCCTCGAGCAAGCGGAGTTCGTTCTAAGCAACGCGCGACGTCCTCCCGATGATTTTGCGGCATGGGCACCGGTAACGCTTCCGGATGAATGGCGTCATGCTCGGCCCGGCGTTGCAGGCGTCGGCTGGTATCGCGTCACATTCCAGCTGCCGTCGGTGCCGATTCGAATGCAGGCGATCTACGTACCACACCGCCGTGCCGAGGTGTTCGAGATGTACATGAATGGCGCCCTCGCCGGCGCGCTGGGCGACATCGCTCCGGGGACCACCGACTTCGGCCGAGCGATGTACTTCCAAATCAGCCCGGCTTTGCTCAAGGCCGGAGAGAATGTCATTCACGTCCGCGTACGCGCAACTCCAGAGCTGCAGCACGGACTGAGCCGCATCACCTTTGGTGATGCCCAGGTGGTGTATCGAATCTTCGACATGGACGTGGAGCGCACAATACTGGCCGGGCGCAACTTCTCGTCTGCTGCGCTGGCGGCGGGCCTCATTGCCTTCTTCCTCTGGCTGGCACGGCGCCGGGACGCCGTGATGCTGTGGTTTGCCGTCGCTTGCCTCGCGTGGGGCTTGTCGATGGCCACTTGGATACTAACCCGCCATGCAGACATGGGAGATATGCGCCACGCCATGTTGTTCTTATGGCGCTACGGGCTGGTCACGCCGGCGCTGATAGCCTGTCTTCGCGCTGTCGACGTCCGATCGCGGTGGTTCGAGAGCTTCTTATGGGCGACGTTTGCGGTCGGCATCGCCACGGCTGCTGCCACCAGCCCTGCAGCCATTCTGGCGCATCGCCTGGCCTCCGGACTCGCCTATTCGATTTTGCCGATTGTTGGTCTCGGCATTCTGCTTCTCTGCGCGCCCCGGCCGTGGCGGTGGTCGCAGCTCTTCGAAGGAGCGGCGTTGTTAGCGATGGCGTTCATGAACTTTCGCGAGGCGATGCGAGTGCTCGGCTGGATCGACGTGGATAGCGCGGTTATCGTGGTATGGCACGTTCCCGTTCTGCTCGTCGCGCTGGGCGTGGCAATCTTCGAGCGCTACGTCTCCGCGGTGAGGGAGACCGAACGGGCGCGTACCGACCTTGAGCGGAGGGTCGAGGAGAAGGCGCGTGAGATTGAGGCGTACCACCTTCGCATCGAGGAAGCGAGCCGGGAGCAGGCGCGGGTGAGCGAGCGCGCCCGCATCCTTGCCGACATGCACGACGGCGTCGGCGCGAGCCTGGTCGGCCTGCTGCGCTATGCGCAAGGCGGCCAGGTCGATGCGAGAACGGTAGAGCAGCGTGCCCGCGAAGCGATGCAGGAGCTGCGCATCGCCGTCGATGCCCTTGAGCCTGCCGAAGGCGACCTGTCGACGGTGCTCGGCAAGCTACGCCACCGCGTAGAACCGCTCATGTCCGGCATGGCCACCCGACTGTCGTGGGAGGTCGCGGAGCTGCCGCTCGTGGAAGCGCTCGAGCCTTCGGCGGTGCTCGCGATCCAGCGCATCGTGCTCCAGGCGACCTCCAACGCCATGCAGCACGCCGCCGCGCGCCATATCAGCCTCACCGCCCGCCCGATCGGAGAGCGCGCGATCGAGATCCGGATCGAGGATGACGGCGCGGGCTATGAGGCTGCGCAGTCGGCGAGCGGGCGTGGCCTGGGCACTATGCGCGAGCGGGCGCAGGCCCTGGGTGGGTCGCTCGAAATCGAATCGCGTCCGGGCGGCGGCACCCGCGTGAGGCTCCTGCTGCCCGCTTCGCTCGCCGCACGTCAGCCTTCCGACCCCGGCCTCAGCACCTTAAGCTCCGCGGCGCGCGCAACGGCGGCCGCAGCGGAGTGAACCGCGAGCTTGCGGTACATGTTCTTGATGTGGCTGGACACCGTGTGCAGCGAGATACCGAGCCGCTCTCCCACCTCGGCATAGCCATAGCCGCGCGAGAGCATGTTGAGGACGTCGACTTCGCGTGGGCTGAGACCGGCGTCTTCGCACCGCGGCGGCTTACGCAGTCGGCTCAGCACGATGCGGGCGATGCCCGGGCTCATCGGCGCGCCCCCTGCGCGCAGTTGTGCGACGTTGGCGACCAGCTCCGCATCGCTGCAGTCCTTGAGGATGTAGCCGCAGGCCCCGGCCTCGATGCTCTCGAGCACGCTGCGCCCGTCGGCAAAGACCGTGATCACCATGATGTCGCACTTCGGCAGCGCGCGGGCCGCCTGCCGGATCACTTCCGTGCCGTGCAGGTCGGGTAGCCCAAGATCGACGAGCAACACGTCGGGCTGCGCGATCGCGAGCCGAGCAATCGCCTGGCGTGCCGTCTGCGCTTGCTCTATGAACGTCGCGTGGGGAGCCATCGCGTGCGCAAAGCGCTCGCGGATGGCACGATCGTCCTCGACGATCATCACGCGCATAACATGATCATAGGGGCGAGTGCCAGTTGGGTCATCCCGTGGCGGCTCATGCAAGCTCGCTTACTGCGACGTAGACTCGAACTTCACATCGCTTACTACGCCGCGCTCGTCTAGCGTGATGACGGCCTCTTTATTGGAGATGCCGATGCTCATGAGGCCTTTCTTCGCGACTTGCGCATACACGTAAACGAGTGCCTCTCCCGTTGCCGCGTCGATCATGGGGTAGCGATAGTAGCCGGAGGGCTTGCCGAGCAGGGCGATCACCTCCTCCTTCGTGGTCCGGCCCTTGGCGATCTGCGAGAGCTTCGTGTCGTCAAAGCGCGTATGGTCCTCCGCCCATGTCGACGCGAAAGCGTGCCCCACAAGCCGCTCATCGGCAAAGAAGAACATTTGCGTCTTGCTCGCGATCACCTCGTCGCTCACCGACTTGCCGCCTGCTTCAGCATAGGAGTAGCTCGCCGTGGTGACTTGTTTGTTATTCTTCAGCACTTGGCCGCGCGAGCGCGGCTCGCCCATCCTCTGGACGACCTGCGCGTAGGTCGTCTCTCCGTTCTGCAGAGTCTCGGGCTCCGCACGCTTGAATTGCGTGCCCGCGCACCCGGCTAAGGCAGCGGCAGCGATAAGCAGAACAGCCTTCACGATTGTAGTCATGTAGCCCTCCCTGGAGATGAGCGAACTGGACCGAATCGTAAGAAGTCTCAGCGACGCGTTCGGGGATAATCTTGGGACACAGTTCCGTATAGATCAGCCCTAGCGCTGGCCAAGAAGAAGCGGCATTTGGGCGCTTAGTGATTTGCGCCTCGGTTTAAGGCATTTGTATGAGCGCAGCGGTGGCTTTTTGCGCGAAGATCGCGTGAGTCGCCTGCGTGGGATGAACTCCGTCCCAGAAGAGGTACTCATCCGGATTCTGGCAGGTGAACGGCGCGATATTGGGAGTGATGCATGGCATCGTCACGTTGGTCAACCCGAAGTCTTGGGGCTGCGCGACGAGGGCGTTCACCGCGGTGAATACATCGAGCGGCGCCACGCTAACGCCCGGAAGGGTTTTGACCTGCGTCACGATATCGCCAAGCTGCACGCTGAACTGGTACGACAACCAAGTGGCGAACTGGATGATCTGACCTTGTTGCGAAAGCCCCTGAATGAAGGAGTAGTAATCTAGGGTGCGAACGGCCGGTGTCGACCCAATATTGGGAACGCTGCTCCAGATCAGGAATCTTGTCGCGCCCGCGCCGTACAGCCTTTGCAGTTGGATGCCAATTGCAGTCAGCGCGCCCTGCAGGATGTCGTCGCCGCTGTGAGGCGGCGGCGTACCGGACAGATACGCCACGAGGGCATCGCGCACATCATTGCTGCCGATTTCCACGACGAACAGCCAATCCGCCGGCACGTTGGCGTCCCCCAAGTCGTAAAGGAACCGATCAACTTGCTGTTCAAGGCTGATGTTTATGCCGTCGCCCCAGGCCCGCGTGCCAGCGACCGCATAGTTAGTGGCTTTGCCCGATTGCTTGAAAGCGGGCCCCACGCTGCCGGCGAGCCCGAGGGGCCTCGCAAGCTGTTCGATCCACGTCGCTCCGTTGCTGAGATGGTGTCCGCCCCGCGCGTAGGGCGCATTCGGCACCATGAAAATATCCTGCAGGTAATCAGGCGGAGTATTGTTCACGCCCTGCAACGCAAACGCATTGCCGGGATCAGAGAGGCTGGTCCCGAATACGACGATGCCACCGGGCGCCTGCGCCACGCTCCAGCCTGGCGCGCCCACCGTCAGCGCCAAAGCAACTGTGACAGTCCATTGTCTAAGAGAACCGCCTTTCATTTCTCTTGCAAGCATGGCCTTCCCTCCTTGTTCGTGTCACTTGCTGTCGTGCCCCCACAATCGGTACGCGCGATTGTCAAGCGGCTTACGGCAGGGCGCCATCCCATGAACATGGGAGTGTTTGACGTACCTTGGCGGAACGAGGAATGGTGAGCAGAAGTTTTTGTCTATAACTCGGCTCTGGTCACGCTATTAGAGAACCCCGGTGGCGTCGATGAGTCGATGTCACGGTTCTAGGCTCGCTACAAGGCTTTACGCCCTCATGCGAACCGCTGCTGTTCGGTTAAGCCTTCGGCTCGGTCGTTCTCGCGTTTCTACCGCAGACGATCTTTCCAGCCCAACGCTTTATCAGTTTCAGCAGTCGGTGCCCGAGCGAGGAACCTTAACGCTAATGACGCTAGCCTTGCTCCTTGCGTCTGCGCTGTATCGTTTCGGGTCTATTGCAGGATCTCATGTCTAGTTCGTAGGGAGCAGCATCCACGGCGTCCGTGTCGGCGCGGAGGGACGCTGCCCCTTCAGGGTGGATCTATGGCCACGAGCGATAGCGAAGAACTCTAGTGAAGAGGTCCAGTTAAGGCGACACTCTTTCTCGGATAAAGACTTCTTCAGGACCGCGTTTACCTCTTCAGGCGTTGGACCCACACCGTGATCCCTCTTGAGACGACGCTCAATCACGGCTTCCGCCGCGAGCATGTTGCTCGGGCAGCGAGTACACCAAGCGCTGCGTGGTCTTTCAATCGCCATTGCGCCGCGTATACCCCGACGCCTAACGAACAGCCTCGTCGGTCTCGACGCGCACCGGGCAGATGTCGAGCGCCTTCCAGCCGCCGGTGCCGAGCTTCCACCCTTCGGCGCCGTACCGGAACGGGATGGCGAGGGGGATCGCCTCGACCCGGGCGATCCTCACTTCTTCTCTTGATCCTTCGCGATTTGATCCATGTGCGCGCGGTCGTAGCTCTTGGAGCGCACGTCTTCCATGCGGCTGCGCACCCACTCCGGGTCGCTGTGCCGCGCGCGGTAGACCATGTAGTGCGCCCCGAGCCCCGCGCCCCAGGCGACGAGCGGCCAGAACGCCCACCAGGGCGGGCCGGTGAACCAGTTGGCGACGTGCAGCGCGCCGTTCGCCAGGACGAAGATCAGCGCGTGCGTCCGGAAGGGCATCAGCGCATCATCCGGGCGATCGCCACCACGCGCACGCCGTACCCGAGCCATGCGAGCACCGCGACGACGAGCAGGATGCGGTCCGCCGCGTCCAGGTTGGCATGGAAGCCGAACACCGCGAAGTAGGCGAGCGCGCCAAGTGGCGCCCCCGCGCACCAGAGCGCGGCGGCGGCGTGGCGCGTCGCGCCCAGCACCACCGCGGCGCAGAGGACGCTGAAGGCGTAGATGGGCACGATTGCCGCGCCGGCATGCGGCGCGCGAGGCGAGAGCGCGGCGAGCGCGAGCACGCCGCAGAGCACCGCCATGAACACCGCGTAGGCGAAGAGCTCGTAGCGCGCCTGCGCCGGCGAAAGCCGCGACGTCCGAACGAAGTACGGCGTGCGCTGGTCGTGCCAGACGTAGCGCTTGACCAGCTTCTCCCAGTCGAGGTCCATCAGGACTTCGCCGGGTCCGGCGCGCTCTGGGGCGCGTCCTTGGGCGGCGGCAGCGTCGGCTCGTCGTCGGCGAGCCGCAGCCCGTACTCCTCCTCGAGCTTGATGCGGGCCTTGCCTTCGATCTTGTGCCCCTCCTCCGGCCAGTCGAGCGTCATGAGGCGGAAGCGGGCGTCCTGCGGGCCCCAGAGGATGGTCGCCGTCTGCAGCCATGCCGCGATACCGGAGATGAGCGCGGTAACGAGCCCGAAGACAAGGACCGTCTTGATGAGCCAGCGGTGCGTGAGGCCGACCGTGGACGAGGAGACCTCGCCAACGGCGTACGAGGCCTTCACGTACTCGATGGCGAACCAGATCACCACCGCGCAATACGGGATCATGAACGCGCTGAGGCCGGCGAGCTCGAGCCACGCCTTCTTGCGGAACTGGAGGTTCTCCCGGATGAGGTCGATGCGCACGTGGGTGTTGTAGACCACCCCGTAGCCCAGCACGAGCGCGAAAAGGGCCGCGTGGAAGTGCCACTCCATTTCCTGCAGGATGGTCGACTCGAACATGCGCCCGAGGTTGTTCTGCAGCCAGATCTGCAGGCTGAACTCGAGAACGCCGTTCTCGTCGCGCCAGGCGATCTTGCGACCGATCACGTCGATGACGGTGAAGAACACCACCGGCAGGATGAGCCAGGCGCCCCAGCGGCCGACGAACTCGACGAAGCGGCGCAGCCGCTCGGCGATCCTCACGCTCAGGGGCAGCGGCCGCTCCATCAGTCGTAGGCGAGCTTCATGAGCCACAGCGCGAGCTGCGGGAAGGTCATCACCGCGATCAGGCCCCCGAGCTGCAGCAGCACGAACGGGATGATGCCCTTGTAGATGTCCTGGATGCGGATCTCCTTGGGCGCGATGCCCTTGATGTAGAAGAGCGCGAAGCCGAAGGGCGGCGTGAGGAAAGAGGTCTGCAGGTTGATGGCGAGCAGGATCAGCACCCAGTAGACGATGTCGGCCTGCGCCACGTGGTCGCCGAAGTCCAGCCCCTTGATGAGCGGCGCGAAAACCGGCAAGACGATGAGCGTGATCTCGATCCAGTCGAGGAAGAAGCCGAGGAAGAAGACGATCCCCATCACCAGGATCAGGAAGCCCCAGCTCCCGAGGCCAGCCTCCTGGATGAGGTGCTCGACGATGTAGTCGCCGCCCAGGGCCCGGTACACGTAGGCGAAGCAGGTGGCGCTGATGATGATGAAGAAGACCATCGAGATGGTGCGCGCCGCCGACTGGCACACGTCGTCCATCATCTTTACGCTCAGGCGCCCCCAGAGCCAGGCGAGCGCGATGGCGCCGGCGGCGCCCACCGCCCCCGCCTCGCTCGGCGTCGCCCAGCCCAGCAGAATGGAGAGCTTGATCACGCCGATGAGGAAGACGGGCGGGAAGAACGCGCGCATCAGCAGCCGCCCGCGCTCGCCCTTGGGCACGCTCAGGAGCTCCGGTGGCAGCGGCGGCGCGAGGCTGGGACGCATCTTCGCCGCGACGAGAATGAAGAGCAGGTAGAAGGTGGCGAGCAGCAGCCCCGGCACGATCGCCGCGGAGAACAGGTTACCGACCGATACCGCCATCAGGTCGGCCATGATGATGAGCATGATGCTCGGCGGGATGAGGATGCCGAGCGTGCCGGCGGCCGCGATGGTGCCGGTCGAGAGCGCCGGGCTGTAGCCCTGCCGCAGCATGGTGGGCAGCGCGAGCGCGGTCATCATCGTCACCGAGGCGCCGATGATCCCGGTCATCGCCGCGAGGATGGTGCCCATGATGGTGACGCCGAGCGCGAGCGCGCCCGGGACGCGCTTCAGGATCACCTGCACGCAGTAGAGCAGGTCCTGGGCGATGCCGCTGCGCTCCATCATCACGCCCATGAAGATGAAGGTGGGCACCGCCACCAGCACCAGGTTCTCCGCCGCCTGGCCCCAGATGCGCGGCACGAAGTTGAAGAACTCGACGAGCCGGAAAGAGCCGAGAAAGTAGCCGATGACGCCGAAGAGCAGCGCGAGCCCCCCGAGGATGAACGCCACCGGGTAGCCCGAGAAGAGCAGCACCCCCAGGGTGATGAACATCGCGATCGGCAGGTATTGCTGGGCGAGGTAGAGCAGGTCCTCGCGCCCGCTCGCCTCAAGGCTCGCGACGTAGGCGAAGGCGAGCCCGAGCAGCACGAGGACCGCGACGAGCGCGCCCGCGGGGGTCGCGAGCCGGCTCCCGAGCCGGAGTAATCCGTTCATGAGAGGTCGGGCCGGGGCCCGCGGGCCCCGGCCGTCTCCGTCAGTGCTTCTGGTAGGTCGCCTTCAGGGACTGCGCGTCGCCCCAGACCTTGTACTTCTTGCGGAAGTCGAGGTAGTCGTCCGCGATCTTCTTGAAGAGCGGATCCTTCGCCGACTCCTCCTGGATCACCTCGAGCCACACCTTCTCGAACACCGCGATCTCGTCGTCCTTCCAGCGCTTGATCTGCACGCCGTACTTCTGGACCATCTCGCCCATCGCTGCCGGGTTCGAGGCCTCGCTCTCGGCGTAGTTGTACATGACCTCGTTGCCCGCGGCCATGCGGATCATCATCTGGTAGGACTTGGGCAGCGCGTCGAACTGCGCCTTGTTCATCAGGATGTGGTTCACCGACACCTGCTGGTGCCAGCCGGGGAAGTAGTTGAACTTCGCCACCTGGTGGAACCCCTGCTTGATGTCCATGGTCGGCATCGAGAACTCGGTCGCGTCGATCACGCCGCGCTCGAGCGCCGGGAAGATGTCCGCGGGCGCGAGGAGCTGCGTCTGCACGCCGAGCTTCTGCATCACCTTGGCGCCCAGGCCGAAGAAGCGCATCTTCAGGCCCTTCAGCTGGTCGAGAGACTTGATCTCGTTGCGGAACCAGCCGGAGGTCTCGGGGCCGATCGCGTACGCGTCGAGCGACATCAACCCGTGCTTGGCGTAGATCTCCTGCTCGAGCTTGTTGCCGTTGCCGAAGATCTTCCAGGCCATGAACTCGCCCATCTGCGGCCCGAAGGGCACCGTGGTGAAGAAGGCGAGCGCCGGGTACTTGCCCGCGCTGAAGCCGGGCGTGGTCCAGCACGCCTCGACCGAGCCCTTGGAGGCGGCGTCGAAGCACTCGAGCGTCGGCACCAGCGCGCCGGGCTCGTGGAAGCGGATCTGGAAGCGGCCCTCGGACATCACCTCGATGTTCTTGGAGAAGCGGTGTCCCGGGGGCCCGAGGTGCGGCAGGTTGGTGCCGAACGCGCTCTGCATCTTCCACGTGACGCGCTTCTGCGCGGGCACGCTTCCCGACGCGGCGGCAAGGACCAGCGCCGTCCCCGCGACCACGAACTTCAGCGGCAAGCTCTTTTGCATGATGCCCTCCTCCTCTAGGTTGGCGCAGGCATCATAGAGGGGCAACGGAGACTGCACAAGTTTTGCTTCCCGCCATCGACGTCCACCACCACTTCTGGGACCTGAGGGCGAACCGCTATCCCTGGCTGCAGGACGAGCCGCCTGGCGCCTTTCGCTACGGCGACACGCGAGCGCTGCGCAAGAATTACCTGCCCGCGGACTTCCTCGCCGATGCGCGGCCCTGCGGCGTGACGAACAGCGTCCATGTGGAAGCCGAATGGGATCCCGCCGACCCCATCGGCGAGACGCGCTGGATCCACACGATCGCCGAGCGCCACGGCCTTCCCGACGCCTGCGTCGCGCAAGCCTGGCTCGACCGCGACGATGCGGACGCGGTGCTCGCCGCGCAGGCCGCCTTCGCCCTCGTGCGCGGCGTGCGGCACAAGCCGAAGCCCGGCGCGATGCGCACCGAGCGCTGGCGGCGCGGCTATGCGCTCCTCGAGCGCCACGGCCTGCACTTCGAGCTGCAGGCACCCTGGAGCGAGCTCTACGACGCCGCCGACCTCGCGAGCGCCTTCCCGCGCACCACGCTGGTGCTCAACCACACCGGCCTTCCCGCGGACCGCAGCGAGGAAGGCCTCGCCGGCTGGCGCGCCGCGATGCGCGCGCTCGCCGAGTGCCCGAACACGCTCGTGAAGATCTCGGGGCTCGGCATCAAGGGAAAGCCGTGGCGGGTCGCCGACCAGGCGGGCGTGGTGCTCGACGCGATCGCGATCTTCGGCGCCTCGCGCTGCATGTTCGCGAGCAACTTCCCGGTCGACGGGCTCGTGGGCAGCTACGCCACCATCATGAACGGCTTTCGCGAGATCGTCGCGCGCCTGCCGCAGGCCGAGCAGCGTGCGCTCTTCCGGGACAACGCGCAGCGCGCGTACCGGATAGGCGGCGCGTGATACCTTCGGCGCCATGAAAGGCGCCGTCTTCCTTGGCGACCGCAAGGTCGAGATCCGCAACTTCCCCGATCCCACGCCCGGCCCGGGCGAGGTCGTGCTGCAGATGAAGGCCTCGGGCATGTGCGGTTCGGACCTCAAGTTCTACCGCTCGCCGCCCGGCGAGGCGCAGAAGGCGCTCGGGCTGGGCGACCTGAAGGATCCCTTCATCGCCGGGCACGAGCCCTGCGGCATCGTCGTCGCGCGCGGCCCCGGCGTCTCTGAGAAGGAAGCGCCGACGGGCCAGCGCGTCATGGACCACCACTACGCCGGCTGCGGCGCGTGCAAGCACTGCCGCGTCGGCTGGTCGCAGCTCTGCCGCTCCGGCATTACCGTTTACGGCGTCACTGCGAACGGCGGCCACGCGGAGTACATGAAGGTGCCGGTGCGCACCATCGTCCCGCTCCCCGAGGAGCTCAGCTTCGCCGAGGGCGCCGCGGTCGCCTGCGGCACAGGCACCGCCTACGGCGCCATGCGCCGCATGCACGTCGCCGGCGGCGACACGATGGTGGTTTTCGGCCAGGGCCCGGTCGGCCTCTCCGCCACGGTACTTGGAAAGGCGATGGGCGTGCGCGTCATCGCGGTCGAGACCTCCGCCGAGCGCCTGAAGCTCGCGAAGGAATTCGGCGCCGATAGGCTGGTCGATTCTTCCAGGGAAGATGCCGTGAAGACCATCCTCGAGCATACGAAGGGCGAAGGTGCCGATCTCTCCCTCGACTGCACCGGCGTGGCCGCCGCGCGGCGCGCCGCGGTGCGCTGCGTCAAGACCTGGGGCACCGCCTGCTACGTCGGCGAGGGCGGCGACGTGACCCTCGACGTGAGCCCCGACCTCCTGCGCCGCCAGGTCACGCTCATCGGCTCCTGGACCTTCAGCGCCATGGGCATGCTCGAGTGCGCCCGCTTCATCGCCGACCACAAGATCCCGCTCGAGCGCATCTTCTCGCACCGCTGGAAGCTCGAGCAGGCCGACGAGGCGTACAGGCTCTTCGACAAGCAGACCACCGGCAAGGGCGTGTTCCTGCTGTGATGAAGAAGACAATGCAGGTCAGGGCTCGCCCAGCCCGGCGCTGCGCTCCACTGCCCTAACGATGCCGAAGAAGTCCTCTTCGGCGAAGCCTTCCTCGATCAGCTTCGCGTAGGCCGCCTGCATGTGCTCGGCGAGCGGCACCGGAACGCCGGCCGCGTTTGCGGCGCCGACGATGAGCTCGAGGTCCTTCGCGATGAGCGAGTTGGTGGCCGCCGGCGAGAAGTCGCGCCTGCGCAGCGGATCGAGCTTGTACTTCACCAGCGGCGAGCCGACCGCGCTCTCGCCGATCACGTCGAGGATCGCCGGCCAGGAAATGCCGCCTTTCCTCGCGAGCGCGAGCGCCTCGCCCATCATTCCCGCGGTCACCGCCACCATGAGATTGACCGCGAGCTTCGCGTAGCGGGCCTCCTCGCCCTCTCCCAGCCAGATCTGCGCGCGGCTGAACGCCGCAAGCGCCGGGCGCGCCGCCTCGAGCACCGCCTTCGGGCCGGAGGCGAAAACCGTCAGCGTGCCGGCTTCCGCGAGCGCCGTGCTGCCGGAGATCGGCGAGCGCAGGTACGGGGCGCCTTTCGCCGCCGCGGCCTTCGCGATCTCGGCGGAGGCCTGCGGCGAGATGGTCGAGGTTTCGACCAGCGTGACGCCTTTGTGAAGGAATGAAGGGATCGCTTCGTGTGCGGGAAGCGAGGTGAACAGGAAACCGGCCCCGTCGAGCGCCGCCCCCGCGCTTTCCGCCGGCGTGATGCCGCGCGCCTTCGCCGCGGCGCGCCGCTCGGCGCTCAGGTCGTAACCGGCGACCATCCAGCCGGCGCCCGCAAGGCGCGCCGCCATCGGCAGGCCGATCCTGCCGAGTCCGATCCACGCCACCCTTGCGCGCGCCGCCATTCGACTATCTTAAGATAGGCCGATGCCGCGAAGACGGGAGTTCCTGCTTTCCGTCGGTGCGCTTGCTGCCGCGCCGAGCGCGCTCGCGCAACGCGCCCGGCCTCGGATCGGCTACCTGACCCTGCCATCGATCAGCGACCCGCCCTCGCGCGAGCGGCAGGCCTTCCTCGACGGGCTGGCCGACTTCGGCCTCGTGCAGGGACGGACGGTGGACATCCTGTATCGCTCTGCGGAAAACGAGCCGCTCTTCCTTACCGCTATGTGCGAGGAGCTGTTGCGCGAGAAGGTGGACGTGCTCGCTACGCCGGGCTCCCAGGCGACCCTCGCGGCGCTGAAGACGACGCGCGGGACGCCGATCGTGTTCCTGGCGCTGGGCGACCCGGTGGGCGTGGGCGCGGCGGATTCGATCGCGCGGCCCGGCCGTAACGCGACGGGCGTGAGCTTCTACTCCAGCGAGCTCGCCGGCAAGCGCATCGAGTTTCTGCGCAGCGCGCTGCCCTCGGCCAGACGGGTGGCGTTCCTGTGGGAGAGGGGGAACGTCAATGCCGGCATCGAGGCCGACGCGGCGCTCGCTTCGGCCCGGCAGCTCGGCATCGCCGCCGAAGCGATGCCGGTGGCATCGCAGCCGGAGGTGAACGCCGCGCTGGCGCGCATTCCCCTCGGGCGCTACGACGCGCTCTACGTCGCCTTCGCTGCCGGCGTCATCGCCGACAACCGCACCGCCATCGCCGAGCTCGGCCTGCGCCATCGCCTGCCGGTCATCTCGGGCTGGCGTTTCCTCACCGAGGCGGGCGGGCTGCTCAGCTACGCGCCCGACATCCCCGACATGTTCCGCCGTAGCGCGTACTACGTCGACCGCATCCTCAAGGGCGCGAAGGCCTCGGAGCTGCCGATCGAGCGCGCGACGACCATCGACCTCGTGATCAATATGGGGACGGCGCGGGCACTCGGCCTCAGCCTGCCGCGCGATCTCCTGCTGCGGGCGCAGATCATCGAATGAGTCGCTTAACATGTCCGCCATGAGCCAGCCGCTCCTGTTTCAGCCGATCGCGCTGCGCGACGTGCGCGCGCGCAACCGCATCGTCGTCTCGCCCATGTGCCAGTATTCCGCCGAAGACGGGTACGTCACCGACTGGCATCTCGTGCACCTGGGCAAGTTCGCCCAGGGCGGCGCGGGGGTCGTGTTCGTCGAAGCCACCGCGGTCGAGAAGCGCGGGCGCATCACCCACGGCGACACGGGGATCTGGGATGACGACCAGATCCCGGGGTTGAAGAGAATCGCCTCCTTTGTAAAGTCCCAGAGAGCAACTCCTGCTATCCAACTCGCGCACGCCGGGCGCAAGGCGAGCATGGCGCGACCCTGGTTCGGCAACGGGCCGCTCACGCAGGCTGACCTCGACCGCGGCGAGAGGCCCTGGGGCATCGTCGCACCGACGGACAAGCCGGTCGGGGATGGATGGCTTCGGCCCACACCGCTCGACGACTCATCGTTGAACAGTCTTCTTGAGTCCTACCGTTCAGCAGCCCGGCGCGCCGATGCCGCGGGCTTCGATATCGTCGAGCTCCATGCCGCCCACGGATACCTGCTGCACACGTTCCTCTCGCCGCTGTCGAACGAGGGGCCGATCGAAAAGCGGATGCGGTTTCCGCTCGCGGTGGCGAAGGCGGTGCGCGAGGCGTGGCCGGCCGGCAAGCCGCTCTTCGTGCGCGTCTCTTCGATCGACGACGTGCAAGGCGGCTGGAGCCTGGAGGACACCGTAATCTTCGCAAAGGCGCTCAAGGCGGTCAGCGTCGACGTGATCGACTGCTCGTCGGGCGGCATCCTCGGCTCGGCGACCGCGGCCACGCGCACGCTCGTGCCGCGCGTACCGGGCTTCCAACTTCCATTCGCCGAGCGAATCCGAAAGGAAGCCGCGCTGATGACGATGGCCGTGGGTCTCATCCTCACCGCGCAGCAAGCCGAGGAAGCGCTGCAGGCGGGGCGCGCCGACCTCATCGCGATCGGCCGCGAAGCGCTCTACGATCCTAACTGGCCGGTGCATGCTGCCCAAGCGCTCGGCGCGGATCCGGAGTTCGAGCACTGGCCGGTGCAGTACGGCTGGTGGCTCACCCGCCGCGAAGCGCTTCTGCGCAAGATCGGGGTCAGACCCCGAACGCCCTAGGGGCGGTAGAAGGTTTCGCAGAAGGCGTCCGGGCCGATCCAGTTCTGCTCCACCACGCGGCCCTGGTCGAGGACGAGCGTGCGCTGGCAGGCCTCGCGCTCCGCACCGAAGGGCACGCTGGTGCCTACGCCGACGCCCACGCCGACGTTCCCGGAGCCGCCGAAGATGCCTACCGACGGATAGAAGGTCCCACGCGAAGTGTGCCGCTCGCTGACCCACGTGTGGGCCTGCCGTCCGTCGGAGAGCGTGGTGCTGCGCGAGGGCGCGCCCCACAGCAGCACCACGTCGTCGTAGGTCGCCCCCTGCCAGCTGCTCTTCGCCTGTGTTACGTCCGGCGTACTGGCGCAGCCGGCCAGGAAGGCGACGACGAGGGCCGCGAGGCTAGAGGCGAGCGTTCTGGCTATGGGGCCCGCCCTCCCGTGACACGCCCTTCACGGCCTTGCCGCCCGACTTCTGCTCGTTCCTCGCCACGTCGCCCAGGGCCAGGATGCCAACCAGGCGCTTGTCGCGGTTCACCACCGGCAGGCGGCGCACCCGCTCCTCGCTCATATTCTGCGCGACATGGTCGAGCTCCTCATCCTCGAAGCAGTACAGTACCTGCTCGGTGCTCATCACCTCGCGCACCGGAGTATCGGGTCCCTTGCCCTGCGCCACCGCGCGCACCGCGATGTCGCGATCGGTGATCATGCCCACCAGGCGGTCATTTTCCTGCACCGGCATGGCCCCCGCGTCGATCTCGGCCATGATCCTCGCCACCTCACGGATGCTCTGCCCGGGGTTGGCGAGCCGCACCTCGCGGCTCATCGCTTCGCTCACTCGCATGGAAGTCTCCTTTAGTTGTGGGTGCTGCCCCGGGAGCCCAGCAAGAGATAGACCGTGGCGATGAGGGCCGTGACGGTCAGCGCGATGCAGCAGCCGACGGCGATGGCCGCGGTCGGGATTAGGAAAATCGGGCTTTGCGCGGCGAGCGCTTCTCCGGGCAGGATGGCGAGGAAGAGCGACGAGGCGATCATCGCCCAACGCCGCAGGTAGGCGACCAGCATCCAGCGCATGGCCCGGTTGTGGCGCAGGGCGCTTTCGCGCATCTGGCGCGTGCCGCGCGAGGCGTCCATGAACAGCGCGAACGGATCCAGGTATAGCAGGAGCTGCCGGCGCAGCGGCAGCCGCGCCCGCACCTCGCCGCTCAGCAGCCCCTCGTCTGGTTTCACTTGTGCCATGCCTGCAACCATTGTGCCGCTTCACACGGCCGAAAAAAAGCGGAGAGCGCAATGCGCTCCCCGCCCTTGGGCCTGCCGTTGACCGCTACCGCGTCTTCTGCGACTGACCCTGCGACTGTCCCGTGCTGGACCCGCCGGTCGCGGCCGAGCCGCCGGCGCTGCCGCTCACGCCGAGCGCAGAGAGGGTTTCCCTGTTCAGTTGACCGGACGCCTCCAGGCCCTTCTTCTCCTGGTACTCCTTCAGCGCAGCCTGGGTCTTCGGTCCCATGATGCCGTCAGCCTGGAGCTGATGACCCTCCTGCGAGAGCTTCTGCTGCACCTGCTTCACGAGGTCCGAGCTCTGCGCGCCGCCGCCCTGCGCTTGGGACTGCTGACCCGCGGTGGCGCCGCCCGCGGCGCTCTTCGAGGACTGCTGGCCGCTGGTGGAACCCGCGGCACTCTTCGACGACTGACCGCTGCTGCTCATGGAGCCCGAGGCTCCGGTGGCGGAGCCCGAGGCTCCCGTGGCGCTTTGCGACTGCTGGGCGCCCTGGCCCTGAGTCTGGGACTGCTTCTGCTTGTCGTCCCCGGCGGCCATCGCGCCGAGCGAGAACAGCGCCGCGCTCGTGGCGGCGACGATGAGACGGATTTT
Organism: Burkholderiales bacterium; assembly: GCA_035649175.1. Classification (GTDB taxonomy): domain Bacteria; phylum Pseudomonadota; class Gammaproteobacteria; order Burkholderiales; family SG8-39; genus SCGC-AG-212-J23. The sequence goes on along the minus strand of DASRKB010000135.1, from coordinate 5,146 downwards.
CATTCCTGCACTCCTTTCCCGGTACACGGTTGACGAAAAAGCTGTACAGGCAGGAAGCAGTTTTCAGGCCTACAACGTAGGATTATCCGCGGGGAGTCCGAGCGCCACGCGGCCGTACGTCGTGCCGGCGATGTCGGTATTGAAGGAGAAGTGCTGCTTGACGGCGTGCGCGTCCCGGAAGGCTCGCGCGATATGCCCGGACTCGTACAGGCCTCCGGCGCCCGCGAGGCCGAACATGACATCCACCGCGCGCAGCGCCCACTCGACCGCCCAGGCACCTTCCAGCCGGTAGCGCGCCTTGCTCTTCGCATCCGGCACGTCGCCCCTTTCGATGGCGCGCTGCGCCTCGCGGCAGTTATCGAGCTGCACCAGGCGCGAGGCGCGCGCGTAGGCCGTGGCCTCGCCGAGCCGGATCTGCGTGCTCTGGATCTCCGCGATGCGCGCCCCGGTCATCTTTCCGGTACGGGAAAGCGTGCTTGAAGAAAAGTCTTCGATCAGTCCCTCGGCAATCCCCAGCGCCACGCCGGAAAGCATGTAGGGAAAGAGCGCGAAGACCGGGACCTGGAACAGCGGCCCGCGGTTGACGGCGCTGCCCGGGGTCGGGCCCCCCTTGGTGTCGGCGACCGACAACGTCTTGTGCTCCGGCACGAACTGCTCGGAGACCTCCACGTCGTTGCTTCCGGTGCCACGCAGGCCGCCGGCGTACCAAGTGTCGTGCACTCGGTACTGCGAGCGGTGCAGCAGGAACACGCGCTGCTCCGGCGGGGCGTGGTCGTCCAGCCGCGAAAGGCCCGCGAGCATGTTCCACTCGCTCGGGTCGACGCCGCTCGAGAACGGCCAGCGGCCGGAGAGCACGTAGCCGCCTTCGACTTTGCGCGCCCTGCCCGCCGGGAAGACGAAGGACGAGGCGATGAGCGCGTCGCGCGAGGCGCCCCAGACCTCCTCCTGCGCCGCCGGCGGAAACATCCCGAGCATCATGTGATGCGCCGAGAAGTTCACCCAGTTCCAGGCGGTGGAGGCGCACGCGCGGGCAAAAAGCGCCCCGTACTCCACCACCGCGGCGAACTCGAGCTCGGCGCCGCCGACCCGCCGTGGCTGGTGGATACGGAAGAGCTGGGCCTCGTGAAAGTCCCGAAGCGTCTCGTCCGGGATGCGCCGCAGCGCCTCGCTGCGCGCCGCCCGCTCGCGCAGCGCCGGCAGCAGCGCTTCAGCGCGCCGGCGCAGATCTTCGGGCGTCGGTATACCAGTCAAGGATTTCCTCCCCTTTCCACATCAGCACCCCGGGGCGCTGGCGGATGGTCTCGTAGAGCCGCTCGAGATAGCCGACGCGGTGCGGCACGCCGGTGATGTAGGGATGCACGCTGATCGCCATCACCCGGGCGCTCTTTTCGCCCTCGGCGTAGAGCCGCTCGAAGTGGTCGATGCCGCGCTGCAGCCATTCCGCGGAGGGGTGGCTCTGCAGCAGCATCATGGGAATGTCGTTCAGCTCCACCGTGTAGGGAATCGAGACCACCGGCCGGGTCGCCGTGCGGATCTCCACCGGCTGGTCGTCGAGCACCCAGTCGGCGACATACTCGATTCCCGCCTCGGCGAGCCAGTCGATCGTGTCGTAGGTTTCGGTCAGGCCCGGGCTCTCCCAGCCGCGCGGCGCCTTGCCCGTGAAGGCCCGGATTTCTTCGATGGTCTGCCTTATTGCCGCTCGTTGATCTTCCACATGGTGCATCGGCCTCTGGATGTAGCCGTGGCCCATGAACTCCCAGCCCGCCTCGAGCGCCGCCTTGGCCACGCGGGGATAAGTTCTACAAACCGAGCCGTTGATGGCCAGCGTCGCCTTGATGTCGAACTTCTTCAATACCTCGGCAAGGCGCCAAAAGCCGACGCGCATGCCGTACTCGTGCCACGCCCAGTTCGGCAAGTCCGGCTGCAGCGGCTGTCCGAGAGGCGGAGACAGCACCATTCGCGGCATCGGCCGCTCGATCGACCACTCCTCGACGTTGACGATGGTCCACACCGCGAGGCGTGCGCCGCTCGGCAGCTCGAGCCTCGGACGGTCGACGATGGCCGAGTAGGGAAGGCGATCGCGCGGAAGCATCGCACCGAATATAGCAATGTCGGGCCGCCGCCACATTGCGGAGAAACGAACCCCGCGATAAGTTTCGCGCATGGACTACCAGGGACCTTTCGGCAACACGCTGCTGCACCTGGCGGCGTTCTACGGCGACCGCGACGAGGTCGAGCGCCTGCTCACCGAGGGGGCGAATCCGCGCATCCGCAACCGCGAGGGCAAGGATGCGATCGAGGTCGCGGTACTCGCGGAGCGCCCGGAGATCGCGCGGCTGCTCAGCTGGGCGACGTCGCGAGCCGCTTCGGATCCGGGCTAGCCCGGGCAACGACCCGCAGGATCTCGGCCGGGTCGCTCGGCTTCAGGAAGTGGTGCTGGAAGCCCGCCGCGCTCGCCTGGACGCGGTCGTCCTTCTGTCCGTAGCCGCTCACCGCGACGAGCAGCGCTCCGCGCGTCTCGGGCAGCGATTGCAGGCGCCGCGCGAGCTCGTAGCCGCTCATCCCCGGCAGCCCGATGTCGAGGATGGCCACCTCGGGCGCGAAGAGCTGCGCCAGCGCAATGGCCTGCGCGCCGTCGGAGGCGATGCGCACTTCGTGGCCCACGAGCCTGAGGAATACCGCGATGCTCTCCGCGACGTCGGCGTTGTCGTCGACCACCAGCACGCGTCGCCGCGCGGGCGGCTCGCCGGCCGCGGACATCGTGGTCGGCGGCGCGTCGGCTTCGGGTACCTGGCGAAGGCAAGGCAGCGCCACGACGAACTCCGCGCCGCGCCCGGGACCCTCGCTCGCCGCCTCGACCCGGCCGCCATGCGCCGTGACGAGGTGGTGCACGATCGTGAGCCCGATGCCCAGGCCCGCCGGGCTGCGGTCCAGGCTGCGCTCGCCCTGCACGAAGATGTCGAAGACGCGCGGCAGGAGCTCGCGCTCGATGCCCGCGCCGTTGTCCCGGACCGAGACGATCGCCTCGCCGTCGCCCGCGGTCAGCGACACGTGCACCGCGCCGCCTTCCGGCGTGTACTTGGCCGCGTTGGCGAGCAGGTTAACGAACACCTGCGTCAGGCGCCCGAAGTCTCCGGAGAGCCGCACCGGGCCACCAAGCGCGGCGGTAAGCCGGTGCCGGCGTGCGTCGAGGAGCGGCCGGGTCGACTCGATCGCCTGCTCGAGCACTTTGCCGAGGTCCACCGGCTCCTTCTTCAGCTTGATCTTGCCGCGCGTGATGCGCGAGACATCGAGCAGGCCATCGACGAGCTGCGTCATGTGCGTCACCTGCCGGTCGATCGCCTCGCGGGCCCAGTCCAGGCGCGCGTCGGCAGGAGCGACGCGCCGCATCACTTCGACCGCGTTGCGGATCGGCGCGAGCGGGTTGCGCAGCTCGTGAGAAAGCATGGCGAGGAACTCGTCCTTGCGGCGGTTGGCCTCCTCCGCCGCGGCGCGCGCCGCCTGCTCTTGGGCCAGCGCGACGCGCTCCTCGGCGTGCGCGCGCGTGCGCCGCTGCAGGCGCGCGAGCTCGCAGAACACCTTCACCTTGGTACGCAGGACGTCGGGGACTACCGGCGAAAGGATGTAGTCGACCGCGCCGAGCGAGTAGCCGCGCGCCATCTGGATCTCGTCGGCGTAGGCGGTGATGAAGATGATCGGCGTGTGCGCGCTGGCGCCGTAGCGTCGGATCATGCGCGCGGTCTCCATGCCGTCGATATCGGGCATGTTGACGTCGAGCAGGATCACGGCGAACTCGCGCGACAGCACCTCGCGCAGCGCCTCCGAGCCCGAGCGCGCCGTGACCAGGTTCTCCCCCAGCTCCTCGAGCACCATGCGGTACGCGAGCAGCTTCTCGGGCAAGTCGTCGACGATCAGGACGTTGACCGGGTCCTCGCGCGCCTGCTCGGGCGTGCTCACCGATGCAGCCATCCGCGCAGCACCGTCATGAGGTGCGGCATGTCGACCGGCTTGGAGAGGTAATCCCAGGCGCCCGCCTGGATGCAGCGCTCGCGGTCTCCCTTCATCGCCTTCGCGGTGACTGCGACCATCGGAAGGTCGCGGCCGCGCGGCAGCTTGCGGATCTCCTGCATGGTGGCGATCCCGTCCATCTCGGGCATCATGATGTCCATCAGCACGATGTCGATGTCGGCGCGCTCGGTGACGAGCCGGATCGCCTCGCGGCCGTTGTTGGCCGACGCGATTCGCATGCCCTCGTCGTGCAGCACGGTGGCGAGCGCGAAGATGTTGCGCATGTCGTCATCGACGATGAGCGCAGTGCGCCCGGCGAGCACGCTGCTCGAGGAGTGCAGCGTCTCGAGGGCGCGGCGCGCCGGGTCGGCGAGGCCCTCGAGCGGCCGGTGCAGGAAGAAGCAGGCGAGGTCCGCCGCGCGCTCCACCGAACGCGCGGCGCGCTGAACCACACGGTCGTCTCCCTGCGGGCGCCCCGCCGTCCCGTCCGGGTCGTATACCACGACCGGCAGTGGCCGTGGCCGGTTCTCGAGCGCTTCCGCGAGGCGCTCGGGATCGAGCAGGCCGGCCTGTGCCACCAGGCAATCGGCGTCCCCGCTGCGCAGGCGCTCGAGCGCCTCCGCCGGTGCGGCGCTCTCCCGCACCTCCAGGTCCTCGCAGGCGAGCAGCCCGGCGAGCGCGCGGCGCGCCTCGCCCGCCGGCATCGCGAGCAGCAGGTTGCGCCGGCCGCGGGCGGCGAAGTCGGTCAGCTCGCGAAGCGCGCCTTCGACCAGCTCGCGCGAGGCGACGGGCTTGGCGAGGAACCCGAGCGCGCCCGATTCGTAGGCGCGGGCGCGCGCCTCGTCGGTCGACACCACGCACACCGGGATGTGGCGCGTCGACAGGTCGGCCTTCAGCCGGTCGAGCACGCGCCATCCCTGCATGTCGGGCAGGAAAATGTCGAGGGTGATCGCCGTCGGCCGGAAGTCGCGCGCCATCGCGAGCGCGCCGGCCCCCGTGCCGCTGACCAGGCCCTTGAATCCCTGCTCGCGCACCGCCTCGAGCAGCACCTTGGCGAAGGCGACGTCGTTCTCCACGATGAGCATGCAGCGGTCGCCCGGGTGGATGTCGGCCCGGTCGTCGGCCGCCTCGTTCGCCG
>DASRKB010000134.1:0-3732 GCA_035649175.1 Burkholderiales bacterium | reverse complement strand
CTCCTCGAGCAGCAGGGCATTGCGCCCGACCGCCCACTCGGGCCGCGCGAGCTGCAGGGCCTGCCCGTTCCCTCGAAGCTCTGGGACGACTAGACCGTTTCGCTCGGCCGCGCGAGCTTCGCGCCGGGCCAGAGGTCGTAGCGGCTGCGCGCGTACTGCGGCGGGTAGTCGATCTTGACGCCGAAGCGCTCGGCGGCGTGCCAGACCCAGCGCGGATCGTCGAGGAAGGCGCGCGCCATGGCGATCATGTCGGCGCGTCCTGACTCGACGATCTCCGCGGCCTGTTCGGCGTCGGCGATCATCCCCACCGCGCGCACCGGGATGTCGACCGTCTTCTTGACCGCCGCGGCGAAGGGCACCTGGTAGTTCGGCTCGACCTTGATCTTCGCCTGCGGCAGGCCGCCGCTCGATACGCAGACGTAGTCGAAGCCCACGCGCTTGAGCTCCTTCGCATACGCCACCGCGTCCTCCGGCGTGATGCCGCCCTCTGCCCAGTCGCTGCCGGTGATGCGCGCCCCGAGCGCGCGGTCCTTCGGCCAGGCCTCGCGCACCGCCGCGGCGACCTCGAGCGGGAACTTCATGCGGTTCCTGCCGTACTCGTCTGTCCGCTGGTTCGAGAGCGGCGAGAGCCACTGGTGCAGGAAGTAGCCGTGCGCGGAGTGCAGCTCGATCGCGTCGAAGCCGACGCGCTTCGCCCGCAGCGTGGCGGCCACGTAAGCCTCAACAAGAATCTTTATCTCTGAAGAAGTGACTTCATGCGGCGTAGGCCAGCCCTCCCCGTTCGAAAGCGCGGAAGGCGCGACCGTCGGCCATGGGGACTCGTGCGCCCTGAGCGCCTGCACGCCGACCCAGGGGACGTTCGCCGAGCCCTTGCGGCCGGCGTGGCCGAGCTGCAGCGCGAAGGGGCTCTTCGTGATGCGGCGGCAGGCGTCGATGACGCGCTTCATCGCCGCCTCGTTGTGCTCGCTGTAGAGACCGGTGCAACCGTGGGTGATGCGGCCCTCGCGCGTGACGGCGGTCTTCTCGACGACGATCATCCCGGCGCCCGAGCAGGCGAGGCTGCCGAGGTGGACGAGGTGCCAGTCGGTCATCGAGCCGTCGTCGGCGGAGTACTGGCACATCGGCGAGACGACGATGCGGTTGGGCAGCGTGATGCCGCCGAGCTGGATCGGCGTGAAGAGCTTAGGGGGCCGCAATCCTTATCCCTTTCTCGGTAAAAGCAGTCCTGATGTGAGAAGCAAAGGCTGCCGCCCCGGGCTGGTCGCCGTGGATGCACACCGTATCTGCGGCGACCGCGACGCGCTTGCCCGACACGCTGGTGACGTAGCCCTGCTGCACCATCGCGAGCGCCTGCGCGACCGCCTTGTCCGCGTCCTCGATCATCGCGCCCGGCTGCCCGCGCGGCCAGAGCGTTCCATCGTCGGCGTAGCCGCGGTCTGCGAACACCTCGCCGAAGACGGGGATGCCCGCTCGTTTTGCAATTTCATGATTCAAACTGTTGGAAAGGACGTAGAGCATGACGCCCAGATCCTTCGCGGCGCGCACCATGGCGTCCGACAGGCCCTCGTCGTTCGCGGCCATGTTGTAGAGCGCGCCGTGGCACTTGATGTGGTGCAGGCGGCCGCCCGCGGCGCGTGCGAAGCCCTCGACCGCGCCCGCCTGGTAGACGACGAGGTCGTACATGTCCTGCGCCGTGATCTTCATCGCGCGCCGGCCGAAGCCCTGCAGGTCCGGAAGCGAGGGGTGCGCGCCGATCGCGACGCCGTGCTGCACGGCGAGCGCCACCGTCTTGCGGATCGTCGCCGGGTCGCCGCCGTGGAAGCCGCACGCGATGTTCGCGGAGCTGATGAAGGGCATGACCCCGGCGTCGGCGCCCATCTTCCAGGCGCCGTAGCTCTCGCCCATGTCGCAGTTGAAGTCGACGGTCTTCAGTTTCCGTACTCCCATGCGATCCCGCGCAGCGCGGTCTCCAGCCGCTCGAGCACGTGCCGGCGCAGCTCCGCGGCGATGTCCAGGCCGCAGCGCGCGAAGCGCACGGTGCCGCCGGGGCCGAGCTGCGCTAGGCGCGCCACGTCGGCGGAGGCGATCTCGGCGATCTTCGGGTAGCCGCCGGTGGTCTGGTGGTCCGCCATCAGCGCGATCGGCGTGCCGTTCGAGGGCACCTGCACCGTGCCGAGGCAAGTCGGGCCCGATAGTATCTCATCGCCTTTCTCGCGCGCGAGCGCCGGGCCCTCTAGCCGGAAGCCCATGCGGTTGGACTCCGGGCCGATCTTCCATACCGAGTCCACGAACGCGCGCTGCGAGGCCACGTCGAAGCTCGGGAAGTGCTGGCCGTCGAGGACGTGCAGCACCAGCGGCTCGTGCTCCGGCACCGTGTGCGGCGGCACTGACCAGCGAACGGAGCTGCCGTTTTTCCTTTTGAGCTTGGAAAACCTCTCTCTGGAGAGATCCTCGGATTCTTCCACCAGGGGAATGGCATCTCCCCGCCGCAGCGTCCTCCCGCCCAGCCCGCCGAACCCGCCCGGGATGAACGTGCTGCGGCTCCCCAGCACCGGCTCCACCGCGATGCCGCCCGCCGCCGCGAGGTAGGCGCGCGCGCCGCGCGGCGCGCGTCCGATGACGAGCCGCGTTCCGGCCGGGAGCAGCACCGGGCGGTTGACCGGCATCGTCGCCTGGAACGGCGCGCCGCAGAGCGCGAGAAGCGTGTCGCGCTCGAGCTCGAGGTCAGGCCCGAGCACCGTGATCTCGAGCGCGGCCTCTCCTGGCGCGTTGCCCACGAGCGCGTTGGCGAGCGCGCAGGCGATCGGGTCCATCGCCCCGCCCGGGCAAACGCCGACGTGCTGGTGGCCGTGGCGGCCGAGGTCCTGCACGGTCATGAGGAGACCCGGACGCAGGACTCGGATCGTCACCTGAAGAACTCTTCCTTGGTGATCCTTCGAAATCGCACTCGGTCTCCGGGGCCGAACAGGCTGGGCTGCTCGCGCTTCGCGTCGAAGATGACCAGCGGCGTGCGACCGATCACGTTCCAGCCACCGGAGATCGCGTAGGGATAGACCACGGTCTGCTCGTTGGCGATCGCCACGGAGCCCGCCGGCACCTCGGGGCGCGGCGCGGCGCGGCGAGAGATCGCGAGCGACGGATCCAGGCCGCCCATGTAAGCGTGCCCCGGCGCGAAGCCGATCATGAGGACGCGGTACTCGCCGGCGGCGTGGCGCCTCGCAACCTCCTCGGGCTCGAGCTTCACGCGACGCGCCACCTCGGCCAGGTCCGGCGCGAACTCCGGCTCATAGCACACGGGCACCTCAACCTCCCGCCCGACCTTGGCGGGCGGCGGAAGCTTATCGAGCGCGCGCTCCACGATGGCGAGCGACGCCTGCACCAGGTCGCCGGCGAACTGCGGCGCGAAGTGCAGCGCGAGGCCGCCGAGCGCCGGGACCACGTCGCGCAGCTCGGGCTCCGCGCGCGCGTGCACCGCGAGCGCGAGGCGCTGCACGAACGCGTTCACCTCCAGGTCGAGGACCGGCGAGAACTCGACGTAGGCCGCCAGGTCCCCGAGGGGCCAGACGCCGAGGAGCTTAGGCGCGCGTGCCAGGGGACTTCGGCACCGAGACGCCGATCATCGAATCCCGGGTGACGAGCGAGGCGAGCTTCTCCTCGCTCCAGCCCTCGGTGCCCGCCGGGCGCATCGGCAGGACGAGATAGCGCATGTCGGCGGTGGAGTCGTGGACGCGC
>DASRKB010000133.1:0-8487 GCA_035649175.1 Burkholderiales bacterium | reverse complement strand
GCCCGAAGAGCCGGCCGACCGCGGCGGTGCCGCGGCGCTGGATCGCGAAGAGCGCAAGCAGCACGCCGACCGCCACCGGCACGACCCAGGGCTTGAGCGCCGTGGTGCCGATCTCCAGGCCCTCGACCGCGGAGAGCACCGAGATGGCGGGCGTGAGCACAGCGTCGCCGTAGAAGAGCGACGCGCCGAACACGCCGATGAGGAGAAGCGGCATGCGCCAGCGCGGCTGCTCGCGGATCGCGGTCTGCGCGAGCGCGATGAGCGCCATGATGCCGCCCTCGCCTCGGTTGTCGGCGCGCATCATGAGCGTCACGTACTTGAGCGACACCACGACCATGAGCGCCCAGAACATGGTGGAGAGGCCACCGAGGATGTTGTCGGCATCGAGCGGGATGCCGTGGCCCGGGGCGAAGGTCTCCTTCACCGCGTACAGCGGGCTCGTGCCGATGTCGCCGAACACGATGCCGAGCGCGGCGAGGGTCAGGGTGGCGGTGGAGGACTTGCCCGCTGAACGTTGTTCGGCCAAGCGGCCGGCACCCTACGCCCGCAGCGCATAAAACGCAAATAACGGGTGGGCGACGGGCTTGCTCACTTCGCGGGCGGCTGCTTCGGTGAAAAGTCGAGGTTGATCAGGTCCCCGAGCGCGTCGGAGTAGGTTTCGCGCACTTTCTTCATCACCGGAAGCGCCTTCTTGAAGGCCTCCACCACGGCCGGGTCGTAGCGCGAGCCCTTTGCCTTTTCGATCTCTGCGGCGGCCTGCTCCACCGTCTTCGGCCCCCGGTAGAACTGCGTCGTGGTCATCGCCTCGAAGGCGTCGACCACCGCCATCACCCGCCCCGGCCAGGGGATCGCCTCGCCTTTGAGCCGCCGAGGATAGCCCGAGCCATCCCAGTGCTCGTGGTGCGTAAGCGCGATCTGGCGCGCGAGCCTGAGCAGCGGGTCCTCGTGCTCGCCGATGATCTCCGCGCCGAGCTGCGGGTGGCGCTTCACACGCTCCCAGTCGGGCGCCGAGAGCTTCTCGGGCTTGCGCAGGATCTCGGCGGGGACGCCCAGCTTGCCGACGTCGTGCAGCGGCGCGGCGATCATCATCGCATCGCAAATCTGCGGATTGGCGCCCGCCGCCTGCGCGATGAGCTTGGCGTAGTTCGCGAGCCGCGAGACGCGGTTGCCGACCGCAGCGCTCTCGTGCAGCTCCATGGCGCGCGCGAGGCGCCGGACGAGCTGCGCACGCGTCGACTCGAGCTGCGCGGTGCGCTCGGTCACCTGCCGCTCGAGCTCGGCGTTCCGGTTCGCGAGCGCGAGCTGCGTGCGCACGCGCACCCTGAGCACCGCGGCGTTGATCGGCTTGGTGATGTAATCGGCGGCGCCGAGCTCGAAGCCCTCGGTCTGATCCTTCGGATCGGTGCGCGCGGTGAGGAACACCACCGGGATGGGGGCGGTGCTCGCGTCCTCCTTCAGCACGCGGATCAGCTCGAAGCCGCTCGCGCCAGGCATGTCGACGTCGAGCAGGATGAGGTCGGGCCGTGGCTCGGCGCTGGCGAGCTCGAGCGCGCTGCCGGGATCTGAGGCGGTAAGCACCTGGTAGTCGCCGCCCAGCACCTTGGACACCAGGCTGAGGAGGTCGGTGTCGTCGTCGACCGCGAGGACGACCGGCCGCGTGGCGCTCACCCGCGCCTGCCCCTGCGCCCCGCCGCGTCGAGGAGCCGCGCGTGAGCGTCGGGCGCGACCGGCTCTCCGTAAAGGAAGCCCTGCACCTCGTCGCAGCCGTGGCGCTTCAGGAACCTGACCTGCGCGTCGGTTTCGACGCCCTCGGCGATCACCTTCAGGTCGAGGCTGTGCGCGAGCGAGATGATCGCCTGGGCGAGCACGCCCTCGTCCGCCTCCATGCCGCCGCCGATGTCGCGCACGAAGGAGCGATCGATCTTGAGCGCGTCGATCGGCAGGTCCTTGAGATACGAGAGGCTCGAGTAGCCGGTGCCGAAGTCGTCGACCGAGAGGCGCATGCCGAGCGACTTCAGCCCCTGCAGCGTGGCGATCGCGCTCTCGGCGTTGTGCATGACCATGCTCTCGGTGAGCTCCAACTCGAGGTACTGGGGGTCGAGCCGGGTCTCCTCGAGCACCCGCGAGGCCACGCGCACCAGGTCGTGCTGGCGGAACTGCCGCGCCGAGAGGTTGACCGACACCACCCCCGGCCGCAAGCCCTCGTCCACCCAGGCACGCGCCTGCCGGCATGCCTCGCGCAGCACCCATTCGCCCAGCGGTACGATAAGCCCGGTCTCCTCGGCGAGCGAAATGAAGCGCGCCGGGCGCACGAGGCCCCACTCCGGGTGCATCCAGCGCACCAGCGCCTCGGCGCCGACGATCGCGCCGGACCTGAGGTCCACCTTTTGCTGGTAATGCAGCAGGAATTCCTCGCGCTCGAGCGCGCGGCGCAGCGCGGCCTCCAGCGCCAGGCGCTCGTTGACCCGCTCGTTCATCTCCGAGGTGTAGAACTGGAAGTTCGAGCGGCCGTGCTCCTTCGCCCGGTACATCGCCGTGTCGGCGTTCTTGAGCAGCGTATCGACGTCCGGCCCGTCCTGCGGGTACAGGCTGATGCCCGCCGAGCAGGTGACGTAGAGCTCCTGGCCGTCGATGGTGATCGGCTCGGCGACCTTCGCGGCAATGCGCTGCATGGCGCGGAAGACGACCTCCTCGTTGTTCTGGTCGGCGAGGATCAGCACGAACTCGTCGCCGCCGACGCGCCCCACGGTGTCGCCTTCGCGCAGCGCGGCTCGCAGGCGCTCGCCCATCGCCTTCAACAGCCTGTCTCCCGCCGAGTGGCCGAGCGAATCGTTCACGAACTTGAAGTGGTCCAGGTCCATGAACACCACCGCGATGTTGCGCGGCGTGCGCTGCGCGTACACCGCCTGCTTCAGGCGGTCGTGAAGCAGGCTGCGGTTAGGCAGCCCGGTGAGCGCGTCGTAGTTCGCCTGGTGCTCGAGCTGCACCTGATAGCGCTTGCGCTCGATCGAGTAGTGCATCGAGCGCAGGAGCAGCTCGCGGTCCAGGCGCCCCTTGACGAGGAAGTCCTGCGCACCGCCCTTCACCGCCGAAAGCGCGACTTTCTGATCGTCGTTACCGGTCAGGACGATGATCGGCACGGCCGGCGCGTGGGCGTAGACCTTGGCGAAGGTTTCCAGGCCGAAGCTGTCCGGCAGCGACAGGTCGAGCAGCACCAGCGCCGTCTCGCCGTTCGACAGATGCTCGAGCCCGCGCGAGAGCCGGTCGGCGAGATGCAGGACGAAGGGCGTGCCTTCCTCCTCCTCGATCATCGCCTGGATGAGCCGGGCGTCTCCGGGGTTGTCCTCGATGAGGAGGACCCTGTTCATTCGTTTCCATTGGGCGGCAGCGTCACCACGGTGAGCCAGAAGACGTCGATCGACTTCACCACCACGATGAACTTCTCGAGGTCCACCGGCTTGGTCACGTAGCAGTTGGCGTGCAGGCTGTAGGTGCGCAGCACGTCCTCCTCCGCCTTGGAGGTGGTGAGCACCACCACGGGGATGCGCTTGAGGTCCTCGTCGGTCTTGATCTCCTCGAGCACCTCGCGCCCGTCCTTGCGTGGCAGGTTGAGGTCGAGCAGGATGATGTCCGGCCGCGGCGCGCCGGCGTATTTCCCCTGCCGGCGCAGGAACTCCATCGCCTCCACCCCGTCCTTCACCCAGTGGAGGTTGTTGTATACCTTGCCTTCCTTCAGCGCCTCGCGCGTCAGCCTCTCGTCGCCGGGATTGTCCTCCACCAGCAGGATCTCGACCGGCTTTCCTCCTCTCGTCATGAGCCCGTCCTTATCTCGGCAGCGTGAAATGGAAGCTCGAGCCCTTGCCGGGCTCCGAGTCGACCCAGATGCGACCGCCGTGGCGCTCGACTACTTTCTTGCAGATCGCGAGCCCGATGCCGGTGCCTGGGTAGTCGCCCTTGGTGTGCAGGCGCTGGAACAGCATGAAGATGCGCTCGAAGTACTGCGGCTCGATGCCGATGCCGTTGTCGCGCACGCGAAACTCCCAGGCAGAGGGTGTCTCCACGACGCCCACATGGATCGAGGGCTTCCCAGAGCCTCTGAACTTCAGCGCGTTGCCGATCAGGTTTTGCAGGAGCTGCGCGAGCTGGCCCTCGTCGGCGTGGACCGTGGGTAGCGGGTCGTGCGTGAGCTCTGCGCCGGACTCGGCAATCGCCGCGTGCAGGTTGGCGAGGGCGCGCGCGAGCGCGCTCTCCACCGAGGTCGGCCGGAACTCCTTGCCCCTGGTGCCGACGCGCGAATAGGCGAGCAGGTCCTCGATGAGCTGCTTCATGCGCGCCGCGCCGTCGACCACGTACGCCATGAACTCCTTCGCGTCGCCGTCGAGGCGCTCGCCGTAGCGCTTCATGACGAGCTGCGTGTAGGAGGAGACCATGCGCAGCGGCTCCTGCAGGTCGTGCGACGCGACGTAGGCGAACTGCTCGAGCTCCGCGTTCGAGCGCTTCAGCTCCTCGTGCGCGGCGGCGAGCGCCGACTCGGCTTCCTTGCGCTCGGTGATGTCCTCGAACATGGCGATCTCGTACTGCGGATGGCCGTGCGGGTCGCGCGCCAGCGCCACCGAGAGCTCCACCCACACCACGCGACCATCCCTGCGAACGTAGCGCTTCTCGAAGCGCGCCGCGTCGACCTCTCCCTCGTGCACGCGCGCGCGCTCGCGGTCGGTGAGGTCGCGGTCCTCGGGATGCGAGAGATCCTTCACCGAGCGGCCGACGAGCTCCTCCTCGGCGTACCCGAGGATCTCGCACAGGCTGCGGTTCACCTTGAGGAAGCGCCCGTCGAGCCCCACGTGCGCGATGCCGGAGGCGGCGAGCTGGAAGGTCTGGCGGTAGAGCTCCTCGCTCTCGCGCACTCGCTCCTCGGCCTCGCGCTGCGCGGTGATGTCATGATAGACGGCGATCTCGTGGGTCGGCTGGCCTTGCGCGTCGCGCTCGACCGACAGCGCGAGAGTGACCCACACCGGCGTGCGGTCCTTGCGCAGGTAGCGCTTCTGCACCCGTATCGCATCGATCCTGCCCGCGTAGAGCGCGGGCCGCTGCGAGTTGATGACGTCGAGGTCGTCCGGATGCGAGAGCTCGCGCCCGGTCTTGCCGAGCAGCTCGATCTCCATGTAGCCGAAGATCTCGCACAGGCGCCGGTTCACCCGGAGGTAACGGCGGTTCATGCCGATGTGCGCGATGCCGGCGGCGGCGAGCTCGAAGGTGCGCCGGTAGCGCGCCTCGCTCTCGCGCAGCCGCAGCTCGGACGCCTTTTCCTCTGTGATGTCGGAGAGCGTGGAGACGATGCCGTACCAGTCGGATTCCTCGCGCCGGCGGAGGAATGCCGTGTTCACCGAGAGCCAGGTCAAGCCGCCGTCGCGGCGCTTCACGCCGACGATGTAGTTGGTGAGCGGCCGGCCGGTACGCGCTGTGACGCGCGTCGCGCGCTCGGCCTGCGGGTCGAGCGGCCGCCCGTCCTCATGGATGCAGGGCAGCAGCGAAGTGAACCCGGGGGCGCCGACGAGCTCCGAGCGCGCGAGCCCGAGGATCCGCTCGGCGGCGCAGTTGACGAAGGTGATGTTGAGCGAGTGGTCGTAGACCAGCATGCCATCGTTCGCCGAGTCGACGATCGAGCGCCAGCGCTCCTCGCTCTCGCGTAGCGCCGCTTCCGCCTTCTTGCGGCCGGTGATATCGACGATCGCGCCGACCAGCCCCGCCACCTCGCCTGCCGAGTCCTCGAAGGTAGCCTTGTAGTAGATGGCGTCGCGCTGAACGCCGCCGCGCGTGGCGATCGGGATCTCGTAGCTCTGCCCGCCCGGGTTGCGCCACAGCAGCTCGTCCATCGCGGCGTGCCTTTCGGCGACCGCGGGCGACTGCGGGTAAAGGTCCGCGACGCTTTTGCCGATGAAGTCCCGGTGCGCGATGCCGAAGAATTCCTCCCAGGCTCGGTTCACGCCGAGATAGCGGCCGTCGCGCGCCTTGAAGAACACCGGGACCGGCAATGCCTCGAGCAGCTCGAACGCGGCTGCAACCGGATCCCCCGCTGCCTCCTTCGGGGCCCTTTTTACCTGCCTGGCCATGGCGCGGCTTCGATTCTAATCCGAAGCTCGCGCTTGACCACTTTACCCAGGGAGTTTCTCGGCAACGCCTCGACGAAAATCACGTGCCGGGGCTTCTTGTACCCGGCGAGCTGCGAGCGACAGTGCGCCACGACGTCCTCTTCGGACAACTTCTGACCCGCCTTCGGCTGCACGACCGCGACCACCGCCTCGCCATAGACGGCATCGGGCACACCGAGCACTGCCGCGTCTTCGATTGCAGGATGCTGCACGAGCACCTGCTCGAGTTCCTTCGCGTATACCTTGTAGCCCCCGCTCACCACCATGTCCTTCCTGCGGTCGACCACGAAGAGGTACCCGTCGCGGTCGCGGCGCACGAGGTCCCCGGTGCGGAACCAGCCGCCCGCCACCGGCGCGTGACCGAGATAGCCCTTCATCACCGCGAACGCGCCGCGCACCAGCAACTCGTCGTCCTCGATCTTCACCTCGATGCCCGGGAAGGGCCGGCCCGCGGTGCCGGGCCGGTTCCGCATCTCCTGGTCCGTCGCGCTGCTGATGGCGGCTTCGGACATGCCGTACACCGCGTGGAACCTTACCCGCGGAAGAACCGAGTTCACTTCCTGAAAAAGGGAAAGCGGAAAAGCCTCGGCCGATACGATGACCGTGCGCAGCGAGGCGCATTTCGACGGATCGCGGCGGATCTCGGGCAGCATCATGCGCAGCACCGTGGGCGGCAGGCCCGCGACCGTGACGCGCTCGCGCTCGATCGACTCGAGCGCGGCGGCGGCGTCGAATTTCGGCGCCGCCACCAGCGTGCCGCCCAGGCCGAGCGCGTTCGCGAGCCGCGCGACGCCCGCGCGGTGCGCGAGCGGCGTCGTCGCAAGGTACACATCGCGGCTGCCTATCCCCCACGCGATCGCGTGCTGGTAGACGTTCTGCACGATCACGTTGGCATGGGTATTGATGGCGCCTTTGGGCCTGCCCGTCGTCCCGGAGGTGTAGAGCACCACGCATTCGTCGTTGGTTTGCTCTTGAAGCGGCTTTTCGCTCCCCGCGGGGAAGCCTTCCGCGGTGAAAACCCATGCGGGCTTCGCGTCCTCCAGGATGTGCTCGACCTCCGGGAGCGCGAGGCGCGCGTTGACCGGCACCACCGACGCGCCGGCGGCGAGGGCCGCATAGAAGGCCTGGACGAACTCGATGCCGTTGGGCAGCCGGATCGCAACCCGCTCGCCGGGGTTGACGTTCAATGAAGAGGCTGTCCTCTTGACCGACTGGGCAAGCTCGGCATAGCTCAGCCGGGTATCCCCCGAGACCACGGCGACTCGTTCCGGCGTGCGCTCGGCGTGGGAGAAGAGGAGCTGCTCGAGCCTCAAGGCTTGTACAGGCCCTTGGCGGCGGCCTTGTGCGCGACGAGGGCGGCGGCGAGCTCGAGCATGGGCGCGCCCACGCCGGCCTGGCGCGCGAGCGCGAGCGGCGCCATGAGCTGCGCGTCGATTTCCATCGGCCGCCCGCGCTCGTAGTCCTGCAGCATGGAGGGCTTGTGCTGGATCAGTCCCGAGGACTGGCCGCCGCCAGGGCGCTGGGGGGCGCGCTCGATGGCGACGTGGAGCGCCTTGGCGATCGCGCGGCCTTCCGCTCCGAGCTTCGCGGCGAGCGCCCCCAGGCGCGGGTCGGAGCGCACCTCGGCGATGTTCGCGCCGGTGATGGTGCAGAGGCTCGAGGTTCCGAGGTTGACCGCGAGCTTGCTCCAGATCGCCTGACGGATGTCCTCCACCGGCGGCGATGAGATTCCGGCTTTCTCAAGGGCGGCTCTCAGCCGGGGGACGCGGTCGTCTTCCGTCGTCGCGGCACCGATGACGATCATGTTTGAGTTGGGCACGTGGTTCAACACCACGCCCGGCTCCACCACATCGTTCGCGGAGTACGCGACGCCACCGACGATGCGCTCCGACGCCACAGCGCGGGCAAGCGCGCCACCGGGGTCGAGCCGCTCGTTCTCGCGCCCGTACCACCAGGGAATGCCATTCTGCACGAACGCCACCGCGGTATTGCGGCCGAGGAGCGGCTCGCAGCCCTCGGCAAAGGCGCCGAGCGCATTCGCCTTCAGGGTGACGAGCACGAAGTCCTGGGTGCCGAGCTCGCGGGCGCTGTCGGCGGCGCGGACCTTCGAGACGATGGTTTCCTCGCCGCGGAGCAGCTTGATCCCGTCGGCCTGGATCTTGCGCAGGTGCGGGCCGCGCGCGACGACCGAGACATCGTTTCCGGCGGCCGCCAGGCGCGCCGCCACATGACCGCCAACCGCGCCGGCGCCGTAGATGCAGATGCGCATCCACGCATGATAAAAGGCCGCGCGCCTGGAAGACGCGCGGCCTTTCGAACTGCCTAAGCGGCTCTTAGT